>NZ_CP033906.1:911410-1215213 GCF_003816055.1 Bacillus sp. FJAT-42376
TATTTGGCAGGTCAGGAAACGGCAGAATCCGGTTCGATGACCCATGCCAACCAGTTTCACATTGAATATCTGCCTCAAGCATCGGATCTGAACGAGGAGTTAACGGTGCTTGACCAGATTTATTTCGGGGAGGCCGCGATTATGAGAGGGATGAGGGACTATGAAAAAGCCCTCGCCCTCCTTGAACAGGATCCTGCGGATGAAAAAAAGCAGGCTTCCCTCATGGCCATGCAGCAAACAGTCGATGAACTGAATGCGTGGGACGCCATTACGACAGCTAAAACCGTCCTGACCCGTCTTGGAATTACGAGCTTTACCAAAAAAATAAGCGAGCTTTCAGGCGGCCAGAAAAAACGGGTCGCCATCGCGAAGGCCCTGATTCAGCCTGCCAATCTACTGATTCTGGATGAGCCGACGAACCATCTTGACCAGGATACGATCGAGTGGCTTGAAGCGTTTCTTGCCCAGTACAAAGGCGCTTTTATTGTTGTGACGCATGACCGGTATTTCCTGAACCGGGTGACGAACCAGATTTTTGAGCTTGATAAAGGAAAACTGTATACGTACGAAGGCAACTATGAAATGTTTTTGGAGAAAAAAGCGGAGCGGGAAGAACAGGAAATTCAAAGTGAAGTAAAGCATCACAATACCCTGAGACGGGAACTTGCCTGGCTGCGCCGCGGGGCGAAGGCGAGAACGACGAAACAAAAGGCACGCATCCAGCGTGTGGAAGATATGAAAGAGCAAAAGTTTGATACAGCGAAGCATGATCTTCAGTTTGCCCTCGGAAGTACAAGGCTCGGGAAAAAGGTCATGGAGCTCACAGACGTAAGTAAGCAATTCGGAGATGTGCCGCTCGTAAAAGATTTCAGCTACCTGGTCGTTCCCGGTGACCGCCTTGGACTGATCGGTCCGAATGGAACGGGAAAAACCACCCTGCTGAATATGCTGGCAGGGAAAATCCAGCCGGACAGCGGAGTGATTGAAACGGGAGAGACTGTGAAAATCGGGTATTACACACAGGACCATTCCGATATGGATGAGAACCTTCGTATGATTGATTACATTAAAGAAACAGCGGAGATTGTCCATACCATCGATGGAACGGCGATAACCGCCGAGCAGATGCTGGAGCGTTTTCTATTCCCGAGATCGATGCAGTATACCTACATCCGCAAGCTATCCGGGGGGGAACGCCGCCGTCTTTACCTTTTAAATGTACTGATGCAGGAACCGAATGTTCTATTCCTGGATGAGCCGACAAACGATCTGGATACGCAGACGCTCAGCGTGCTGGAGGAATACCTGGATCATTTCCCGGGCGTCGTGATTACCGTATCCCATGACCGGTACTTTTTGGACCGGGTCATTGATCAGCTGTTCATCTTTAAAGGACACGGCCTGATCGAACGTTTTTACGGGAACTACACAGAGTATGTGGAAGAGCGGAAAATCCAGACGGCCGAGAAAAAAGCAGCTAAACCCGCTGAAACGGCAAAACCCGTGAAAGAAACGAGGAAAAAGCTTTCCTATAAGGAGCAGCAGGAATGGAACGGTCTGGAAGATCAAATTGCAGCATTGGAAGAAAAACTGAGTGAACTTCAGACCGGGATTGATCAGGCCGGAAGTGATTTCGGCAAAATTCAAAAGCTGATGCAGGAGCAAAAGGAAACGGAAGAGAAGCTCGAATACTCAATGGAGCGGTGGGAAGAGCTCTCCCTGATCCTTGAGGAAATTGACCAGGCTAAATCCTGACAAAAACCGCCGGATGATCCGGCGGTTTTTACTGTACTATGGACGGATTCTGCTGTAAAATTCTAGTCATACTCTATTTTTGTTTTGACCCTGGCAGAGGCACAATCATTGCTAAGAATTGTTGGAATCCGCCGTCAGAATACTTAATTTACCAGTCTGATCTATTCGTTTTTTTGAATAAAAAATGATAGGGTAGTAAATAGAACGAATCAGTAAGGGGTGAAACGATGAAACCTCCTGAGAAATTTGCACACAGTCTTCTTGAGGGAGATCATAAATCCGCGTGGGATATGATTCATCGTCAAATGAACGAAGGTGCAAGTACCCTTGATTTATTTGAGGGGCTAATAACAAAAGCAATGAGATATATAGGCGAACTGTGGGAGAATAATGAGGTAACCGTGGCGGATGAGCATTTGGCTACGTCGACCTGCGATTATATCCTGGCAAAATATCACTATCTTTTGAGAGAGAAAAATGGGAACCCTTCTTCAGATAAAAAGAAAGCTATGTTTTTGTGCGTGCAGGATGAAGACCATTACCTTGGTCTGAAAATGGTCCATATTTTATTCGAGGAAAATGGCTGGGAAACGAAGTTTATGGGTCCCAACCTGCCGCTTGAATATGCAGTATCTGCGGCTCAGAGCTGGCAGCCGCATGTAATCGGTCTGTCTTTTAGTTTGAGCTACCGTGCAGGGGTGCTTAAATATTATATTGAGAAGCTCGAGGCCATAGAAACCGAACCGACCGTGCTGCTTGGAGGCCGTCTTCTTGCTACCCATGATTTTACCCAATATGGTTCTGAACGGACATGCTTCGTCCCGTCTCTTTATCAGCTTGCTGACTGGTTCCATTTAGAGCAGTCCGGAGGAGGTCAAGTTGTCAAATAGCAAACATATGCCTTTGGCATACTTCTTAATCAACAGGCAATTCGAGATCCTTGAATGCTCTGATGAAGCCAGGGATCTTTTTTCATTTCAGGATGATTCATCAATTCTTGAACTTGCTGATAGTGAGAGCCGCCCAAAGGCTATGAAATTTTTGACGGGGGACGGAAAAAAAGAGGCGGAGCTTGCTCTGCTCACAAAAAGCGGGACACTCGCAACCTTTAAGCTTGCGGTTAAGTGGGATGGTGAAATCGGGCATTTAGTCTGTCACCCCCAGGATTTGCATATGGCAGAGCTCATCAGCAAAATCAGTGATCAGCAGAGACGCCTTGCCGAGACGGATTTGGAGCTGCTTTTCCAAAAAGAAGCGCTTGAAAAATCATTGGAGAAAATCACCGAACTGTCTGGACCTGCGATTACAATATCACCGAAGCTGGTGCTCATTCCTCTGTTTGGAAATTTGGAGGAAAACTTGATCAGCAGGAACCGGACTAGATTGCTGAACAGTCTTTTTGAAAAAGACTTTGAACATGCCATCTTAGATTTTCACGGGATCGGATCGCTGACAGGAGACGGACTGGAAGAACTCGGGAAACTGACGGCTGAATTCAGGCTCATGGGTGTGGAACCGATGTTTACAGGCCTTACACCTTCCCATGTGAAAGCGATGAACCAATCGGAAGCCGCTCTTGATGTCCTGTCTGTCAGTACCTTGCCAAAAGCCATTCAAACCTATTTTTCTTCCTAATAAAAGCCGCCGGTTTATAAACCGGCGGCTTTTTCGCTTTCTATTCAATATTTTGCCATTCCAGGTCAATAAAGTTCTGGGATGCAAGCTTTTCTAGCCTTTTTTCAAAAGTTTCAGAGATTGAGGCCGCTTCCTCAGACTTGGCAGAGAACTCTTGGTCCAGCCGGTTTTGTTCATCCTCCGTATCCGCTTCATAATAGGCTCTATCCAGTTTCATCGATTCTAAGTAGCTTTTCAGCGATTTCATGTACAATCGGTGAATATCCGCCAGCCGTTCAGAATCCGGCCGAAACGCTTCTACTTTTTGCAGAAAGCCGGGATAGTTTTTATAGGCCTTATCAAGGATGGCTATATATTCCTCTTCGGACATCTTTTCATTTTGATACGCATCCTCGTATTCACTGATAATCTTATACTCGGCTGTATTCCAATCGGTCACTTGATCAATATAGGAATCAATTTCTTTTTGCTCCGGGCTGCACGCTGTAAGGAGAAGCGCCCCCAGCATAAAAAGGAAAAGCATGATCAGTCGGTTCATCTATTGTCTCCCTCGTCTGTTTTAATTTAGATGGGGCGGTTAGCCGCCGGTTGAGGTATATTGAAACAGGGATCGTACCCTGTCACACTTAGTGCAGCTATGAGGGCGTTCCTTTTTCCTTGGGCGGGCGCATGAAAGAGTCTTCCGCCTTCCGCTTCAATCAACAGTGAATAAATTAGCTCTCTTAAACTTGGCTGTTGCTTTCCGCTGCAGGCGCTCAGCGACCAGCGGGGCGGGCGGTGAGCCTCCTCGCCGCTATGCGTCTGCGGGTTCTCACCTGTCCCGCTGCTCTAAGCAGGAGTCTCGCGCCTTCCACTTCAATCAACTAGTTTTAAAAATCAACATTAGGCTTTAACCGAGCCAATAAATTAAAAACCCCCGGAATGCTCTCGCAGCCTTCCGAGGGAATCCATTTCCATCCAATGTTTTATGATTAAAATACCTTCGTCGTCCAGCTTTCGCAGTTCCACACCTCTGTCGCCAGTCCCTGATAAAATTCAGGTTCATGGGAGATCATGAGGATGCTTCCTTTATAAGCAAGGAGGGCACGCTTTAATTCTTCCTTTGCATCTACGTCCAGGTGATTGGTCGGCTCATCGAGTACGAGAAGGTTGCTCTCCGTGTTCATCAATTTGCAGAAACGGACCTTTGCTTTTTCCCCTCCGCTCAGCACTTCAATTTTGCTTTCAATGTGCTTCGTCGTCAGGCCGCATTTGGCAAGGGCTGCACGGACTTCCGCCTGATTAAGAGAGGGGAATGCGTTCCATACTTCCTCTATGCACGTATTATAATTGCTTGTTTTCACTTCCTGCTCGAAATAGCCGATGTTGAGATAATCCCCGCGTTCCACTGCGCCTGACAGCGGTTTGATTTCTCCAAGGATGCTGCGGAGGAGGGTTGTTTTACCGATTCCGTTTGCACCGACAAGAGCGATCTTCTGTCCGCGTTCCATCCGGAGGTTAAGAGGGTTTGAGAGGGGCTCATTGTACCCGATCACCAAATCCTTCGTTTCGAAAATCACTTTTCCTGCTGCGCGGGACTCTTTGAAGTTGAACTGAGGCTTTGGTTTTTCCGCAGCAAGCTCAATGACATCCATTTTATCCAGCTTCTTTTGACGGGACATAGCCATATTACGTGTAGAAACGCGCGCTTTGTTCCGGGCAACGAAGTCCTTTAAATCGGCAATTTCGGCCTGCTGTTTTTTAAAGGCTGATTCAAGCTGCTGTTTTTTCACTTCATATACTTTCATGAAATCATGATAATCGCCGACATAGCGGTTCAGTTCCTGATTCTCCATATGATAGATCAGGTTGATTACGCTGTTCAAAAAGGGAATATCATGCGAAATCAGGATAAAAGCATTCTCATATTCCTGCAGATAGCGCTTCAGCCACTCAATGTGCTGTTCGTCCAAGTAGTTCGTCGGCTCATCAAGTAAAAGAATGTCCGGCTTTTCTAAAAGAAGCTTGGCGAGAAGGACTTTTGTCCGCTGGCCTCCGCTTAAATCCTGAACCTCACGCTCAAGGCCGATATCGGTCAGGCCCAGTCCGCGGGCAACCTCTTCCACCTTTGAATCAATGACATAAAAGTCATTATTCGTAAGGGTGTCCTGCAATACTCCTACATCCTCCAGAAGTTTTTCAAGCTCTTCCGGAGTGGCACTGCCCATTTTATCGTACATGCCGTTCATTTCAGCTTCGATATCAAACAAATACTGAAAAGCGCCTTGCAAAACCTGGCGCATCGTCTGGCCCTTTTCCAATTGAGTATGCTGATCCAGATAGCCGACACGCACTTTTTTGGACCATTCCACTTTTCCTTCATCCGGCTCAAGCTTTCCGGTAATGATGTTCATGAACGTGGATTTACCTTCCCCGTTCGCTCCGATCAATCCGATGTGCTCGCCCTTCAAAAGACGGAAGGAAACGTTGTTGAATATAGCCCGGTCACCAAAACCGTGGCTGAGATCTTTAACTGATAATACACTCATTTTATACACCTTTTCCTTTTATATAGGCTATGTTCAAGCATGGTGCTGTAACGCCTGTTGATTGGAGAGGAAAGAAATCGGCGGAAACGGAAATCAGCAGGCAGTTTACCCGTACTTGTATAGTCAAAATGATTAGATTTATGCTCACTCCATGATTATATCGAACCAGGCTGTTTAGTTAAAGAGAGAGGAGGAAGAAAAAGAAAGAGAATTTCCGGAAAGAATGAAGGGGAATGCCGTTGCAATTTGATTATTTCCCGGGAAAAACTGCGGTAATTCATGTGTAATTTAGCGATTCAAGGCTGGATGGCTGACATCATGCTGTATTTCCTGATAATTTAAAGGAAAAACAAAAAAGGGGCTAAAACATGTCAAATAAAAAAGAAATCCGCGAAAAGGTATGGAGCCTTTTAGAAGAAGAGAAGCTCGGCAGGTTTCCGTTTCCTCTCAAGGGAAGAATTCCAAATGTGAAAGGGGCAGAAAAAGCCGCGGCGTTCGTTGTGCAGATGCCAGAATATAAACAGGCAAAGGTCGTCAAAGTGAATCCTGACGCGCCTCAGCTGCCATTGAGGGCACAGGTGCTGAAAGACGGGAAAACTCTTCTGGTGCCGACGCCGAGGCTGAAAGCAGGGTTTATCCAGGTGAAACCGGAATGGGTGCCGGCAGGG
Organism: Bacillus sp. FJAT-42376; assembly: GCF_003816055.1. Lineage (NCBI taxonomy): Bacteria > Bacillati > Bacillota > Bacilli > Caryophanales > Bacillaceae > Bacillus > Bacillus sp. FJAT-42376. The sequence continues at coordinate 917,997 of NZ_CP033906.1, forward strand.
GAAGAACGAAGAGCAGCCAGTTTAAGTCATATAAAGGACTATGGAAAGCTATTGCCGTTATCAGAGATGCCGCAAATCGACCTGATTGTCGTCGGGTCTGTTGCGATGACCTCAGATGGCAGACGGCTCGGAAAGGGAGAAGGCTATGCCGACAGGGAATATGCCATCATAAGAGAACTTGGCAATCCGGAGGTCCCGGTCGTGACAACCGTCAACAGCCGGCAGGTTGTAGAGGATGATATTCCGGTGGAAGAATTTGATTTAACGGCGGATTGGATTGCAACAGAGGAAGGGCTGTTTAAGACAGGCTCGAATGTCAGGAAGCCTGAGGGCATTGTATGGAGCCGGGTTACAGAGGAAGAGCTTCATGAAATGCCGGTGCTGCAGGAAATCAAAGAATGGACGAAACATAAAAAAAATCCCCTTTAAGCCTTTATGCTTAAAGGGGATTTCTTCGTGATCAGATTTTCGCATAAAGCGGATCGGTCACTTTAACGAGCTGTTTCCCAAGGTTAGAGCCTTTGAACAGACCAAGGAATGCCTCCGGAATGTTTTCAAAGCCTTCGACGATGGTTTCTTCATATTTCAGGCTGCCATTCTGCACCCATGCTCCCAGCTCATGGGAGCCTTCTTCAAAGCGGTCTGCGTAGTCTCCGACAACAAACCCTTTCATCAAAGCACTTGATTTGATGAGCTTCGTTTGAACGCGGGGACCTAAATCTTCCCCGGCTTTATTATAAGAGGAGATGGCTCCGCAGATTGGAACACGCGCAAATTTGTTCAACAGGCTGTATACGGCATCGGAAATTTCACCGCCGACGTTGTCGAAATACACATCGACTCCATTTGGACACGCTTTTTCAAGCGCTTTTTCAACATCATCGGTTTTGTAATTAATGGTTTCATCGAACCCGATTTCTTTCAGGTACTTAATTTTGTCATCGGAGCCTGCAATTCCAACGACGCGGGCGCCTTTAATCTTTGCAATTTGACCGACAATGGAACCGACGGCCCCTGCAGCACCGGAGACAACGACGGTTTCGCCTTCCTGAGGCTGTCCGATATGAAGAAGCCCGAAATAGGCTGTCAGTCCGGGCATCCCTAAAACGCCAAGCGCAGTCGTGATCGGTGCCACATTCGGATCAATTTTGCGGACAGCTTTTGCCGGAACTGCGGAATATTCCTGCCAGCCAAGCATGCCGACAATGGTGTCTCCGCGTTTAAAGTCAGGAGAATTCGACTGAACGATTTCGCCGACAGCTCCTCCATGAATGACTTCATTAAGAGGGAAAGGCTCTACGTACGATTTCGTATCCTGCATTCTGCCCCTCATATAAGGGTCTACAGATAGGTAAAGGGTGCGGACGAGCACTTCTCCTTCTTTCGGTTCGGGGACATTGGTTTCAGTAAAGCGGAATGTGCTTGCATCCGGCATTCCGTTCGGACGCTGTGCAAGCTGGATTTGCTTTTGAGTTGTTTTTTCCATTGTCAATTCCTCCTTGAATTCGCGTATCTATATTTACCCTATCATCATGCACAAGCTTGTTCAAAGAATACACCTTGAAAAAGGCATATTCATTTTGGCGTGCAGGAAAGTTTCAGGGTAAAGTGGAAAAAGGGAGGGATTGAATGTGAAAATTGTCATTGTTGGTGCCGGCCTTTCAGGTTTAACGGCCGCAGCGGTATTAAAAGAAAATGGTCTGACAGATGTAACCCTGATTGATAAAGGGAGAAGTCCGGGCGGAAGGCTTGCTACACGGAGAATCGGCGGCGGAAGAGCAGATCATGGAGCGCAGTTTTTTACCGTAAGGACAGATGAACTGAAAAAAAGAACAGCTCAATGGCTGGAAGCCGGGTGGATAAAAGAATGGTACGCGGATCCATATCCCCGATATACCGGTACGGAAGGGATGAACAGTCTGGCAAAAAAACTGGCGGCCGATCTTGATGTGAGAACGGACATGAAGATTGTCCGCGTGGAGGAGGTGCCCGGAGGATTTCAGCTATTCTCTGAAAAAGGGGAAAGCATCCAAAGCGCTGCAGTCCTACTGACCATTCCAGCCCCGCAGGCAGCTGAACTGCTGAATGCAAGCTCAATACCCGGTGCGAAGGAGCTTGAGGAGATAAAATTTAATCCGTGCCTGGCTGCTTTAGTGACAGTGAAAGAGAAAAGCAGCATTGGCGATCACGGGCATCTTGACCGCTCGCTGCCGGACGGGATCGAAAGAATGGCCGATCAGTCCGCAAAAGGAATTTCACCTGTGCCGATTACAGTCATTTATATGACGGGTGAATGGTCGAAAGAGCATTTTGAAATGGCGGACGATGAAATTTTATCGCTGATTTTAAAGAAGGCAGAAGCGTATATAGGCGAAGGAAATGTGGAAGCAGTTCAGCTGAAGAAATGGCGGTATGCTGAAGCAGTAAAGCCTTATCAACACCCTTTTCTGGATTTGAATCAGAAGCATCCTTTCCTTATAGCAGGAGATGCCTTCTTGAAAGAAAACGATCCGGCCGGGCGGACAAGGTTCGAAAGCGCGTATCTGTCAGGGACAGCGGCAGGAGAAGAACTGGTTCGAAGAATGAGAGACAGTATATAAATCAAACGTTTGTTTAAGTCCCTGGGCACAGCCATTCACGCAGACAGCCCCGCTGGAATGGGCTGAAAAGAGAAAGAAAACCGTGCTTAAGCCATTGTGCATGGTTTCTGGCATAAGAAAACGCCGGATACAAATATCCGGCGTTTTTTACTGGATTGATATGAATTAAAAAGGATATTTCCTCGGCTCATCCATGACCCCGATCCATTTCACGGTTGTGAATTTTTCGATGGCCCACTCTCCGCCGAAGCGTCCGATTCCTGAGTGCTTCTCTCCTCCGAAGGCAACGTGTGCTTCGTCGTTTACGGATTGGTCATTTACATGAATCATGCCTGTCTCGATTTCTTTAGCGGCGCGGACCCCGCGGTGAACGTCTCCGCTGAAAATTGAGCCGCTCAGGCCGTATTCAGAATCATTGGCGATGGCAATGGCTTCCTCCTCATTTTTGGCACGGAGGAGCGGTGCCACAGGGCCGAAGATTTCTTTTTTGGCAATGGGCATGTCATTCGTTACTTCACCAAGGACAATCGGATGGAGGACATTTCCGTCCGCTTTGCCGGAGACGAGCATTTTTGCCCCCATCGCCGTGCTGTCTTCCACATCTTTGTGAATGCGGCTTAAAGCGTCTTCGTTAATCAATGGACCGACAGCCGTATTCTTGTCATTCGGGTCTCCTGCTGCAAGACTCTTCGCTTTTTCTATGAATTTTTCGGCAAAGGCATCGTACACCTCATCCACGACAATAATCCGGTTCAGTGCCATGCAGATTTGACCCTGGTGAAGGAACTTTCCAAAGACCGCTGCGTTTGCCGCCTGTTCTAGATCAGCATCCTCCAAAACGATCATTACATTATTGCCGCCAAGCTCGAGAGCCGTTTCCTTCAACCCTTTAGCTGCAAGCTCTGCGATACGCTGCCCAACTTCTGTAGAACCGGTAAAGGAAATGACTTTCGGAATGGGATGGAGAACAAATTCATCGCCGATTTCAGAGCCCCTGCCGGCTACAACATTAAGGACGCCTTTTGGCAGCTCTGCTTTTTCAAACAAATCAGCGAGCAGGAATCCGGATGTAACGAGAGTGTCGGAAGAAGGCTTCAGCACGACGGTATTCCCTGTAGCGATTGCCGGTGCAACCGATCTCATCGCTAAATGAAGCGGGAAATTCCACGGGCCGATTACACCGACAACTCCTTTCGCAGTAAGATATACACGGTTTTCTTTTCCGGGAATGTTTGAAGGAAGGATTTTGCCCTCCATCCGGTTAGGGAAGCTTGCTGATTCCTGAACGATATTTAAGGTAGCAGACCACTCGGCCTCCGCCTTAATCCGGGTGCTTCCTGATTCCTGAACAAGCCAGCTGATGATTTCCTCTCTCCGCTCGTTCAGCTGCCGGGCGACATTGTCAAGAATCGTTCTCCGTTCGGCAGGCAATGTCCGGCTCCAGCTTTTCTGAGCCTGTTTCGCTGATTGGTATGCCAGATCCAAATCGTTTTTGTCTGCCGAGCGTATCTCAAACAGCAGCTCTCCTGTAAAGGGATTCACATTCTCAATGGTTTTGTCGCTCGATCCATCTGTCCATTCACCGTTTATATAATGTTTCGTATAAGTCATTTGACCAGTCATCGTTCATTTCCTCCTTTTTTCTTACCGTATAAAAGTACCCGATTGGAGAGGGGCCAAAACGGCTGAATGTTTTCCGTCTGGATGATTTTACCTCTTTTGAACCATTGGACATTGTGAACCATTTCTACTATTGTTAAAATGGTAAAAAGTATAGTACGACACATAGGAGGACAGCGGTGACAGAATCAAATGACCTGTTCCTGAAGGCAAAAGAATTCATTCATATCAGTTATCATGAACTTGGGAAAGAAGCAGAAATCGAAGACCGCCTGCTCCGGATAAAAGAAGAGATTGCAACGTGCGGACAGTATGAACACACAATCGAAGAGCTTGAATATGGAGCGAAAATGGCATGGCGCAACAGCAACCGCTGCATCGGCAGGCTGTTCTGGCAATCCATGCACGTAATGGATGAACGCCAGGCAGAAACGGAAGAACAAGTGGCGGAAGCCCTAATCCGCCATATTGAATACGCATCGAACGGAGGAAAAATCCGTCCGGCTATTACGATATTTAAACCGAAAAAGGGGGAAGTCCACCCTATTCGCATTTGGAACCATCAGCTGATCCGCTATGCCGGCTATGAATCAGCCGAAGGGTACAGGGGCGATCCTGCATCTGTGCCGTTCACTAATGTGTGCAGGGAGCTTGGATGGGAAGGGGAAGGAACGGATTACGATATTCTCCCGCTTGTCATATCGACAGCGGACAACCCGCCGAAATGGTTTTCAATCCCTGATCGCGCGGTCATTGAGGTGCCGATTGTTCATCCGGAGCTCCCGGCTTTCGAGGATCTTTTCCTGAAATGGTACGGGATTCCGATCATTTCGGATATGAGCCTTGAAATCGGCGGCATCATTTATGGGGCAGCCCCCTTCAACGGCTGGTATATGGGTACGGAAATCGGAGCGAGAAACCTGGCGGACGAAAACCGCTACAATATGCTTCCGAAGGTCGCTTCCATAATGGGGCTGAAAACCGAACTGAATTCCTCCTTATGGAAGGACCGGGCGCTTGTAGAGCTTAACGCCGCCGTTCTTTATTCCTTCAAAGAAGCAGGAGTCAGTATTGTCGATCATCATACCGCAGCGGCCCAATTTAAGAAATTCGAAGAACGGGAAGAGCGGAGCGGGCGAGAAGTGACAGGGGACTGGACTTGGCTCATCCCGCCCATGTCTCCGGCAGCCACGCATATTTTTCATAAACACTATAACAATGAAATAAAGACACCGAATTATTTTTACCAGGAAAAACCTTATTAGAATGGAAAGAACCCGTCCTGCCTGAATTGGACGGGTTCTTTTTTGAATCAGCCGTTTAGCCGTTTAGTTCCCGGCTGAATGGCTGATTATCTCGTCCATTTACCATTTGTGAAAAAGAAAAAGACGTGCAGGCTTTCACACGTCTTTTCAGGTCTTTTATAAGAACTAATATTTTCCCTTATTCTTCTGGGACTTTGAAACATGATGGGACTTTTCGGTCTGAAGACTGCTTCTCAGGAACGCCCGCTTAATATAGGCTGCTGATTTTTGCACAACATGGACAGGCTCAGTGTAGCGGTCCCAGCTAGCAAGCAGGATGACGGTAATTAAGGCCGTCTGCGGCGAAACGAGCGGGTGATCGAGGATTCCTGTAAGGAAGATCACAGGAATCGAAATCATGAACAAATTGAGCAGCTGTTTCCGTTTTGATTCCATAAAATACAGACAGCAGAACTTAAAGGCAATCCCTCCGGCAAGAAGCAGGAAGGCCAGTCCGCCGATTGTTCCGTATTCCGCAAAAAAGGCGAGGAACATGTTATGGGCATGAGGGACGACTTTTCCGGTCAGCTGCACATACGATTCGGAAAATCCGAGCGGAGTTGTACCGAAAAAGGTGTTGTCCTTCCAAATGCTTAAGCTGTTCAGCCAGATTTCTTTCCTGGCAAGGGCCGAATGGTCAATCACTTCGGTTCTCGGGATGAGGGCAATCAGGTGATCCCTGACCGCATAGAGCATACCGAGACATGTAATCCCAAGCTTCGGGTTTAATTTGATTAATAAGAACAGAGATAAAATAAACATGGCTGCAACACCGGACCGGGATCCGGTTTGGAAAATCGCAGCGGCAATAATCAGAATCAGAGGAATCTGGTAAAACAATACCCGGTGCCCTCTGTTTTTTAAGTGGCCAATTATACTTGTTAAGACAAAAGTAAAGGTCAGCAGAAGCAAAAACGCTGTAAAGTTCGGGTTATAGGCACTCCCGAACAGTCTTGCTTCACTGTCTCCCGAACCTCCGATAAATTGGGTGCCGGTTAATAAGGCGAAAATCCCGTTAAACGTGTGATCTTTCAGCAGCAATCCGGATAAAAATAAATAAAACCCCCCGGCAATGACAATACGCTTATAGCGCTGAAACGATCCTAAGGTTAAGGTTTCTTTAATGTATAAGTACAATCCTAAATATCCGGCAATGAGTGCAACAATAAGCAGGTACGATCCGTTGCGGTGAACAATCGTTGAACCCGCGGCCGAAACGAGAAGGCAAAGAAAGAAAAATGTAGTTAAATTGAGCGTAAAGGATGCTCTGCGATAGACAGCTTTATTTAAATGATTCCATCCAATGACCACCAGCCACAAAATACCGGCAGGGGGCAGGATAAAGCAAAGACCTACACCAATCTCTAAGTGATAAGCTTGAATCCATGCTAACAGTTTTTGATATTTTAATTTAATCATGATTCTCCTCTTTCTTACCTTACCTTGGATCATCTTCAGGCAATGGTGAAGAATTTGCATTCACATGAAAGACTAAAAATTTCCAATTGGACAGTTTTTTAATCTTAATTCTTAATATATATCTATTTTTTAGGTGAATGAAACCCTCTTCCCCAATTCTTAACTAAAAATACACAAATCATACATAAAATCATTACACTTTTTTTACAATTCGCCTTGCCTATAAGGGTCCGGCAACCAACTTAAACACTTTACTGCTTTTCGATTGGCTCGTCAACTCGATGAAACAAAGATGCTGCCCGAAGAACTTTACCCGCTGCGGTGGCGGGGTAAACTAAGCAAATTATCCCAGCACGCTGAACCGGCTTGGCGGCAGGGCCCGCCGTCCTTTGCCTTCCGGAAAGGCGGCATCCGTCCAGAGGAAAGGGATTGTATGGATTTGGTAAAAAGATTGGGGAACGGATTGAAAGAAAAACCGGCCTGTCCAATGGCGGACAGGCCGGTTTTTTGTCAGTATCTAATATCAAAAGCGCTAAGCGCCTCGTCACTCTCGTAATCCATTTGCTCAATGTTTTCAACTTGTGCAAGCGGGCTTCCCGTTTTCATTTTCTCAATAAAAGAGGCAACCTGCTTCCCTTCTCCGTCCGCCACAATCTCGACGGACCCGTTGTCCATATTTTTGGCCCAGCCTTTAATATTGTGCTGGATCGCCATGGTTTGTGCATAATACCGGAAACCGACGCCCTGGACATGTCCATGTACAAAAAGCTTCGTTTTCACGGATATCACTCTCCTTATTGAATGCGATTTTTAATCGTTTCGATCAGATCGTCTTTAATTTGATTCCAAAAATCTGTGTCTGATGTGAAACGCTTTGCTACGGTTTCTGCAAATACAGCAAAGGCCTCTTTAAACTCAGGTGCATCCTTCTCGGGAAGAGATTGCTTTTGTTCATCCACCCATTCCTGGACAGCCGCAGTACGCGGACCCCACTTCGCCACTTCTTCTCCGTTCTCATTTGTGAAGATGATAATCGGAATGGAGCGGGCTGTTCCGTTTGTCAAATATTGATCCATCAATTCCAGGTTTTCATCGCGGATCAGGTAGCGTGTTTCAATAAGCGCCTCTTCCGATAGTCTCATGAGAATAGGCAGGTTCACCATCGCATCCCCGCACCAGTCGGCAGTCAGGACAATGGCGCGCAGATTTTCTTTTTGCAGAGTCTGCAGAAAGACACGGTCCTCTTCCTTCATTTGAAAACTATTATAAATGTGAAGCAGATTCTCCTGATGAACATTCATCCTGCTTATATACGTTTCCTTTGTCCAGCCTTTTTCAAACCATTCATTTAGCATGATGAACAGCCTCCTGTATAATTTTCTCATCTTCTACTATATAAAAGAACCTGGGCAATTGCGAGTATAGCGGCTAGCCCTGAACGTTCAGACCTTTCGCAGATGGATTGTCATAGCGCTGAAACATCACATAATAAAGGACAGCACCCGCACAGGCAAGCACGGAAAGGATGATAAACGTCCAATTGTATCCAAACCAGACGGTCATCGGGATCGAAAGGGGCGCAATCGTACGGCCAATCGTAAACCGCAGGCTCGCTGCAGCAAAATACTGGCCGCGCATGTCTTCCGGAGCAATTCTTGAGATGAAGCTCTGCTGAAGGCCCGCTGTCATCAGCTCGGCAAAGGTAAACAAGGCCATCGCTCCAAGGAATCCGATGGTACTCGACATTTGTCCGAACCAGAGGATGGATATCGCGTAAAAGACGGAAGACAAAATGAATACATTCCGTTCCCGGTATCTTGTCATCCAACGTGTAACAGAAATCGTGAAAATGGCCACAAGAAGCCCGTTTTCAGACAGCACAATCCCGAAGGACTGTTCTCCGTTCACTGTCAAATCCCAGCCGGGAAGGTTCCAGATCGTCTCATTTGAAATCATCTCTTTTATATAAACGGGCATCAGCAAATCAAGCTGCATAAAGGTCTGGGCACCGAGAACCCCTGCAAGGATATAAAGCATAAACGTTTTGTCGCGGAAAATAACCCCGTAATCCTTCACTTGGGAGCGAATCGCATGATACCATTTGAACTGTTCCGGCCTGTCGCTTTTTTCCAGAACAAGCGGAGCGGTTTCCCTTGTCCATTTAAACAGGATGAAAGCAAGCAGCATACATACCAGGCCTGAAACGACAAGCAGCTCCACCTTGTATTGAACATAAAAAATACTTCCGAGAATCGGTCCAAGAACAACGGCGATATTTAATGAAGTATAAAAAACGGCAAATACATCACTTCTGTCTTTTTCCGGCACCACATCCGCAATCATCGCCTGGCTCGCAGGCCAGTAAAGGGCGCCGAACACACCTGCAAGCGCAAAGCAGACAAACGCAATCGAAGGCATATCAACTGCCGGTGAAACGGCGATGCCGAAAACGATAAAGGAAATCCCCTGTCCGACAGAGGCAAGCACCATCATTTTCTTCCGCCCAAAACGATCGGCACTGTACCCGCCAAGCAAATTCGCAAAAACTGAAAAAACCTGTGCCGCTATTAAGAAAAGGCCAGCTGTCTCTTTGCCGAACTCATCTGAAAAATAAATCGCAAGAAAGGGGAAAAACATCCAGAACGTAATATTCATCAGCGCTTCCCCGAAAAGCCGTACTTTTAAATTCGCATCCCAATCTCTAATTCTCATCGCTGTACTACCCCAATTCCTGTAAAGTCACTTCTTCATCATAACTCGAAACGGCAGGAACCGGAACTGTTTAAGAGAAATATATCAGGAACGTTCATGTAGAACGGGAAAGGAGCAGAAGGATGAAAATCAACGGTCTTAACCACATGCTGTTTTCGGTATCCAGCCTGTCCCGTTCCATCTCCTTTTACGAGCAGGTCCTGGGCGCAAAACTGCTGGTAAAAGGAAAAACAACCGCCTATTTTGATCTCAGCGGAATCTGGCTCGCATTAAATGAAGAATCGGATATTCCAAGAAAGGAAATAAACAGCTCATACACACACATTGCTTTTTCAATAGAAGAAAAGGATCTTGGAATGTGGCTTGAGAAACTGGAACGACTGACTGTCCCTGTCCTCCCCGGGCGGGAACGGAACGAAAAAGACAAAAAATCGATCTATTTCACAGACCCTGACGGCCATAAATTTGAACTGCACACCGGCACCCTTCAGGACCGGCTGGAGTATTACAGGGCGGAAAAGGATCATATGGAGTTTTTTTAAGCTTCATTTTGGGATTTGGGGCATCGCGTCAGGCAGGGTTTAGGATGTGCGGCAGGAAGGTGAGCGGGCTGGAAAAGTTTGAGTTTTGGCAGGAAAAAGGCCTAATTCGGCAGGAAAATGAAGGCTGGCGGGAAAACGTTCGAGAACGGCCGGAAAAGGAACCGGACCGGCCGGAAAAGTCTGAGCTTTGGCCGGATAAAGGCCGGGTTCGGCGGGAAAATGGAGTTTGGCGGGAAAACGTTCAAGAACGGTAGGAAAAGGAACCGGGCCGGCCGGAAAAGATTGTGGTTCGGCAGGATATAGGCATGATTCGGCGGGAAAATGAAGGTAGGCGGGAAAACGTTCGAGAACGGCAGGAAAAGGAACCGGGCCGGCCGGAAAAGTCCGAGTTTTGGCAGGATAAAGTCCTGGTTCGGCGGGAAAATGGAGTTTGGCGGGAAAACGTTCGAGAACGGCAGGAAAAGGAACCGGACCGGCCGGAAAAGGAACCGTGCCGGCCGGAAAAGTCTGAGTTTTGGCCGGAAAAAGGCCGGGTTCGGCGGGAAAATGAAGGTTGGCGGGAAAACATTCGAGAACGGCAGGAAAAGGAACCGGGCCGGCCTGAAAAGTCTGAGTTTTGGCAGGATAAAGGCCTGGTTCGGCAGGAAAAGGAAGGTAGGCGGGAAAACGTTCGAGAACGGCAGGAAAAGGAACCGTGCCGGCCGGAAAGTCTGAATTTTGGCCGGAAAAAGGCCGGGTTCGGCAGGAAAATGGAGTTTGGCGGGAAAACGTTCGAGAACGGCAGGAAAAGGAACAGGGCCGGCCGGAAAAGTCTGAGTTTTGGCAGGAAAAAGGCCGGGTACGGCAGGAAAATGAAGGTTGGCGGGAAAACGTTCGAGAACGGCAGGAAAAGGAACCGGGCCGGCCGGAAAAGTCTGAATTTTGGCAGGAAAAAGGCCGGGTTCGGCGGGAAAATGGAGTCCTCCGGAATAGCAGAGTACGACAGGATATCAAGCTTCAAAAATAACAAGGCTTCCCCAAAGAGGCTCAACGCTAAAATCCCCTCACCGTAAAGCGGGAGGGGATAGAGTCATCAAATTTCCTGTTTGCTGCTGTATTTGACGAAGCTTGGGGTTACTCCATGCGGTACAAGCTTGCCGCGCTTCTTTATATCGTTCAGATTCATCTGCTGTTTTGCTACATAATCGGAATATCGCTTGTTCCAGAACTTCACGGACCATACCATGAAGAAGGCTGCAATGGCTGCGACTCCGGCCATGGCGGGCCAGAAATAAGGCGATACGATTGCCTGCTCGTACGCGAGTCCGATTGGTGAGAAAACGATGTAGGTCATGGCTACTAAAGCGATTAATAGAACGGAAGTGGACAAAGCATATTTCCATGGCACCATATCGACGGCCGCTCTGGATTTAAATTCGAATGGAGTCGACCTCGGTTTCATCCATCCAAAAGCCAGCATGATGGCAATTTCGACTGCAAATAGAATGGCGTAAATGTAGATGAAGTTGATTTCCCATTTAAATCCGAATAGCTGATCGGTTCCCCAGATAAGCATATAGTACGCGATCACATGGAAAATGATGATGAATTTGCATGCGATGGCCGGTACGTATTTGGTCAGTACACCAATCAGGACAATGGCGATAATCGGAACGTTAAAGAATCCGGTGAATTTCCTGATTAAATCCCAGAGTCCATTAGGAGCGTACATCAGCAAAGGGGCAATGAATAAGGTGACGAGTGCTAAAAATGTCCCGAACCATTGGCTGACCATGATGAGCCTTTTATCGCTTACCTTCGGATTGAATCGTGCTTTGTAGACGTCAAGTGCGAACATCGTGGCTGCACTGTTTAATAAAGAGTTAAAGGAACTGAATACCGCTCCAAGCAAGACGGCAAGGAAAATTCCTGACAGCCATGTCGGGAGCACTTCCGCAATCAATGTCGGGTAGGCAAGGTCAACTGATTTCAGTGAATCTCCGTACTGGTGGAAGACAATGACACCCGGGATCATCATGAATAAAGGAATCAGCAGCTTATAGAAACCGGAGATGATGACGCCTTTCTGGCCTTCAGCCAGGTTCTGAGCCCCGAGGGTCCGCTGGATGACATATTGATTGGATGCCCAGTAGAACAGATTGGCAATAATCATTCCCGTGAAAATTGTGCCAAATGGAACGGAATCCTGAGGACCGCCTATGGCATTCAGTTTTTCCGAATGGTTAGTCGTCAGTTCCTTAACTCCGTCAAGGAAATTTCCGCCGCCCAATGCGACAAATCCAAGAATCGGAACGAGTGCCCCGATTACGAGCAATCCGATTCCGTTTAACGTATCGGAGATGGCAACGGCCTTTAACCCGCCGAAGATGGCGTAGACGGCACCGATTATTCCAATCCCCCAAACAACGACCCAAATGGATTGTTCATAGCTGATTCCGAAAATAGAAGGAACATCAAATAGTTTAAGAACGGCGATGGCCCCGGAGTAAAGCATGGAGGGACTTGTAACGAATACATAGCCGAGCATGAAAAGAATGACCGTATATAGCCGAACGCCTTCATCAAAGCGTTTGCTCAAAAATTCAGGAAGGGTGGTGAAATTTCCGCCGAGGTATTTCGGCAAAAGGTAGAGAGCCATAATAATGATGGGAATCGCTGCGGTTACCTCCCAAGCCATGTTGGTAAGGTTCGTGCGGTAAGCTTGTCCATTCAAACCGACAAGCTGCTCAGCGGACAGGTTTGTAAGCAGAAGAGACCCGGCGATAAATGTACCGTTCAAACCCCGTCCCGCAAGAAAATATCCGTCTGAATCCCCTACGTCATTTTTGGATTTTTTATATGAAATCCAGGCGACGATGCCCATAAAAAGTGCACAAGTTAATAGTGTAAACCAGAGATTTCCCGCACTCATGTTGTTCTCCCCTTTAATAAAAATTCATCTTGCTGCTGTATGCGTACTGGTTAAATAACCAAATCAGAGGAAGTTTAAACGCTAAATATTTATATTGAAAACATAATTAGTTTAAAAGACTCACAGATTTATGCAGTGGTTTCTATCTGTACAAGGAAAAAGGAATTATTCTAATCTAAAAAACCGAACCCGGATGGATTCGGCGCTGGATTCTATTTTTCTTTTACGACAAGTGCTTTCGAAAGCTTTTGAAGAATACAGCCCTTCAGCTGCTCTCCGGATAAAATACCGAGAGTGAGAGCTGCATCAATTTTTTCTTTATCCGGTTTTTTCACCGTCCTGATGCAATCCTCCATGCGGAGCTCCTCGAGCCTGGCGACCAGCGTATCATCTGTATAAGCCTCAGTGGAACGGATTTGCCGCTGCACCACATAATCTCCAATTTGCGCCTTTCCCTTCTGGTTTTCGCCAAACCGGCCGTCAAAATAAGCATGCAGCTCTTCCTTCAGCTGCCCCAGTTCGGATTCAAGCTCTTTTATTTGCAGCGAAACAGCCCGGTAGCGAGCGACCTTATTTTCCATACTCATTAACTTGTCCCCCTCATGCCTTCTCTTACTAGATTCATATGGCAGTTGATCAGGAAATATGCTGAAAAGAAGAGCCGAAATAGTTCCTTCCTCACCGCCTCTATTGTAAATTTCCTGGTTCTGAGCTCCTTTTTTCCTTCACACAAAAATTGAAAAATCATCACAATCCCTTTATGATGAGTTAAAACGAAAGAGGTACGCTGTAGGAAAACGGTTAGGAGAGATTCTCTTGAAAAATTCCTTCCTCATTCTCTGCAGCGTCATACTCACAGGGCTCCTCCTGTCACATGCGGTAAAGGCATATGGAGAGCCGGTTACGGGAGGGGCAGAAAACAATATGCTGACAATTGCTCACCGAGGGGCATCAGGGTATGCACCTGAAAATACGAAGGCTTCCTTTGACAAAGCGCTTGAAATCGGAACAGATCTGATTGAATTTGATGTTCAGCGTACACGGGACGGCGAATTGGTCGTCATCCACGATACGAGTGTAAACCGGACAACGAATGGCAGCGGCGAGGTACGGGATTTACTTGCAGCCGACTTGAAAAAGCTTGATGCGGGAAGCTGGTTTTCCCCTGAATTTAAAGGGGAACGGATCATGACTTTTTCTGAGGTGCTTAAACGCTATAACGGGAAAGCAGGCATGCTGATCGAGTTGAAAAGCCCGTCGCTGTATCCCGGGATTGAACAGCAGGTAGCGGAGGAGTTAGCGAAATACCCGCTATCTGATAAAGTGGTCCAGTCTTTTGAGCAGGAGTCTATGAAAAAAATGCACCGGATTTTGCCTTATCTTCAGATTGGCGTGCTTATGAAATACCGTCCTCTCGGAATTCCGGTTAGGCAGCTGGAAGAGATGTCGGACTATGCTTCCTTTATTAATCCGAATAAAAAACTCGTTAATCGGGGTCTTGTGCAAAAAATCCATGCGCTTGGAATGAAAATCACTCCTTATACCGTGAGGGACAGAGCCTCTGCTGCTTCTCTGAAAAAGATGGAAGTGGATGGCATCATTTCGGATTATCCGGATTACATCAACGATATAAAGAGGGAGGAGTGAGGCGATGGATTTTATCACATTGGCCGCTGAGGATAAAATAAAAAAAGCGATCAAGGATGGCGAGCTGGACAACCTGGAGGGAATGGGCAAGCCGCTGAAGCTTGAAGACCTTTCGGGAATTCCGGAAAACCTCCGTATGGCTTACAAAATCATGAAAAATGCGGGAATGCTCACAGAAACGGACGTAAAAAAGGAATTAATGACAATCGATCATCTGATCAGCAGCGCTTCCAACGAGAAGGAAAAGCGGGAACTGACAGCGAAGCGGATGATCAAAGAACAGGAACTCGAGAAGCTCTTCAAAAAACGAAACGCGTTTTCCTCCCCCGCGTCAAGCTTTTATAAAGAAAAGGCAAAGCATGCGCTGTTGGGTAAGTAGGAAATCCTCTTTTTTTGGCTAGGTGCATCGTGCTGATTGGACAGGAACGGTCCCCTCAGACGCAAAGCGGAGAAGTGAGGATCAGGGAACGCCAGACAGCTAGTCAAAAGCCAAGTTTAACCTGCTGCTGAAGGCGTTCGCTCATTTTACAGTCCGGGTCTAATCAATAGAAAACCGCTGTGTGTCAGTAAGGTGAAAATTTTTTTCCGGGCCACTTATACATGCCCTCTCCCTTTGTCCTCTTCCGGAATAAGATACTACTATCTTACTAGAGAGGAGAGTGCGCAGTGGCAGGAGTAAAAACACTTATCAATACGACGGCAGCTACTCTTCAAATCACATTATACGGCCGCTTAGGCAGTAATCCTGTTAATCAGGGACCGGCAGTGAATGTAACACTGCTTCCAAACCAGACGCTGACCGTACAATACGGAAGTGATGCAAATCCGTTTTTGAATGGAATTGCGGTGTTCACCATTGCAAATAATGATCTGTACAGCAAAGTACAATTCGTTCTTGCAAATGATAGCGAATTGGACAGGGTGCTCAATACAAACAATGTGCTTGTGTTTTCAAAAGTACTGACAGACTATCTCGTTACAGGAGTAGTCAGCCCGTTTTTCCCTTCCTAAAGGAAGAAAGGCCAGGAAATGCTCTGGTCTTTTATTTTTGCTCATTTTTGCATGTTTCTCCCGATGTATAGACCGGGAAAGGAAGGGGGAAACATGCCATTATTTCAAAGCCATCAGGGTACATATAAACAAAAGAAAAATCTGTCGATGTTCCACGGGAAACATGTCGGAAAATGGAGGTAATGGAAATGTTTGTGCTAGGGGTTGATTTATCCGGGCCGTCTAATCATAAAGATACGGCAGCAGCTCTCTTTCACTTGGAGGGGAAAGACTTGAACCTCCTTTCGCTGAAATCAGGGCTCAGCGATTCGGACATTCTTGAAATCGTCTCCGGCACAGCAGGTGCCCCTCTTGCAGCCGGACTGGATGCTCCTCTTTCTTATAACGACGGCGGAGGGGACAGGCCGTCCGACAGCTGGTTCAGGAAAGAACTGTCCAGGCATGGCTTGCGCCCAAGCTCCATTATGCCTCCAACGTTAACGAGAATGGTGTATTTAACGGTAAGAGGGATCTCGCTTGCTTCGATGATGGAGAGGGTAAAGCCCGGAGTCTGGATTGCTGAAGTTCATCCGGGTGCAGCGCTGATGACACGGCTGTCAGAAAAGGAGAAAGAGCACGGGCTTCTGTATAAAAAGTCCGATGAATCAAGAAGCTATCTTATAGACTGGTTTCGAACGCAGCATATCCATGGCGTTACCGGCGCCTTGTCCACTCATGAAACCGACGCCGTCGCAGCCGCAATGGCTGTCCGGGACTGGATTCTCGCGCAGCCAAAAGCATTCTTTCCAAAAGAGCCTCCCCATCATCCGTATGACCTTTTGTGCTGATTTGTAATCAGTCATGAAATTTTGCCCCGGAAAACTTTTTTACACACCTCCCATATTCGTGTAACCCCCTAAAAAGGTTGCTGTAGACCCACACGAATTTGATCTGGTAGGATAAATCAGGATTAAAAAATGGAGGTCGGGTTATGAATGCACCAAAAATTGCTTTTCTTTCCGTACTAAGCAATTCATTTATTGTTATTTTAAAAGTTGTGGTAGGAATCCTTACCGGGTCTGTAGCGGTCCTATCTGAAGCGATTCACTCCTCGTTGGATCTTCTTGCCTCCCTTATCGCCTTTTTTTCCGTCAGGCTCTCAAACAGACCGGCTGACAAGGAACATCCGTATGGTCACGGCAAGGTTGAAAACATATCAGGGACCATTGAAACGCTGCTGATTTTCGTAGCGGGGATTTGGATCATTTATGAATGTGTGCATAAACTGCTCAATCCTGAACCGCTCCAGCTGCCTATGCTTGGCATCGGGGTCATGGTTCTCGGCGCCATCATCAATTTCATCGTTTCCCGGGTAGTCGGAAATGTAGCGAAAAAAACCAATTCGGTGGCGATGAAGTCAAACGCTCTTCATCTTTTAACGGACGTGTATACATCCCTTGGAGTTGCCTTCAGTCTGCTTTTAGTCAGCCTGACAGGATGGTATTTCCTCGATCCGATTATCGGGATCATTCTCGCGATTTACATTATGACAGAAGCGTATAAGCTGATGAAGGAATCGTTCCCTCCGCTGCTGGATGCCCGTCTTTCACCTGCTGACGAACAGCAGATTGTGGAAATTGTAGAGGCCTACAGCGACCGCTATATCGAGTTCCATAATTTCCGTACGCGCCAGGCAGGACCGGAAAACTATGTAGATTTCCATCTTGTTGTTCCATCTGCTATGGATATTGAAACGGCCCATAAGCTATGCGACCAAATTGAGGCCGATATCAACGAGCAGTTCGATAAAATCGAGGTTCTGATTCACTTGGAGCCTGAGCATGAACAGCTAAACAGTGAAGAAGAAATAAGCAGGAAATAATCCTGCTTATTTTTTTTGAGCGATTTTAGTTGAAAACGTGTACATACATGTTTATAATAACTGTATAACTTGTATATACATGTTGTTTGATGAAGAATGGAAGCGGATAGCATTTACCCGAAAGATCCATTCTTAAAATGAGCACAATTTGAATCACATAAATGAAAACGATTACGGGAGGGAAAGAGATGAGCAGCAACAAGCAATCAGCGAAAGAGATTGTAGAAGCAATCGGCGGAAAAGAAAATATAGCCGCTGCTACCCACTGTGTCACGCGGCTCCGCTTCGCTTTGAAGGACGAGAGTCTGGTAGATAAAGAAAAACTTGAGGGAATCGATGTCGTAAAAGGTTCTTTTTCCACGAACGGGCAATTCCAGGTTGTCATCGGGCAAGGAACCGTTAATAAAGTTTACAATGAAATGGCGGCTCAAACCGGAATCGGCGAAGCCTCTAAAGAAGACGTGAAATCGGCTTCCGAACAAAACCTGAATCCGCTGCAGCGGGCTGTTAAAATGCTTGCGGATATCTTTATTCCGATCCTTCCAGCTATCATTACGGCTGGTTTACTGCTGGGGATCAACAATCTGCTGACTGGAAAAGGCATCTTTTTCAAAGCCCCGCTGATTGAGGTATACCCGCAATGGGCCGATCTTGCAGGAATCATTAACCTGATTGCAAGCACCGCCTTCACCTTCCTGCCGGTGCTCATCGGCTGGTCGGCTGTCAAGCGGTTCGGAGGGACTCCGCTGCTTGGGATCGTTTTAGGGTTAATTCTTGTCAATCCTGAGCTGCTCAGCGCCTATGCCTACGGAACAGCAAAGGAAATTCCCGTCTGGAACCTCTTCGGACTTGAAATCGAGAAAATCGGCTATCAGGGCCAGGTGCTTCCAATTCTTGTTGCTTCCTACCTGCTTGCCGTTATTGAGAAATTCCTGACAAAACGGGTACCGGATGCGATTCAGATGCTGATCGTACCCCCTGTTACGCTTTTAATCACCGGGTTTGCGTCCTTCATTGCGATTGGACCGCTTACCTTTGCACTTGGAAACCTGCTGACAGACGGCGTTATCGCCCTGTTCGCAAACTTCGCTGCCATTGGCGGATTGCTTTACGGAGGATTGTACGCGGTGCTCGTTATTACCGGGATGCACCATACCTTCCTTGCGGTGGATCTGCAGCTTGCGGCTAAAGGCGGAACCTTCCTGTGGCCGATGCTTGCACTATCCAATATTGCCCAAGGATCTGCTGCCCTCGCGATGATGCTGACGGCAAAGGATGAAAAACAAAAGGGTCTTGCCGGAACAGCGGCCCTGTCTGCCTACCTTGGTGTGACAGAGCCTGCCATGTTCGGGGTGAACCTGCGATACCGCTATCCTTTCATCGCAGCAATCATTGCCTCCGCAATCGGCGGTCTCGTCATCAGCATCGGCGGAGTAAAGGCGTTCTCCATCGGCATTGGCGGAGTTCCTGCCTTCCTGTCTATTTCAAAGGAATACTGGCTGACTTTCGGAATCGGCGTACTGATCGTACTCATCGTCCCATTTGTCCTGACTTATATTATGGCGAAAACTAAGAAAGAAAAATAAAAAGGACGGGGACAAGCAATTGTCCCTTTCCCATTTTCAAAATCAAGCGAAAAAAACTATTAATGGTGGTGCATTCAAATGAAACATCCATGGTGGAAAAAAGCAACGGTCTATCAAATTTATCCGAAAAGCTTTAATGATACATCCGGAAACGGAACAGGCGATATTCAGGGCATAATCGAAAAACTCGACTACTTGAAGGAGCTTGGTGTGGATGTCGTTTGGCTGACCCCGATTTATTCGTCTCCGCAAAAGGATAATGGCTATGACATAAGCGATTACTATTCCATTCATCATGAATACGGCACGATGGAGGACTTCGACCGCCTCCTTGCTGAAGCGCACAAACGAGACTTGAAGATCATTATGGATATCGTCGTCAACCATACATCCACGGAGCATGAATGGTTTAAACAAGCTTCCGAATCCAAAGACAGTCCATACCGGGACTATTACATCTGGAAGGAGTCGAAAGAGGATGGCAGCGCGCCGACGAACTGGGTTTCCAAGTTCGGCGGTTCCGCATGGCAGCTCGATCCGAAAACAGGGGAAAACTATCTTCACCTTTTTGATGTGACACAAGCCGACCTTAACTGGGAGAATGAACAGCTCCGCAAAGAGGTTTACGACATGATGACCTTCTGGTTTGAAAAAGGAGTCGACGGCTTCCGGCTGGATGTCATCAACCTGATTTCAAAAAATCAGGACTTTCCTGATGATGACGGTTCCCTGGCACCCGGAGACGGAAGAAAATTTTATACAGACGGACCGCGCGTGCATGAATTTATGCAGGAGATGAACCGCGAAGTTTTCTCCAAATACGACGCGATGACGGTCGGTGAAATGTCTTCCACAACCATTGACCACTGCATCCGCTATTCAAACAAGGAAGGTACGGAGCTCAGCATGACCTTTAACTTCCACCACTTGAAAGTGGATTACCCGAACGGAGAAAAATGGGCACTGGCCGACTTTGATTTTCTAAAGCTGAAAGACATCCTCTCTTCCTGGCAGGTCAAAATGAACGAAGGCGGCGGCTGGAACGCCCTGTTCTGGTGCAACCATGACCAGCCCCGGATTGTGTCCCGATACGGAAATGACGGAGAGTACTGGAAAGAGTCAGCGAAGATGCTGGCAACAGTGATCCATATGATGCAGGGGACGCCATACATCTACCAGGGCGAAGAATTTGGCATGACCAATCCGAAATTCAGCCACATCAGTCAGTACCGTGACGTAGAATCATTGAATATGTACAAGATCATGCAGCAGGAAGGAAAAAACGAGGAACAAATTCTCGAAATCCTGAAAAGCAAATCAAGGGACAATTCACGGACACCGGTCCAATGGAATGCGGATCCGCAAGCAGGATTTACATCCGGCATCCCTTGGATTCCGGTTGCGGCCAACTATCCGCAAATCAATGCGGCAGCGGCAGTCGGGGAGAAAGATTCGATTTTCTACCATTATCAAAAACTAACCCGTCTCCGCAAAGAAGTAGACGTCATTACCGATGGAGACTACGAGCTGATTTTAGAAGATCATCCTGAAATTTTTGCCTATTTCCGCAATGGGGAAGGCGAAAAACTGCTTTCTGTAAACAATTTCTACGGCAAAGAAACAGAGTTCAAGCTGCCGTCTGACTATACTGTTGAAGGCTATCAATCCAAAATTCTCATCAGCAATTATGAAGACAGCCCGGCTGATTTTGAAAAAATTTCATTGCGGCCTTATGAATCCATCGTTTATCATCTAACCAAACAGTAAATACAGAAAATGGTGAAGAGGATGGCAAAAACAAAGTATCAAGTAGTCTATCAGGAACTTCTGGCAACCATTCAAGAAGGCAGGCTCAATCCGGGGGACGTACTCCCATCCGAAAATGTGCTGTCCGAAAAATATGAAGCATCGCGGGAAACCATCCGCAAAGCTCTTAATGTACTGGCCCAAAACGGACACATCCAGAAAATCAAAGGAAAAGGCTCGGTGGTCCTCGATACCCAGCGGATGAGCTTTCCGGTATCCGGACTGGTCAGCTTCAAGGAACTCTCCAAAACGTTCGGAGGAGAGGCGGTCACAGCCGTTCACCAATTCGCTCTCATCCAGGCAGACGAACGGATTGCCAAACACCTGACGTGCGGAGAAGGAACAGAAGTCTGGAAAATCGTCCGCTCCAGAGAGATTAGAGGGGAAAAAATTATTCTGGATAAAGACTACCTGGACAAGCGTGCCGTCCCGTTTCTCTCAAAAGAAATCTGTGAAAACAGCATCTACGAATACCTGGAAGGGGAGCTTGGCCTGAAAATCGGCTACGCCGAAAAAGAAATCACCGTCGAGGAATGCACAAACGAAGACCGCGCCTACCTCGACCTCCACGACTTCACCCACGTCGTCGTCGTGAAAAACTACGTCTATTTAGAAGATACCACCCTCTTCCAATACACAGAATCCCGGCATCGGCTCGATAAATTCCGATTCGTGGACTTTGCAAGGCGCGGCCAGATGTAAAAACCGGCACCAAAAGGATTCATATGACCTTTTGGTGCTGGTTTTTTTTATTGAAGGGTTAGTTTTGCGGGGGTGTTGTTTTGTTCCTGGTTTGGTTCTCGGGCTAAATGTTGCGGGGTCTGTCCCGGCATGCTTCACCGCATCGGGGGACAGAGGAAGCGGGCTGCGGGCCTTTATGTGTCAAGGACTTCCGTGCTCAGTGCCGGAGCTTTAGTACGGTAAAGATTTGCGGGCCAGGCACGGTGCCAGTCCCGCTGTGCTTCACCGCATCGGGGGACAGAGGAAGAAGACTGTGGGCCCTTATGCATCAACGGTTTGCGGTGCCGGTGCCGGAGGTTTAGTACTGCACAGAACAGCGGGTCAGACCCCGCGTTTGTCTGGGCATCGCATCCCCGAAAATCAACACTAAACTTCATAACAAATAAAGCAGCCAGATACGTCCACGGCTGCTTTTTACCAGTTATAAATACCCCCGCTTCAATTCACGCATCACCGATCTGTATACATGATACCCGCTTACGGATACGCCGGCTGTTCCTGCACCGGGAAACACGCTGTCTCCGCAAACCCATAATCCTTTTACACCCGTACGGTGGGAGAGGCTGTTGAATAAGGCATTGTCGAGCGTCTGGGGGAGGCCGCCGACCATGCCGTCTTTTCGTTTTGTGAACCTCTCCCATGCTTTCGGGGCGCCGGTTTCCTCTTTGACGATGCCTTCTTCGATTAAAGGGATGGCTCGCTGTATGCCAAGCATCATTTTGTCGCGGAGCTGCTGCTTGTAGGCGTCATATTTTTCTTTTGTGTCCCATAAGTCCAAGCTGGTGTGTGTACTGGCATTCAAAGTGCGGTATCCTTCAGGGGCACGGAGACGGTCTGCTGCCGAGGAAAGGGATAGGAAGAGGTGGTCTCCCTCTGTCATTTTCCCTTTATCATCGAGCAGCACCTGCTGGAAAAGGGGGCTTCCTTTCGGGATGGCCTCTTCCTTTACAGCCATATACATGGTCATTGTCCCCCATTGCCGGGACGCTGCTTTCTTGCCATACCGGTTTCCGATTTTCTCTTTGAGCGGTTCGTCCAGCACCTCAAGCAGATTCTGAACAGGAAGGGTGGAGATGAAGTGTCTGGCTGTCCACACCTTTCCTTTCTGATCGACGGCTTCGAACAGTCCCTCTGCGTTTTGGGATATGGATTGAATCCACGTTCGTTTTGATAAGACCGCTCCGTTTTTATATGCGTCATTCCTGAGAACCTCTGCCAGCTGATTGAGTCCTCCTTCTATATAAAAAGCTCCTTCATGATAAATGGTCAGGGCATAAGCCCCCATAATGGCGGAGCAACGGGATGTATCTGTCTGCATGGAGTCTATGAGCTGTGCATCCAGAAGATGGACGAAGGCGGGCACATCATGAAGGGTGTGTTTGTTCAGAAGCTGGCCGATTGTTTTCCTGAAATAGGGAAGCATCTTCATACTGCTTGGCTTCAGTGAAAATAACAGATCGGCGGTGTCCCTGAAATTTTTCAATGGCAGGACAGGAAGGGGGCCGAGCAATTTTTTCACTTCTGCTCCGATTTGCCACACTTCTCTATAGAAAGAGCGGATCCGGCCGGATGCCTCCGGGAAAACACGGGCCATTTCTTCAAGGTGCCGGGACCGGTCCTGTTTGTACTCTAAATATCCGCGGGGGGTGTGGATTCCCATTACTGTGTCAAGAGGCTTGGCATAGGGGAACGGGATGCCGAGTTTGTCAAACAGCCGCTGATGGATGCCGCCTTGTTCGAAGCCCATTCCGAGTGTCGCTCCTGCAGGAAAAAGAAACGGTCCGCGCTGAAACTTGCCGGCACAGCCGCCCCATTCATTTGAAGCTTCCGCTATGGTTACTTGCACACCGCGTTCTGCAAGGAAAGCCGCCGCGGTCAACCCGCTGATGCCTCCCCCTGCAATCAATACCTCACTGTTCATCGCCGGTTCCTCCGTTCATTGACTATAGTTGCATTTTAGGACTCTTTCCGCCGTGATTCCACTCTCCGCTCTTTTGTGAAATTTTCGGCCGTTCACATTTGGATGAACAATGCTCACATATTATTCTATTGGCTAATAAGATATAAAAATCTCTTTGGAGGCCGCTTTCCCCGCATAGAGACCGGGGGAAGCCAGGACCGTGAAATCCTAAAGAACAAAATGGGAAGAGGGTGGCTTATGATCTTGTGGATTGCAATTCTGTCCGCTTGTTTTGTCCTTTGCCTGGCTGCTGCTGCGATTCCTTTGTATTTTAGCAATCTCATTATTTTCCCCCGGAAAGTGGAATATAAAGAAACCTATGCACTTGGCGTGAAAAGCGGGGAAATCAATCCGGACCATTTTCACAAAATTGATAAGGAAGAACTGTTTATCGATTCCAGGCATGGGTACCAGATTCACGGGATGTTTTTCCCGGTAGAAAACAGCCGGAAAGCCGTCATCATTGCGCATGGGATTACGTGGTCGCTCTTTGGCAGCTTTAAATATGTCGAGATGTTTCATAAAAGAGGGTATCATGTGCTGTTATGCGATCACCGCTATCATGGCTTAAGCGGGGGGAATCATACATCATTCGGCTATTTTGAAAAGGATGATCTCCGGGCATGGGTAGATTATTTGTATGGAACACTGGGAAACGATGCTCTCATCGGTCTGCTTGGTGAATCTCTGGGCGCCGCTTCTTCCCTTCAGTATATAAAAGAGGACAGCCGGGTTGGCTTTTGCATCGCAGACTGTCCGTTCAGTGATTTGACGGCGCTTATGCGGTTAAGGCTTGCCCTGGATTTCAAAATCCGGTTCTCGCCGCTCATTCTTTTGACGAGCTTTGTAACGAAGATCCGGTATGGATGGGGCTTTCGTGAAATATCGCCTATTCGTGAGATGGAGAAGGTGGAGACGCCGATTCTGTTCATCCATGGGAAGGATGACGGTTTCATCCCCCTGCAAATGTCTCTTGATCTTTTCCGCAAAAAGCGGAAAGGGAAGAAGCGTTTATATTTGGTGGAGAAAGCGGGCCACGCCCAGGCGTTTTTAACAGACCGGAAAAAATATGAGGAACGGGTCTTCGATTTTCTCCAGGAAATTGAGGGGATGCAGATCGAACGGGATCCGGCACAGTAGAAAACAGACGGTTTTTTGAAAACGGATTCATCATTCTGCGCCGGTTATGTTCATCCTCAATTGGGTAAAGTTTAGGAGAGAAAATCCCAAGTGAGGAGAACGGTCTATGTATGATGTAGCAGGGATCGGAATCGGTCCCTTTAACTTAAGTATGGCGGCGATGCTTGAAGACGTCCCGGAGATCAGCGCTGTTTTTTTCGATCAGAAACCGGAGTTTGTCTGGCATCCCGGCATGCTCATTGAAGGGACGGATCTTCAGGTTCCCTTTCTGGCTGATTTGGTTACGTTCTGGGATCCAAAAAGTCCGTACACCTTCCTGAATTATCTTCATGAGCAGGACAGGCTGTATCATTTTTTCTTTTTTCGTCAAATGGCTATACCAAGAAGAGAATACAACGACTATGGTTTCTGGGTGGCTGAGCAGCTGGAGTCCTGCCGGTTCAGCCATGAAGTGATATCGGCTGTATACAGGGGAGATCATTACGAACTGGCTGTTCATCATCATGGAATAAGGGAGACCATCCGGGCGAAGCATGTTTTGCTGGGAACGGGCAGTGTTCCGCTCATTCCGATGAAGCTTGATGGCGTCAAAGAGGACGATGTCTTTCATTCGATGGAATACCTGTACAGAGCAGAGTCTCTAAAGGAAGCGGAATCGATTACAGTCATCGGTTCAGGCCAGAGTGCCGCCGAAATTTTCCATGATCTGCTGAAGGCTCAAAAAGAAAAACGGTACCATCTAACCTGGTTTACGAGATCCTCCGAATTTCTCCAGCTGGAGTCGGCGAAACTTGCGCAGGAAGTATTCAGTCCGCAATATGTGGAGTATTTCCATCGGCTTGGCTATAAGGAGCGTATGGAAGCTCAGGAACAGCTTGGTCCGCTGAGGAATGGCGTGGATCAAAAGACGCTTACGGGCATTTATGAATTGCTGTATCACCGTTCCGTCTCCGGTCAGAAGCAAAAGGTCACCATTCAGCCTCTTACAGAAGTAAATGCGATCAAAGGAACGGAGGGAGGATGCAGTCTTTCCTGCCGCCAATGGCAGGCAGATCTCGAATTTACCCATCGAAGCGAAAAGGTCGTTCTTGCTACTGGCTATGAGCCGCATATGCCTGAATGGCTGGAAAGCATGAGGGAGGACATCATCTGGGAGGATGAGAAGCGGTTTAAAGTACATGATGATTTGAGAATAGCTTTTAAGGATGAGCGGAAAAATCACCTTTTCACCTTAACGAACATCGCCCATTCTCACGGAACAGGAGCAACCAACCTCGGTCTCTCCGTTTACCGGAATCAAAAAATCATCAATCGGATCCTTGGGGAAGAAAGGTACAAGCCCTCTAACCCGTCCATCTTTCAGCGATTTTTTCCAGAAGGCACACCTTGATGTTTGCAACTTAACAAAGCGGGTACATTTATTTATAGAGCACAATACAATTGGAGGTTTTACAAATGGGTAAAAAAGTAGCTGTTTTACTGACAAATGATTTTGAAGATGTAGAATACACAGATCCTGCGAAAGCCTTTAAAGAAGCAGGCCATGAATTAACCGTAATCGAAATGGAAAAAGGCAAAACGCTAAAAGGCAAGCAGGGGGAAGCAACGGTTACAACGGATGCTTCTATCGATGATGTAAGTCCAAGTGACTTTGATGCGCTGCTTCTGCCGGGAGGATTCTCTCCGGATCAGCTCCGGGCAGATGACCGTTTTGTCCAGTTTTCCAAGTCCTTTATGGATGACAAAAAACCGGTATTCGCGATTTGCCACGGACCTCAGCTGCTGATTACAGCGAAAGCACTGGAAGGCCGCGACGCAACCGGCTTCAAATCAATCCGTGTCGACATGGAATACGCAGGCGTGAACTTCCACGATAAAGAAGTGGTGGTATGCGGAAACCAGCTTGTAACAAGCCGTGAACCGGATGACATCCCTGCATTCAACCGCGAAGCATTGAACTTGCTGAAATAAAAAGACCACAAAAAGGCTTCCCGTTTAGCGGGAAGCCTATTTTTGTGCGTCGGTATCGTTTTCTTCCGGTTCATCTTCATCATCAATCGGATCAATATGCTCGGCATCCTCCGGCCGGATGCCGGTTTTTAAAGCAAAAAAGATCAGAAAAATAGCAGCAATCAGAAACAGGAACAGGGCAGCCGTGAGGAGCCACCAGCTTGTGAACATCAAGCATTCCCCCTTTGCCTACTTATATGCACAAAAAGGGGAGCTGATTCCGCAAGCTTATTTTTTCAGCTGGCCGAGCTCTTCAGCAATCGACTGCATTTCGCTTGGACTGAAGTTGTCTTTTTTCATTACGTAATCATAAAGCTCTTTCAATTCTGTATACATTTCTCCATCAAAATGCTCCGGCTTAATGGCTCCGATGTTAATCATGCGGAGTTTTGTTGTAATCTGGTCGACCATATATTGTACATTTTCAGATGATTTTTCTGTTAAATTCAAAGGTCTCTTCCTTTCTGGGGCTTTGTTTTTCTTATTGTACCATGCGGGAAGGAAAAAGGAGATGCCTGTCTAAATTTTAAGGGAGAGGATATTGAACAGAAGGAGTATGAATCCATGAAAGTGATAAAAGCGTCAATCGAAAACATCGGGGACATTGTTCCTTTATTTAATGAATACCGTCTGTTTTATAAGCAAAAAGAAGATCTGGATGGAGCCAGGCAGTTTATTGCCGAACGGCTGGAAAAGAACGAATCCGTCATCTTTTTGGCAGAGGATGAGCATGGCTATGCAGGATTTGTGCAGCTCTATCCTTCGTTTACCTCTGTTGGCATGAGCCGGACATGGATTTTAAATGATCTGTATGTCCAGGGGCGGGCAAGGAATAGGGGAGCCGGACAGATGCTGATCGACAGAGCCGCCGACTGGTGCAGGGAAACAGGTGCGATCAGGCTGAACCTGGAAACAGGCGCAGAAAACACAGGAGCACAAAGGCTTTATGAGAAAAATCAATTCGTAAAAAATGAGGATTGTTTCTTTTATTCAAGAGAAGTGGGACAGTAAGATTGGATTCTTTTTTAAAGTTGAGGTAAAGTTTTGAGTAGCGAAATAACTTGAAGAGAGGGCTGCTCATTGATACATGTTTTATTTGTCTGTCTCGGGAACATCTGCCGGTCACCGATGGCAGAAGCTGTATTCCGGGGAATGGTGAAAGAGGACGGATTGGAAGATAAAATTACGGCGGACTCAGCGGGGACTGGAGATTGGCATATCGGGAAAGCGCCCCATGAGGGGACTCAGGAAATTCTCACACGTCATTCCATTAGCTTTGAAGGCATGGCTGCCAGACAAGTGATCAAAGAAGATTTATCCCGCTTTGATTACATCATCTGCATGGATGCCGAAAACCTTGGCAATGTCCGCAGAATGGCGGGATACAGCCAAACCGGGCACATCGGACGCCTGCTTGATTATGTAGATGACGCGGAAGTGCTGGATGTGCCGGATCCTTATTTCACCGGCAACTTTGATGAAGTGTATGAACTTGTCGGAAAAGGATGCCGCGGGCTGCTTGAAGAAATCAAGAGGAATGATAAACTTTCATAATAGAAAAGGGGCATGCTAAATGGGAGAGAAGAATATACTTTTGCGGAATGTCTGCATCGGAGCAGCAGCAGGATTTGTGATTTCAATGTTTCATAAGCCGACGCGAGAAGCGGTGCTGGAAGAGGCAAGGGAAATCGGAGATATGGCTGCGCATTACTACCGCAATCCATCTCTATTATCAGAGGATGTTAAGCTGAAATTAAATGATGCGAAAGATATGGTTCAGCACGTAACGGAGGATCTCCGTTATGTAAACGAAAAAGTAAACGAACTGAAAGAAACCACTCCTGCCGTACTGGAAGCAATAAAAGACGCAAAGGAGCGGATTATCTCAAACAAAACGGACTGAAGGTGATGTGAGTGAGCAGAAGAAAAAATCCTAATATTTTAATTGAACTCCTCAGACGATTCTCAAGGGATGAGGTGGCCGGGCTGTCCGCAGAACTGGCCTATTTTTTTCTGCTTTCCCTGTTTCCTTTTATGATTGCCCTTATCACATTGATTGCGTTTATCCCATTATCCGTCGAAGACCTGCTGAAGTTTATCCGGCAATATGCGCCGGCCGATTCCATCATGGTGATGGAAAGTGCCCTCTATCAGCTCATGAATCAGGAAAGCGGCCTCCTGTTTACATTCGGGATTCTGGCTGCCATCTGGTCCGCTTCAAACGGAATCGATTCCATCATGCGTGCGTTCAACCGGGCCTATGACGTGAGGGAAAACCGCTCCTTTTTAAAATCACGAGCCATTGCTATCCTTTTGGCCATCGTGATGATGGCCGTCATTGTCATTGCCCTGCTGTTCCCTGTTTTTGGACAAGAAATCGGCCTGTTTGTCTTCAGTGCCTTTGGCATACCGGAGCTGTTTTTTACCGTTTGGAATATCATTCGCTGGGTGGCAAGTGCCATTATTATTTTCTTTATCTTCATCCTGCTTCACAAGCTCGCACCCAATAAGCGAATGATGTGGAGCCAAGCCTTTCCGGGCGCTCTTCTTTCAACCGTCGGATGGATCGTCGTTTCCTACCTGTTCTCCAATTACGTGAGCAACTTCGGGAACTACAGTGCCACCTATGGAAGCATCGGCGGCATCATTGTCTTTATGATCTGGTTTTATTTGACCGGCATGATCATCATCATGAGCGGGGAATTAAACGCCATTTTGGTAAAAAGAGACGAGGATACAGAAAAGCCGTGAGCGGAATTCTATAGGAGAAGCGATAAAGCTTCTTCAACCAGAACCGGGAGGAATGCACAATGGCAAACCAATCCAAAAAAGGCGGAAGCCACACAAAGCAAAACTCCAAAAGCAAACCAAGCCATAAAACAAGCGGCAGTGCAAACGGCCAAAATGGATACCATTAAAAAATGAAAAGCTGATCCTTAGGGGTCGGCTTTTTTTATTTTGCATGGACCCTCAGTACGGTACCAGACTAAAGGTCCGTACCTGTTTTGAGGGAAATGTTGCTGGAGAAGGGTTCAAACGGTGTCTCTTCGTTCCCCCGCTGCTTTAGAGGGGCGGGGGTCAGTGCTTTGCACTGACCCTCAGTACGGTACCAGACTAAAGCTCCGTCCCTATTTTGAGGGAAACGTTGCTGGAGAAGGGTTCAAACTGTGTCTCTTCGTTCCCCCGCTGCTTTAGAGGGGCGGGGGTCAGTGCGCTGCACTGACCCTCAATACACTACCAGACTAAAGCTCCGTCCCCGTTCGGCGAAAAACCTTGCTGCAGAAGGGTTCAAACGATGTCGCCCTGTTCCCCCGCTGCGTTAAAGGGGCGGGGGTCAGTGCTCTGCACTGACCCTCAATACACTACCAGACTAAAGCTCCGTCCCCGTTCGACGAAAAACCTTGCTGCAAAAGGCTTCAAACGATGTCCCCCCTGTTCCCCCGCTGCATTAAAGGCGCGGGGGTCAGTGCAAAACCAAACTGCGCTATACAAAAGAGAACAAACGTTCTATAATAAAAAGAGCACATTCATTTAAAATTTTGGTCTTAAATTAAATAAAACCGGGTATAGCATGAGTAGAGCAATTTACAAGGTTTTGCCGGTGAACTTTATAGGTCTGCATGACGTCATTTTTTGTGAAAAAAGTTCAGTCTATGGTAGGTGGACAAGTCTGGAATTTAAAAGTAAAGTTAAGACAGACTACCAAGCCTGCAAAGCGGGAACGGCACTCCTTGTAAGATCAGCATAGTCTTCCGCAAGATGTCACGGAAATTTGTGAAATGGAGAGGGCGATCGATAATGAAAACAGGGAACAGATTAAAAAGACTGGAAGCATTCGTTGAGAAGTATAAGAAGCTGGGTATGAGAATTGAAATCGCGAAGTCTCGCACGGAATGGTCGGATGAGACGAAAAGTTTAGCTGCCCTTAAACCATAAAAAATCACCCTCCTATTGCCGGGTGATTTTTTTTTTTGCTTTCTATTCCCCTAACTCAATATGGCGGCTGTATACATTTGTGTAGATATGCTCCACTTCTTCGTCGGTCATGTACATGAACATTTCTTTATCCATTTCTTTCATTGCTGCAATGTATTCCACCATGTTTTTCCGTTCCTGTCTGCTCATTTTCATCCGCTCCTTTTGTTATGGTACAGTTTTTATTTTATGTATTTATTATATAACAGATAATTCAGAATGTTCAACTGTTTTTTCCAATTCCATAAAAAAAGCCGCCTATTGTTTGCAGGCGACTGTTTTTTCTTGCTTTCTTCCCTTCAACATAAAAACGGCTAAGACAGACAGGAGCAGGAAGGCGACGATATGAAAGAAGCTGCTTCCGGGCATGTATTCCATGTAAAGCCCCCCGATGACCGGGCCGCTGATGCTCCCGACGCTGAAACAGATTCCGCACAGGAGATTTCCCGCTGGCAGCAAATGCTTCGGAAGCAAATCCGCCATATAGGTGAGGCCGAGTGAAAAAGTCGATCCCAGCACCATTCCGGCAAGGAAGAAACAAATGAGCAGCAGAATAAAGGAGTGGGTAAAGCTTGCTGCTAAAAAGGACAGGAATCCTAAGAACAAAACGATTGGAATGATGAGTTTTCTTCCGAATTTATCACTGAGAATTCCAAGAGGCAGCTGAAAAATAATGCCTCCGACTGCAAAAGCAGGGAGCAGGATCGCTACATTTTCAGGAGAAAACCCCTGCCTGAGGGCATAAACAGGGTAGTTCCCATTAAGGGAAGACTCGAGAAATCCGTAAACAAACGGAGGCAAAAACGCAATCCATGACAGCTTCCAAGCCTCTTTAAATCTCGCTGTGCTCCCGGCAGGCCCGGAAACCTCCTGCTCCGGAAAATCGTTTCTTAAAATAAAGGCAAGGCCCCAAATCAAGAGACTGACGGATCCGCTGATGATGAAAGGGAGATTTGGATTTACAGCAGCTAAACTAGTCAGAACAGGGCCTGCGGCAAATCCAAGTCCGAAGCAAAGTCCGTACAGGGAAATATTTTTCCCTCTGTTTTGGTCAGAAGAAATAGAGGTAATCCACGTTTGGGTGGAAAAGTGAAGCATATGATCCCCGATTCCGACAAGAAGCCTCAGGACAAACCAAATCCAGAAGGACTGCAGAACAGGAAAGGCGAAAAGGCTGGCCATGACGAGAAAGCCGCCAATGATAATCATTTTTTTATAGCCCAGCTTCTGCAGAGGCTTTTCCATAAAGGGGGAAGCGAGCAGTACGCCGATATAAAGGCCTGTTGCATGAAGCCCGTTTAATGAAGAGGGATAGCCCTGCTGTTCAAAGAGGATGGCAATCACAGGCAGCAGCATCCCTTGGGAAAAACCGGAAACGGTCACAATACTGATTAAGATGGCAAAGCGTATTTTATTCATAAGTTAACCCCGCTGATGTAAATTTCTCACTTTTTTAAGCCTATCACCGCCGGGAGCCTCAGGCAACAAATTTTAGAATATCGGTGAAAAAGGATATGATAAGGAAAAAGAGGGGGAAATCTGATGAACTTTAACATGACGGAAAAAGGATTTGCTGCGGACTTGGAGTTTGGGAATCTTCAGGTTTCAGGCGATGAACAATATGGGTTTAGACCTTATCAGCTAATGGTAGCTTCGGTTGCTGTATGCAGCGGCGGGGTTCTCCGGAAAATTCTCGAGAAAAAGCGTCTCCACATCGAAGACATTCAAATCGAGGCGAAAGCGGAAAGAAATGAAGCGGAAGCAAACCGGATTGAACGGATTCATGTTCACTTTGCGATTAAAGGGAAAGACCTTAAAGAAGAAGCGATTGCAAAGGCGATGGAGCTGACTCGGAAGAACTGTTCCATGGTCCGGTCTGTAGAAGGCAGCATAGACATACAAGAAACGTTTGAAATCATCGGGTAAGGAGTATCTGGTAAGTCCGGTTTAAAGCTTCTCTCCCTTTTTATCTAGCATTTGTTTTGCTGATTTCCGCTGCAGGCTGCTTGCTTTCCGCGGGGCGGGCGGTGAGCCTTCTCAGCGCTTTGCGCCTGCGGGGTCTCACCTGTCCCGCTATTCCCGCTGGAGTCAAGCACCTTCCGCTCCAATCAGCAATACCAAGTTTGTTCAGAAATAAGTGTTTTAAAAAACCCCCTGGGCACCCAGGGGGTTTTGGTTTTCATTATAATTCCTCTTCAAGATTCAAGACTTTTCAGACAGCCGCATTGTAAGGATTGTTCGAGGTGCGGGGCTCTTGAGTCAGCCAAGTAAAGTGAAGATGGCTTCTCTTGTTTAATAGGTATGATTCTGCTCAGATCGGGCGAAATTGAAAAAGAACGGTCATCAATGACCGTCCTTTTCTATTTCATTTCAAGTGTTTCCGGATCATCTCCGGCTTTTGCATAATAGCAGAACTTTTCAGGTTCAAGCTTCAGGAGCATGAAATCCGGATCGTCCGGACCTTTGATCCAGTCTTTCAGCTTCTCATTCCAGAATTTTTCTTTAAGGGAAGCGGACTCTTCAACAGATGCTTTCGCTTCCACCTCGGCATACTCATCCTGAAATCCTTTTCCTTCATAGCCAAGCAGAAGATGGACCGAAGGGTTTTCGTTAATATCCTCTGCCTTATGGGTTTTTTTGCTTGTA
The DNA here is from genome assembly GCF_003816055.1 of Bacillus sp. FJAT-42376. NCBI lineage: Bacteria > Bacillati > Bacillota > Bacilli > Caryophanales > Bacillaceae > Bacillus > Bacillus sp. FJAT-42376. The sequence continues at coordinate 951,488 of NZ_CP033906.1, forward strand.
GCGGTATAAAGGGTCAGCCCTTCGTGAAAAAATAGCATGAAACGGGAGTAGGGCTTGCTGTTCCGGACGGTTGCCATCGAGCCGATTTGATGGTTGTCGAGCAGTTTTATAATTTTTGCTTCCAGGTGATTAGACATTTTTTCATTCCTCCTTGCTTTCTAGGTTAATTTGCATCAAAAGCGGGGAAACATACATGAGGACCGGCATCTGGAAATACATATTAATGATCAAAGAAAGTAAGGTGAAGGTAATGATGAATCGTATTTTTCTTATAGCTGTTATTGCAGGAATCCCGCTGTCTGTTCTTGGCAGCCTGCTCCACTGGCCTTCCTTGATCATGTTCGTCGTATACTGTTTGACGATTATTGCCCTTGCAGGATTTATGGGAAGGGCGACTGAAAGTTTAGCCATTGTGGCAGGGCCCAGAATCGGAGGCCTCCTTAATGCCACGTTCGGGAACGCCGTGGAGCTGATTATCTCGATTTTTGCCCTCCAGGCTGGCTTGAACGGGGTTGTTCTCGCTTCCCTGACCGGTTCTGTCATCGGAAACCTGCTGCTTGTTGGAGGATTATCCTTCCTTATCGGGGGATTGAAGTATAAGAGACAGGAATTTAATGTCTATGATGCCCGCCATAATTCAGGGCTCCTCATTTTTTCAATTATTGTCGCTTTTGTGATCCCGGAAGTTTTTTCAATGAATATGGAAGAAGCCAAGACGCTCTCATTCAGTGTCGGCATCTCGATCATTCTGATTCTTCTTTATCTTTGCGCCCTGTTCTTCAAACTTGTGACCCACCGCGGGGTGTATAAGCACAAAACCGATGAAGCGGGCGAACATGAAGAGCCGGAATGGAGTGCGAAAAAAGCGGTGGTTGTCCTGCTGCTTGCCACAATCGCGGTTGCCTATGTTTCGGAAAATCTGGTCCATACATTTGAAACTGTCGGAGAGCAGCTTGGATGGAGCGAGCTGTTTATCGGGATTATCATTGTCGCCATCGTCGGAAATGCTGCAGAGCATGCATCCGCGATTGTGATGGCGTTCAAAAACAAGATGAATGTCGCGGTAGAGATTGCCGTCGGATCCACCCTGCAGGTCGCTATGTTCGTAGCACCGCTACTAGTCCTGCTATCGCTCATGTTTGAAAAGAGCCTCACGCTTGTGTTCACGCTGCCTGAGCTGATTTCCATGGTCACTGCGGTCTTCCTGACGATTATCCTGACCAATGACGGAGATACGAACTGGTTCGAGGGGGCGACCCTGCTCGCGGCGTATTTTATTATGGGGATTGGATTTTACCTGCTTTAATTAAAAAAGAGAACTCCGCGATACGGGGTTCTCTTTTTTACGCCAGTTTCAGGCTTATGTGGCGGTTCCTGTTACACCTTCGCCATTAAAAAAAGCGGCTGGCCCGATAAGGAGCCAGCCAATCATTTGTAGGACGAAACCACAATCACACTTTAAATTGCTTACCTACATCATATAATTTTAGATTAAATTTGTAAATATTCAGATAAAAAATATAAAGAGGGCAGGAATCTGCCCTCTTTAAATGCTGGTCATGATAAAGAGATACGAAGAGACCGTAAACAGCAGTCCGAATAAAAAAGCGGATACGGCCGAGGCGTGTTTCCGGAACTGGAGGACCAGGAGAATCATGAAGACGATGGCGAGCAGTCCGAACAATACGCTCGATCCGCCTAATGAAAATCCGATGTCCGTGTCAGGGGACAGCAGCTTAAACAACGAGGAAAGCCCGTCGCTTGCCTTGACCACCTCGATATTATGAGGCGGGTTCTGCTGGCCGAGCACTCCGGTTACCGGGAAAACAAGGAGAAGAAACAAGCTCTCCGTCCTCGTCCATCTTCTCGGGTCCCTGTCGCTCCCTTGCTTTAAAACCCTCTTCATATAAAAACCATTCATGAATCCGAACACAAGCACTGGTACGATAATCAGATGCTTAATGAGCAAGTATTGGCCATAATCAATCGCCCACGTTTGGGGATAGTTGGCTACGTTCATAAGGAGCGTCATCATCAAAAAGCCCGTGAAAATGACTAGGGCAACCAGGATCCATGCAACGGGAGAAAACCACTTAAGGAAAGAAAGCCAGTTTCGGCTGTTTTTTGAAAACCAGCTCACTTGAAGAAGAATCCCGATCCATACACTCATGGTCAGAAAGTGAATGGCGTGGTACAGCACCCCGTAACCGCTGAGGGAGGCGGTGTGGCTGTTCACGCTGATCGAAAAAATAAGGCAAATCACAAAAAATAAAGAAATGGTCCGGTATTGTACATCGTCAAAAATCGGTGCAAACGTGATAAATAAATAAAACATAATGATAAGGACAAGCGAAAGGGCCCACATCTGCCCAATCTGGAAATCCTTGATCACCTGCACAACGGCCCCAAAAAATCCTTTTGTTTCATAAAAGCGGGAAGCAAGCTGCAGGACAGGAGAAATAGAAAAAACAGCCACTCCGAGCGTGGCGAGCTGCATCCATCTTTTCGGCATATGGATATCCGGTTTTTTGGACGCCGGTATATAGGACATAAAAAGGGCCCCCATAAGAATCGAAAAGCTGAAATAAAGCCCGACTTCGGAAATCATAATCCAAAGCATATTAACGGCGGCCTTTTCTCATGGAGAAAAAGATCGCGGCAACCGCAGCAACAGCCAATATGGAGCCGATGATCACGATGGTGCTGTCGTTCGCTGGCTCTGAAGCCGTCTTTTCTTTTGCTGCCGGTGCTTCTTTTTTCTCTGTAGCAGGAGCTTCTTTTTTCTCAGCAGCCGGAGCCTGCTCGGTTTTCTCCTCGGAATCTGCAGCAGGAGCGGGTACATTTAAGGTGAACTCCATGGAATCTTTTATGACGTGTCCATCAGCGCCAACGATATCCCAGTTTACCGTATACGAACCGTTCTCCATTTGTTCAGGAAGAGTTCCGGTAAGCGTACTGCCGTTTATTTGGACATTCTGAACCGGCACCTCTGTTCCATCTTTCGAAACTTTAAAGGTACTGGACTCTTCAATTTTCGTGCTGAACGTAAGATCAATCTGATTTAGTTTCTCAGTGACTTCTGCACCCTGTTCAGGGTTTGAACTCTCTAACTCAGAGTGGGCGAGAGCACCGGTCTGATGAAAGGTTAAAAAGGCGAATAATAAAAGAACAATGATTTTTTTCATATCACTTACTCCTTTCAGGGTCACTTTTTATTTTACCAATATTTCGGCCGGATACATGCATAAAGTGTGTTCAATTGTTGAAAAGCATCATTTTTTAGTGGATGGCGGATAATCCGGCCAATGCATGAAAAAACTATGGGAAATGAAGCTGGAAGGAGATTCTCCCATGAAAATGAAGCAAATCACGATTTGTTTAGCTGTGCTCTTATCTGTGTGTTTTTCAAGCATTTACATGACGGAAGCGAAAACAAAAGTTCCCTCATCGGTTCTTGATATTTCCAAGGAAAACACCTATCCCAATCCGGCACAGAACCTTCCGTATCTGCAGCCGAGTGAACTGGCAAGAGAGCTCGCTGAATCATCAACCGTACCTATAGAAAATCCGGACCTGATCAAACAGCTGAATGAAACAACGATTTCAGATTCGCCGCTTGCCGTCGGCTACCGGGCCACCATTTACCTTGGACACTGGGCTTTGAACTATGAATCCAGTGAGACAGCAGCCAACTGGGAATACCAGCGCATCAACTCGAATCTCTCTGACAACCGCGGAGGGAAAGCAGCAGCTCAAATTCACTACAAACAAAACGACCAGAAAAAAGTAAGAGGCGGCCTTACATCCGAAGTCCCTATGGTCGATGATGTCAAAAACATGATGCTGCTCAAAGCCATGAAAAAAACGAGCCTGCCGCTATCGTTTGAAACCATCATCGGCGCAGGAACCAAAAAGGACCAAATCTACAACGTACCGGTGAAGAAAATGGGCTACCTTTACGCCTACGCTCCAGCCATCAGCGAAAAAGGGAAAGTCACATATGGAGAAGTATACCTGGATCTAAAAGGGAACAAGCGGAAAATCATCGTGAAAAACGTGACCTCTCAAGGAATCGGAGCATGGATTCCTGTGCAGGACCATTTGTCATTCGGTTACATGGTATCGGACCGCCCGAGATAATCAGCGGGTAATCACCGTTCAGGGAAGCTGGACGGTGTTTTTTTAGCTTTGAAGAGAGGGAGTGTGACGGTTACGGGCGGGAGTTTGTCGGTTACGGGCAAAAGTGTGTCGGTTACGGGCAAAAGCTTGTCGATTGCGGGCAAAAGCGGTTGAGCCCCCTAATTTTGGACACGCTCTTCCGAATTCTAATGTTTTCTCCGTTTTTCAAAGAGCGATCTTTCTAGGTTTTACTTCACCCTTTTTATGTTTCTGAAAATAGACAGCTGGAGGCCAGTCCTCAAGGCTTCCATGCAGTCTTTTGTTATTGTAAAACTGAATGTATTCCTTCACGACTTCATTGGCCTCTTCGAATGTCTGGAATTCGTGCCGCTGGTAACACTCTCGTTCGAGGACGCTATGAAAGGACTCGATATAAGCATTCAAATTAGGTGACTTTGGAGGAATTCGTTCATGCTCCAGCCTTTCTTTGTTTTCCAGGCAGAACTCTTGAAATTGGATCCCGATAAACTGGGGTCCATTATCGGTTCTAAGCACCAGCTTCTCTTCGCCGGAATTTTCTATTTTACGGGCTCTCAGAGCCGTCTTAAGCATTTTTGTGATATCTTTCCCGCCACATGTTCTCCCTAAATAAAAGCCGACAATCTTCCGATCGTACACGTCTATCGCGCTTGCCAGGTAGAAAAAACGCTCTATGCCTGGGATGTATCCATATTTGATGTCAATCTGCCACATTTGATTTGGACCTGTGACGATTCGATTCCTGGCAATCTTTCTGGGGTACTTATTGTTTCGAATTTTTAAAGGGAACAGGATCCCCATTTCCTTGCACAGACGGTACACCTTCTTTTTACTGATGGTCAGATGGTGCTTCCGTTTTAGGCAGCTTGTCAGTTTCCGATACCCATAGACCGCCTCCATACCACCGATCAGCTTGACCAGGTACGCTTTGATTTGCTCGTCAGATACACGTTTTCCTTTTGAGTCTAAGGAAAAACCGGGGATAGGCCTTCCGCCAGCTACCCTTTTCGCCGGAATGGGATTGGCCTGTTGATAATAGTAAGTGGACTTAGATATTCCCACAATGTTGATTACCCGAGTGACCGCAAACCCGGCTTCTACCCATTCTTTTGCGAATTCGACTTTATCGGTTAGCGTTTCGATTTTTTTTTTATCATTTCTCGAAGCATTTCAACTTCCAGCTCTTTTTCCCCTAACAGTTTCATGGCTTGATCATATTTTTTCTGGATCTCATCCGTACCAGAGTTTTCAGAAAGGGGAGAGACACCCTCCATTTTCATCTCTAATTCGACTTCATCCCGATACTGGCGCACCCACCCAGACAGAGTAGAAGGAGCTACTGATAATTTCCTGGCTAGGAAAGCCGTATTGCCGGACTCTAATGCCATTCTGACATATTTCTTCTTTACGTCCTCAATCGGACCATTCTTTCTCTTCATCTTGGCCTCATCTCCTCTGCCCTCATTATATTTAGAATGAGTGGAGGTGTCCAAACTAGTTAGGGGGCCTGAGAGAAAGCTTGTCGATTGCGGGCAAAAGCTTGTCGATTACGGGCAAAAGTGTGTCGATTGCGGGCAAAAGCTTGTCGGTTACGAGCAAAAGCTTGTCGGTTACGAGCAAAAGCTTGTCGGTTACGGGCGGGAGTTTGTCGGTTATGGGCAAAAACGTGTCGATTACGGGCAAAATTATGTCGATTACGGCCAAAACAGGGATTTGCGTCTGCCATATGCAGGATTGAACAACATTTAAAACCGCATCCAAAAAAAACTGCAAAGCCCTAAGGCTTTACAGTTTAGCTTTCTTCACGGTGAAATCTTCATTGGCATAATAGCTGTTCTTCACCAGAATATTCGGACCGAGGCATTGCACGCTCGGACAGTGGCAGCTTAGGGACTTGGCGATCGCTGAACCGGACCACTTTTCATAGGCACTTTCAAGAGTGGATGTCTGAATATTCCCGAGTGGAGGGGTATCTCCAAAGTCTGTTACAATGACTTCGCCTGTAAAAATATTCACGTTCAGGCGGGAGCGGCCATCCGGATCATTCCGGACCGTTACATTTTTGGAAGCACGCAGTCTTCTCATCAGCTTCAAGTCTTCTTCGGAATCGCTGCATGCGTAAAACGGCAAGGTCCCGAACAGCATCCACACATCTTCATTCCGCACGTCCAGCAGATGATGGATCGCTTGGCGTGTTTCCTCAAGGGAAAGTGTTTCAAGCGCGCTTGCAAAGTCACTTGGGTACATAGGATGCACCTCATGCCTTTGACACAGCATTTCCTCTGTAATCTGCTTGTGGATTTTCTCGAGGTGAGGGAGTGTGCGCTTATTCAGCATCGTCTCTGCGGACACGGTTACACCGGCAGCCACAAGCGCCCGGCTGTTTTCGACCATCCGGTCAAAATACTTTGCCCGCTGCTCAAATGTCGGCTTTTTCTCCATCATCGCGAAGCCGCCTTCCGCGAAGTCCTCCATCGTACCCCAGTTATGGGAGATATGCAGAACATCCAGGTAAGGAATGATTTTTTCATACCGTGCCAAATCAAGCGTCAAGTTGGAATTAATCTGAGTGCGCACACCGCGTTCATGCGCATACTTCAACAGCGGTACCACATAGTTGTTCACCGACTTCATCGACATCATCGGCTCACCGCCTGTAATACTGAACGACCGCAGATTCGGAATTTCATCCAAACGGCGGATCAGCAGGTCCAAAGGAAGCGCGTTCGGATCCTTCGGTGTCAGCGTATAGCCGACGGCGCAATGCTCACACCTCATGTTGCAAAGCGTTGTCGTCGTGAACTCGACGTTGGTGAGCATCGGCTTTCCATATTGTTCTATGTCCATATAAGCTTCCCACGGGTCGTAGGAAGGAGTAATAGGGGGTAAACTGTGAGTAGTGCTCATCGAAAAAACTCCTTTAATAGACGTACATGTAAATAAAATCACAAAATTCATCTTATCACGAAACCTTGTATTCGTGCAGTTGTCAATTCCCGAGAAATCCGCTACCATGAAAACGGTGAAAGGAGTGAACAGAAAAATGGGAAACGCGACAAAAGATAAAGACTCACAAATAGATTATTTAAAAAACCGCCTGAATATGTTCATGGAGGTCATCGATTCAATGGATCCGGAATCAACGGATCTTGAAGATGTGGACCGCCTGATTCAGATGCTGGATGATTTAGAGGTTAAATTCGACCGTTTTAAAAAGGATTGGGATCAGGAAGAAGAGTGAGGAGATCATCTTAGGGTGGTCTTTTTTTTGCATGCAAAAAGAAAAACTTTTCTAGTATATGGAGAAATCATGTAATATAAGGAAGGGAATACATCAGATGGGAGAGAAGCATAATGCATGCACAGCCTTTATTTTTCGGGCCGGTCTTCAAAGAAAGAATTTGGGGAGGGAGCAATTTGGCTTCCTTTGGGTATGAGCTGCCTTTTGAACAGACTGGGGAATGCTGGGCTTTTTCAGCGCATCCAAACGGCCAGAGCACCGTGGAGAATGGAGAATTGGCAGGGAAAACGCTGGGAGAACTTTGGGAGCAGCACCGGGAATTGTTCGGTCATCTTCCAGGGGATCGTTTTCCGCTTTTGACAAAAATACTAGATGCAAACCATGATCTATCTGTACAGGTTCATCCTGACGATGGGTATGCAATGGAACATGAACAAGGTGAACTGGGCAAAACAGAGTGCTGGTATGTTATCGATTGTGAAGAAGGAGCAGAGCTCATTTTCGGCCATCATGCCCGGACAAAAGAAGAGCTTGAACAATGGATTGACGAAGGGACATGGGATCAGCTTCTGCGCAGGATTCCTATTAAAAAAGGGGATTTTTTCTATGTGCCGAGCGGAACCGTTCATGCTCTCTGCAAGGGATCGGTCGTTCTTGAAACTCAGCAGAATTCAGATACAACCTACCGGCTGTATGACTATGACAGAAGAGACGCATCCGGAAGCCTGCGTGAACTTCATCTTGATAAATCAAAGGACGTCATTACGGTTCCGCACGCCATGGATTCACTGAATATTCAAATAGATGCTGTTCCCGGTAAGAAGGTTACGCAATATGTGAATGTGAATCATTTTACTGTCTGCAAATGGGAGATTGATGGGGAAGCCGAGTTCGTTCAGGATCAGCCATTTTTACTTTGCTCTGTCATTGAAGGTGAGGGGACTCTTATTAAGGCCGGGATGAGCTACCGTTTGAAAAAAGGAATGCATTTCCTTGTTCCGCACGCATTTGGGGATTTTAAACTGAGCGGTTCAGCTCAATTAATTGTTTCACATGTATAGGAAAACTTGAAATTCAAACATAGAACTTATTTAAGAATAATAATTGTCAGGAAACTTACTGATAAAGACAATACTGGAAAACAGCTATTGTCTTTTTTTTTATGGGCGAAATAACTCAGGATGGTTTAAGGTCAAAGGACCTGTTCTTGAAGAATCCAAATGAAAATAAATTTCAGAAATTATTAATTTATTAAAATTTTTTCAAAAACTGCTTGTGCCATTTCGAACCTGCGTTTATTATAAAAACTTGAAAGCGCTACCAAGACATCTGTGACGATTCTTTCTTCCTCTTCCAGCGCAAATAACCGAAAAGGAGAACAAAGAATGAACAAAAAAACGAGAGTCATGTCCGGTTCCGTCCTTGTTTCAAGTCTTGTATTATCCTCGCTTGGGTTAACGGGAAATGCCGCTGACGCCCTGTCCAATCCGCCAGTAAATGTCATGACGGTTGAGGATCAATCAGGGGATCGAATGGCCATTAATGGTGTGAATCAGCTGGCTAATGACAATAAGCTCATTTTGTTCAATGATGCTTTCAGCTATTACACCGAAACAAGAAAAGGCAGCAAAGAAGCGGTTTTAGAAAAAATCGGCCTCAATCAGTACAAGGTTGTCAAGCGAACAGATGGCGACAGTGCCATACCGGAAAACGGATTGGTTCTTTCAACGGGGACTGTCCCTTCCGCAGAAGCTGCAAACTTCTTATCTCAGCTGAACATGGGGGAGACCATCAAGCTATATGAGCCGGTGGAAAAATCTCAGGAAAAAACCGCAAATGCCGTTGATCCAACGCGTGCATCAAATCCGGCAGGCGCCCCTTTCGATGGATTCAGAGGGCCGGATCAATTGATTGTTTATACACCTGCATTTGGTGAAACAACGAAGACCAATCCATACGGATATGAAATTACGGTGGAAAATGGATTTGTTACGAAGCTTGGCGGGGGAGGTTCAAAGATTCCAAAGAATGGATTTGTTGTAAGCGGACATGGCATCGCTTCACAGTGGATTTCCGCCAATTCCATCATCGGGGCTAAAGTGTCCGTCGATGCGAACGGATTAGTAAAAATAACGCAGGACGTAGACAGCTTTGCTTTCCAAAGTGAACAGGCGATTAACCAGGCAAAGGCTTCTATTGCCAAAGCAAAAGCAGAATTCATTGATGCCGATCTGCCAAATGCAGAGCAGGCCCTTCAATTGGGACAGGACCTGCTTGAAAAAGCAAAAGCGGAAACAGATTCTGCTGCAGCACTTGATTTTACCCGCCAGGCAACCCAGGCTGCTTATGATGCATATTACTATTCTCTGCCTTCTCATGCAGCTGAGCAGCGAGCGATTTGGTACCGGCCTGAAGAGACAACGCTTGAGGGAGTGAAACAGGTATTGGACCGGATGGAGAAGGCAGGCTTTAATTCCGTTTACCTGGAAACAACGTTCCATGGTTATACCATCTATCCAAGCAAAACAATGGAATCGTATGGGCTGCCTGCCCAGCATCCGAGATTCCAGAACGCTCAGTACGGCCAATACGGCAAAGACTTGCTGAAGGCGTATGTGAAGGAAGGGAAAAAGCGCGGTTTATCGATCCAGGCGTGGACAGATGGCTTTATGGTAGGGGAAAGCAGTCTTGGAACCCCATCCCAGTTTGTTAAATATCCGGAATGGGCAGCCATTCAGCGGAATAATACGACAGGGAAGCCGGCTCCTGATTCATCAAGCAAATATTATTGGCTGGATATTGCCCAGCCAAAGGTGCAGCAGTTTATGCTCGATATATATAAAGAGATGCAGGCAGATTACGATATTAAAGGGCTGAATATTGACTATATGCGCTACCCTCACCAGCCTTTTGAGAAGAGCTATGGGTTTAGCAGTGCGGTTCGGAAAGCATATACGGAGCAATTTGGAACCGACCCATACACCCTTGATCCAAAAACGGATCCCGAACAATGGGAGAGATGGACGAAATGGCTTCAATCCAGGGAAAATGAGTTCGTGGAAAAACTGCATGACCAGTCCAAACAATTGGATCCTAAATTTATGATGACAGCCACACCGGAGCCGGGACCTGAAGCGGCTCTTATAAGCGATTGGAAGGATGATATCGACGGGGTCATTCCGCAGGCGTACGGACACGATTTCAACAGCATTCAAAAAACGGTGCAGGATAGCAAAAAGCTGATGCCTGAAGGAACGATGTATTACACGGGAATCTATTCGTTTTACCATCATCTAAGCGAGATGGCGAGCGTGGATGATGTAATGTCGGCCAAGCACGGAACTTCAGGGGTGAACATGTTTGCATTCGGACAGGCAAGCGCTCCGTCTGTAGATGCTCTTGGCAAAGGGCCTTGGCGCGAAAAAGCGGTAAATCCGGGTGAAGAGCCCATTTTAGCCGCGCAAACTGTTTTGAAGAAGATGGATGAGCAGCTTAAATCTATTTATTTGAAGCAGGGGGCTGTAAACAAAAAAGAAGCCGATCATTTGAAGCAGGGAATCCGGATCATGACACTCGCAGTTCAGACAAATCCTGAAAAAAGCGGCAGGGCTTTCGAATCGTTCATCAGCTATATAACAACATTAATTGAACAAGATAAAATCAGCGCTGCTGCAGGCGAAAGGATGAAGGAGCAGGCGGGAGAAGCTTCATTCTGGGTGGAATATGCAGTAAATCATCAAAATCAATAAGGAAATCAGAGAGAGACTGGCTTTATAGGTTCCTGCTCAGCAGGGACATTAGAGTCAGTCTTTCTTTTCCGGAAGATTGATTCTGAATTTGAATTGATAACCGGCAGAAGCCTTGAAGCTGTTACTGAATCTGCAGAGTGGTTGCATAAAAAAGTCAAAATTCAATGTTTATATGCTCGAACCATTTCGTTTAGAAATTAATTTTCAAAATAAAAATAACTTGTAAAATAATTTTACAAAAGGATTGAAAAATATTTACAGCCCTTGTATGATGAATTTAAGTAAAGATAAGGAAACGCTTACAAAAATAGTTTGAGGGGGAATTGGGGATATGAGTAAATGGACAAAAAAGGTAGCAGCGGGTTCAATTGCAGCAGCACTCTCATTTAGTTTGGCTGCATGCAGCGGCAAGGAAGAGGCTTCAGGATCTGGTTCCAAATCTGAAGAGCTGTCAGGTAAGGTTACACTTTGGACAGCATCACTAAAAGGAGAACCGTTCGATACATACTTTAAAAAACTCGAAACAAACTTTGAAAAGCTTCATCCGAAGCTGGACGTTGTCATCGAAGACATACCTCAAAATGAAATGGAACAAAAGGTGCTGACTTCCCTGACAGGAGGGGATGTACCGGATGTCGTAAACTTGAATCCGCACTACATGTCCAATATTGCGGCTCAGGGCGGGCTCCTTGACTTAACAGACATGGTCAATGATGAAACGAAGAAATCGTTTGTTGAAGGACCTTATGAATCCGGAATGTATGACGGAAAATTATACGCACTGCCATGGTACTTAACAACTACCGTTTCCTGGTACAACGGCGGGCAGTTTGATAAAGCAGGCATTAAAGAACTGCCTAAAGATACTCAAGGGATTTATGAAACAGCTAAAGCCGTAACAAAAGCGACAGGAAAGCCTTCCTATTATCCTGTGATAAATGACGGAAATACCATCATGGAGAAAATGGTATCTCTTGCAAACGGCGAGCCAATCGTGAAAGACGGCAAAGCTTCATTTGAAGACAACCAAAAAATAGTGGAATTCTTCACCCTTACTCAGAAAATGTATAAAGAGGGCCTGATCCCGCAAGAGGCAGCGGAAGGTTCCCTTAATACAGGACAGCAATTATACATGGCGGGGAATGCATCCTTCCTTGAAGGCGGAGTGACGTTCCTTGGACCGGTTGAATCCGGTGCCCCGGATGTATATAAAGGTTCTAAAGCAGGGCAGCCGCTTGAATCCGGTGAAGCTCCTGTCAACGTTGCGGTTATGAACTTTGCCGTTCCGGCTAAAACGAAGAATAAAGAGGCTGCGGTAGAGCTTGCTGAATATGTAGCGAATGCTGAGAATCAATTGGAATTCGCGAAAACTGCCGGTACCGTTCTTCCTGCAACAAAAGAATCTCTGGAGGATGATTACTTTAAAAATCCAGGAGACTCACCGAAAGCACTTGGAATGCTTCAAGCGTCAGAGTCTCTGAGCCGCGCGAAAGTGTTGATTCCGCCAACTGAAAACAGTGCCGATCTCCGTGCTGCAACGAAGAATATTTTCGTGAAAAATCTCCAGGGCAAGCTTAAACCTGAAGAAGCGGTGAAGGAATTGGCATCTGAATGGAACAAAGCCTTTGAAAAATCCGGTGAAAAAGTAACCTTTTAAAGGTGTGTCAACAAAAGACTAGCTTTGTATTTTTAAAGGCTAGTCTTCATTTTTTGAAAGGGGAGACCGAAGTGAACAGAGAACCTGCTATCCTGCAAAATATCCAAACTAAAGCAGAACCTGTCCCAGAAAAGAAAAGACGATGGGGAATGAAGCTGCTTACACCATGGCTCTTTCTGCTTCCTGCCATTTTAATACTGGGGATTTTTTTAATCCTTCCAATTCTTGAAGCATTTAAATGGAGCTTTTTAGATTACAAAATTATCGCAGATACCGGTGAATTTGTTGGATTGGCCAACTTTAAAGAAATTTTCACCGACAAGAATTTCTGGCTGGCCCTCATAAATACGCTCGTGTTTCTGGCCATTGTCCTTCCACTGAATATTTTTCTGCCGATGATTCTTGCCGTTCTTGTAAATCAAAAGATTAAGGGAGTCGGTACATTCCGGATTCTATATTATCTTCCGGTCATTACCCCTATGGTGGTAGCAGCCCTAATGTGGAAAATGCTGTACTCGCAGAGCGGGTTAATTTCTAAATTTCTTGTTTCTATTGGCGTTTTTGATTCTCCTACGAACCTGCTTGTTCAATCATCCACAGCTCTGGCAGCTGTAGCCGCAATTACCGTCTGGAAGGGACTCGGCTATTACATGATCATTTATTTAGCGGGTCTGCAATCGATTCCAAAGGATGTCTATGAATCTGCAAGCATTGATGGAGCCTCGCTGTTTCAGCAGTTCCGTCATATTACGGTTCCCATGCTGGTGCCTTCTATCACACTCGTTTCTGTCATGACGATTATTGCGGGAATGAAGGTGTTCGAAGAAATTGCGCTGACAACAAACGGGGGGCCATCGGGTGCAACCACAACTCTTGTAATGTATATTTACGAAAAGTTCAAGAGCCTTGATGTCAGCATCGCATCTGCAGCCGGTCTGGTTTTGCTGGTGCTCGCCATTGCAGCGTCTCTCTTGCAGATGAAACTGACAAGCAAGCGTGAAGATGATTTAAGAGCGTAAAAAAGAAAGGAGAAATCAGGATGGAGAAAAAACGCTTCAGCCAAAAAATCGGCATTTATGCGGTCATGCTTTTCATTACCCTTCTTACAGTCGGGCCGTTTCTTATAACGCTCTTCATTGCCGTTAAATCGCCAAGTGAAGGAATCTATGAAAATATTCTTCCTGCAGATCCAACGATGGGAAACTTTTTCACGGCCTTTGAAAAAGCTAATTTCGGTACATATTTTTTGAATACGGTGATTGTCACAGTGATTGCGATTCCGCTAAATCTGCTGTTTTGCAGTCTTGCGGCCTATCCGCTGGCACGCATGGACTTTAGAGGACGCAGCGTCGTGCTCGCTTTGATCATTTCGACCATGATGGTTCCCTTCCAGCTTTATATGGCTCCTCTTTTTCAGCTTGCTGGAGAGCTCGGATTGCGCAACACACATATCGGATTAGTGGTCATGCAGGTATCCACGGCATTCGGAATTTTCCTGATGCGCCAAGCGTATCTAAGAATACCTAAGGAGCTTGAGGAGTCCGCTTATCTGGATGGTGCAAATAAATTCAAGGTTTGGTATATGGTAGCCATGCCGTTAGTAAAGCCGACACTCGTGACACTTGCCATCTTTACGTTTATGGGAACGTGGGGCGATTATTTATGGCCGCTGATCAATTCGACGGAGAGCAGCATGTATACACTTTCCATTGGACTGGCTCAGCTATCCCAGAATTTTGACGGGTCTAACTTAAAGCTTGTCAGCGCAGCGTCGATCCTGACAACGATTCCGACTTTGCTGATTTTCATCTGGCTGCAAAAGTACTTCATTTCAGGTGCCACAGACGGTGCGGTCAAAGGATAAGAATCTTCTATTATACAAACCTGGAGGCGGAACGGATGGACACACTATCTTTCTTTGGACGGGAACTGCCCGTTCTTTATAAAGCCGACTGTGTTGTGGCGGGCGGCGGAACAGCGGGTGCAGCGGCTGCCATCGCTGCGCTGGAGGAAGGGCTGCACACGGTCATTGTTGAAAAGACGATTGCTCTCGGAGGCACTCAGACAAATGCGCTCGTTTCACCGATGATGCCCACCTATATGAAAGGCAATCGGGTAAACCGTTTAATCATTGAAAGGCTGAATAAGGAAAACATACAGACGGATGATGGAACGACAGCATGCAGCTGGTTCAATACCGAGACGCTGAGCGGTGTATTGGAGCAGCTCATCACAGAGCGGGGAGGCAGCATTTTATATGATGCCAATATCGTCGATTGCATCAAAGAAGGCAGCCGGATTACGCACCTGATCATCAACACATGTGAGGGGCTTGCAGCCATAGAGGGCAAAACGTTTATTGATGCAACGGCGGATGCGCTTCTTTCCCGTACAGCAGGGGTTCCCGTCGAATCAGGAAACAAGGAAGGACACAACCAGCAAATTTCCTTCCGGTTCGAGATGGCCGGAATTGACATTGAAGCTTTGAGGACATTCATGCTTTCCAAAAATGAAACATTTTGCAAAATCGAAAATCCAGCCTTTTTTGAAATTGCGATGGTGCCTGGAAAAGGGCATGTACTGGAATCCTTTTTTCAAAAAGGACTGGAAAACGGGGATTTGATAGAAGAAGACCTGCGTTATTTTCAAGCCTTTACCCAGCCGGGAAAAACCGGGGTCATGTCGTTTAACTGTCCGCATATTCCGGGTATTCACCGGACGACAAGCGCCGTTCTCCGATCACAGGGTGTTACAAAAGGGCGGGAAATGATTCGCCGGCTAACCCGATTTTTGCCTAAATACATTCCGGGATTCGAACATTCCTTTTTAGTCAAAGAAGCCTCTCAGCTTGGCATTCGTGAATCATATCGAATCATTGGCCAATACGTACTCACCGAAAAAGACTATGTTCAGAGAGCCAGATTTCGCGATGGAATTGCAAGGGGCGACTGGTATATTGATGTACACAGTACGGCTGCCGAGCAAGTGGAAGAAGCGAAGTTCTCACGCGGAGAATATTATGAAATTCCCTACCGTTCCTTGATTACATATGAAATAAGCAATTTAATCGCAGCAGGAAGGCATATCTCCAGTACATTTTTTATGCAGGCATCCCTTCGGATTCAGCCGACAGTAAGAGAGGTCGCAGAGGCGGCAGGCGTTGCCTGTGCCTACTCGGTCCAAAACGGAATAAGCTTGAATGAATTAGACGGAGCGATTATTAAACAGCAGCTTAGTACAGCGGAGGGACAGCGATGAAATCAGTAAAGGAAGTTCATGTCTTAAACCATACTCACTGGGACCGAGAATGGTATGAATCGTTTGAAGAGTTCCGTTATAAATTGCGGAATGGCATGCGTTACGTTGACGAACTGCTTTCATCCGGACGCATCGAATCCTTTTTTCTGGATGGCCAGACCATCGTCCTGGATGATTATCAAGAGATTGTCAGTAAAGAGGAGTATGCCCGGCTGATCTCATGGATTGAAGAAGGAAAAATAGAAGCAGGCCCATGGTATCTCCTTGCGGACGAATTTTTAGTATCGGGTGAATCCATGCTGAAAAATCTGGAGATTGGCATCAAAAAAGCAAAGGAACTCGGCTCATCGTGGAACATTGGGTATTTGCCTGATACGTTCGGCCATGCAAGCCAGATGCCGCAAATCTTTAAAGGATACGGGATTGATACGGCCATAGTCTGGCGCGGCGCTGTTTCGGACCGATTTGAAAATATGTGGGAGGCTCCGGACGGGAGCGAAGTGTTTACATTTGTCCTTCCGTTATTTGACGGCTATTATCAAACCTTTTTAAAGCACGAGGATTTTACGGATAAAGCAAAGGCTTATCTTGATAAAAATGAACCGTTTTTAACCTATGGAAAAGCATTGTTTATGAACGGCGCGGATCATACGTTCACCGCAAACGATTTACATAAAAGAATGGATAGATTAAATGAGGCATTTCCGGACATTCATTTTAAACAGTCCCTTATGTCTGAATATGCAAAGGCGTTTAAGGGAGAGAAGCCGGTACGGAAAATACTGGGGGAACAGCGTGATGCCTCTAAAATATTTATTCTGCCGGGAGTTTACTCCACTCGTTCTTACCTGAAGAAACACAATCAAATGTGCGAGGATGCTGCGGTAGGAATGATGGAAGCGTTGAATGCATGGACAAACGGACGTACAAATTCAGAGCATTTTATGGATTACGTATGGAAGCTTATCCTGCAAAATCAGCCGCATGACAGCATTTGCGGCTGCAGCATTGATGAGGTCCACGAAGAAATGGAGACAAGGACGAAAAAAGTGCTGGGCGCAATCCGCCAATATGCGAAGGATACATTGAATGAGGAATATCCGTTTGACTATTTGGATGAGAAGACCGAAAAGCCATATCTGTATGTTGTAAACAATACCCCGATAAAGGATGTTTACCGGGTAAGAACGGAAATACGGATTCCGGCTGCCCTTGATTTGGGAGCAATTAAGCTTTATCACCACGATGCTGAAATCCCTTTCGATGTCATTAGAAGAGAAGTGAAAGAGGAATTCCTGCGGCACATCCTTGCAGAGCCGCATTACGCACAGTATGCGGTATATCATGTCGAATTCATGCTTCCATTTGCAGGAGTGGAAACGAAACGAATCAGGATTGAGACGGACACCTCAGAAACGGCCGTTTTAGAACATTCAGAGTCAGACTGGATAGAAAATGAATTCTATACCGTTCAATGGAATCAGAGCGGCTTGATCATTACGGATCGCGAAACCGGGGCTGTGTATGAAAATCAGCATGTATTCGTTTCATCAATGGACGCCGGGGATACATACAATTACTCTCCCCCGCTCCATGATTGCCAGAGCCGGTCTATATTGACAGCCGTAACCGATATAAAGAAGGGGAAGACGTCACAGTCCGCCATCCTCCATTATGAAATGGAACTTCCGGCTGCTCTAAACGAAAACAGGACGGGGCCAAATGGAGAAACAGTCATCAATAAGATGACCACCGCTATAACGCTTTATCATAAAAAACGGCTGATTGCCTTTCACACAACCATCCTCAATCAGGCGAAGGATCAAAAGCTCCGAATCGGGTTCGCTTCAGGGAAGACGGATAAGAGCTTTGCAGATACGGCATTTGATCTGATTGAACGAAAAACACTCCGTGAGAAGATTTGGGATGCTCCTGCAAATAAGGAAGCGGTCATGAATCAGTATCCAACCTACTCAACTGTCATCGCAAACGAACATCAGCTTGTTCAGCGCGGACTTCAGGAGTACGAAATTGATCAGGTCGATGGAGAGGATTATGCATTTCTTACCGCAATCCGAAGTGTAGGATGGCTTTCAAGACGGGATCTTCGGACAAGGGGGAACGGGGCTGGACCAGGCTTTGAAACTCCGGGAGCCCAATGTTCAGGAGAGCATGAATTTGAGTACGGGCTGACGCTTGGAAAACAGCATCAGTCGTTGAACGAAGCAAGATGGCTGCGCCACCCCGTTCTGACTCAGCAATCGGGTTCGCTGAAGGATGAAACGGTATTGTTTAAGCAAACATCGCCCGATATCGTGTTTTCATCCTTTATTCAAAAGGAAAAGAATTCTTTTGATATCAGGTGCTTTAACCCGGCATCGGAAACAAGAATGACGGAGCTGCACTTCGGATTTGATCCTGCCGCGGTTTTTGAAATTGATTTTTCCGGTGAAGTGCTGATGGCATATGAAGCGTCACCTGTAACGGCCGTTGCTTTTAAACCTAAACAAATAAAAACATTTCGTATAAAAAGAAGAGAGCAGCAAAGTGAAGACTGATTGCTCCTGCCATAGAAAAGAAGGTGATGACCAATGAGGAAATTTATAGCATTTGATATTGGCGGAACGTTAATCAAATACAGCGTCCTGCTGGAAGACGGAACATTCGCGGCGAAATATGAAACGGAAACAGAAGCCCACCTAGGTGGAGCGGCAATCGTTGAGAAAGTAAAAACGTATGGAAAGAAACTAGCCGATGAGCACGATATAAGCGGAATTTGCATTAGTACAGCGGGGCAAGTGGATTCCAGGGAAGGAAGTATTTTATATGCATCCTCGCTCATTCCCGAATACACGGGCATTCCTCTGAAAAAAGAATTGGAGGATTATTTCAGGCTTCCGGTTGAAGTGGAAAACGATGTAAATTGTGCGGGCCTGGCAGAATCCTGGATTGGCACCGGAAAAGATGCGAAAAGCATCTTTTGCTTAACGATTGGAACTGGAATCGGCGGGAGTTATATTTTGGATAACAAGCTTCATACGGGACACAGCTTCAGCGGAGGAGAAATCGGCTACATTCCGATTGAAGGAAGCCAGCTGCAGGAACTTGCTTCCACGCGTATTCTGATTCAAAACGTTGCAAAACTGAAAGGAATCAGGGAACAGGACATTGACGGAAAAGAAATTTTTGCACTTGCACAAGCAGGAGACGAAGTTTGCGTAAAACAGATTAACCGTCTTGTCTATTATCTATCGAAAGGCATAGCGACGATTGCTTATATGATGAATCCGGAAATGATTATCATCGGCGGCGGAATAACGGCCCAAAAGGATTATCTGTATCCGCTTATCATGGAGCAGCTCGGAAAAGACCTGATTCCGGCCATTTTGGACAAAACACAGATAGAAATTGCCAGAAATTTAAATGATGCGGGAATGATTGGCGCACTCCGGCATTTTCTCCTGCAGGAATCGCTTAAGCCCCTTAAAAGCATGACAGCGATGATTGAATCTAATATGCATAAGCTTACAAAACGGGAGCAGATGATTGCAAACTTTGTCATTCTTAATCTCGAAGCGGTTCCAAACAAAACCATTTCAGAAATGTCGCGGCAGATCAATGTTTCAGAAGCAACCATTACGAGATTTTGCCAGAAACTTGAGTTCGGCTCTTATAACAAGCTCCGGCTCATGGCGAAAGAGGCAACGGTCAGTACGAGGCTGTATGAACAAGCGAAGCCGTCGAGTCTGACAGAGGTAAAGCATACGTATATGAGTATGCTGAAAAAATGTGACAGCCTATACGATCTGACGGATATTCAAAAATTCTCAAGCCAGCTTCTTTCGGCAAAACAAATTTTTCTCTATGGAGCGGGAGAAATGTCAGTCGTTGCCAGTCAGCTCAAATTCAAACTAATGAAGCTCGGTATGGCAGCTGATACTTTTTCAAGCCATTACGAAAGAGAAATGTCCTCCTATGCCTTGACACCTGAAACGGTGGTAATCGGCCTCAGCGCATCCGGCTATGCTTCTGATATTGTCAGCATCATGGATACGGCAAGAAGCAGGGGAGCAGTAACAATTGGAATCACAAGTCAGCAGGATTCTCCATTATCAAGAGCTTCAGATATACGGATGCTGATACCTGCTGCAGAAGAAATAGAAGGAAACAGCAGCTCACTTAGCGAAGTTTCCGCCTATTATCTGCTTGATGTTGTATTCAAAGGCATGCAGGATCTTCAAATTAAACAGCTTAGCCGAAAGGTGTAGCGAAAGGGGGGCTTGATTTGGCGATAGGAGCTATCGAAGCAGGCGGAACGAAATTTGTATGCGGAGTCGGAACGGTCAATGGCGATATTACCGAACATTGTCAAATCCCAACGGGGGATCCGGAAGAAACTTTGGAACAGGTCATAGCATTCTTTTCCGATTTTCAATTAGAGGCACTTGGAGTCGGTACTTTTGGGCCGGCTGACCTTGATGAAACGAGTGCTTCCTATGGCAGCATTACAACGACTCCAAAGCTTAAATGGATGAACTTTCCTTTGTATAGCCGTCTTAAGCAGGAATTGGGTGTACAGATAGCGTTTGACACAGATGTGAACGCTGCTGCACTAGGAGAACTCACCTGGGGAGCTGCACAGGGGCTGGACAGCTGCATGTATATGACGGTCGGAACGGGAATCGGAGTGGGGGCTGTCGTAAAAGGAGAGCTGCTTCACGGAATGAGCCATCCGGAAATGGGGCACATTCTCGTGCGCCGTCACCCGGATGATTCTTTCCGCGGCAGCTGCCCATATCACGGCGATTGTCTGGAAGGACTTGCCGCAGGGCCTGCTCTTGAGAAAAGATGGGGGTCAAAGGGGGATGAACTTGCGAATCGCGCAGAGGTTTGGGAAATCGAAGCGGATTATATTGCCCAGGCACTCGTGAATTATGCGCTCATTCTCAATTCAAAGCGGCTGATCCTCGGAGGTGGAGTGATGAGGCAGAGGCAGCTCTTTCCGCTCATCCGCAAAAAATTCGGGGAATACATGAATGGCTACATTCAAAACCCATACGTCGACAATCTTGATACATATATCGTACCTCCGGCACTAAAAGACTTTTCAGGATTAAAGGGTGCCCTTGCATTGGCGGGCCGAACACTTGCCGCCTCATCCTTGCATCCATAATACTCATATTTGGAGGAAGATGATGAACCTGTTTGATATGCCGCTTGAAGAGCTGGAGGGATACAAACCTCCGCAGACGAAAAAAGAGAATTTTGATTCGTTTTGGGACAGGAGAATCGAAGAAAGCCGATCCCAGCCTCTGAATATCGGGACGAGTCAGCAGCCGTATTGGGTGCAGGGAATTGAAGTGCATACCGTGAGTTTCGACGGTTTCCAAAACTCTAAGATTAAGGGGATGTATGTGAAGCCTGTCAATGAGAGAACGGATACACCGGCTGCCGTTCTTTTTCATGGCTACAACTGGAACACTCTTCAGCCAAGCTATGCTTTCAAATATGCAGTTCAGGGAATTCCGGTTCTTATGGTACACGTGAGGGGTCAGAACATAGAGTCCCCTGATCACAGCCTTTACAGCAATGGAGGGCCTTCCGGCTGGATGACACAAGGGATTCTGGAACCGGATCAATATTATTACAGCCATGCCTATATGGATGCCTTTCGGAGCATAGACGCCGTAAAGCAAATTTCAGGAAAAACACGGGTGTTTGCTGAAGGGGGAAGCCAGGGAGGCGCACTTGCGATTGCGGCAGCTGCCCTTCAGGAGGATTTGCTGTTTTCCTGTGCGGATATTCCATTCCTCACTCACTTCAAGCGGTCTGTTCAACTTGCTTCAGAAGGTCCATATCAGGAAATCTACCATTATTTTAAAGTACACGATCCGCTCCATAAAACAGAGAAAACCGTCTATGAAACGCTCAGCTATGTAGATTGCATGAATCTTGCAAGCCGAGTTCAATGTCCTGTAATGGTAGGGATTGGTTTGGAGGACAATGTATGTCCGCCGTCAAGCGGATTCGCCTTGTACAATCATCTGTGCGGCGAGAAGCAGGTTAGAGTGTATCCGGAATTCGGCCACGCTCTCTCTGCCATTCATGAAGAAGAAAAATTGAAGTTTGCCGCATCTTTCATTAAAGGAGATTCCTAGCATGAATATCGTATATATTCCGATTGATGAACGCCCATGCAATATCGATTATGTCGAAAGGATGGCACGAACATCCTCCAAGATCGAGTTAATCTGCCCGGACAGAGCCCTTTTAGGCAGGAAAAAAGAAGCTGCGGACGTGGAACGTTTATGGTGCTGGCTGAAAGAATCAGCAAAAACGGCAGATGCTCTCATCATTAGTATCGATATGCTCGTTTACGGAGGCCTCCTTCCATCCCGCCTGCATCACCTTTCTGAAGACACGGCCAGCCGCTGGACAGAACGGCTCCGCTCACTGCGTGCCGATTATCCAAAACTGCCGGTTTATGCCTCGAACCTGATCATGCGCACGCCGAAATACAGTTCAAGCGATGAGGAACCCGACTACTATGAACACTGGGGCCGTGAATTGTTTCTTCGTGCCTTTTTAACAGACAAACAGAGTCGGGAAGGGCTCGCGGAAAAGGAAAAGGCTCAGCTTGACGACATCACAGCAAGGCTCCCGCACCTGTACATTCACGATTATGAGAAACGGCGCAGCTTTAATTCGCAAATGAATACGCACATGCTGGAGCTTGTAGCAGAGGGCGTTCTTACGTTCTTAGCGATTCCGCAGGACGATAGTGCGGAATATGGATACACCGCGATCGACCAAAAAGCGGTCTCGGAAAAACGCGAAGCACTCCGTCTTCATAAAAAAGTCCATATGTACCCAGGCGCAGATGAAGTGGGCGCAACGCTCCTCGCGCGGGCATACAACGATCTTAAAAGGCAAAACCCGAAAATCTATCCGATCTGGAGCAGCACGCTTGGCCCCGGGCTTATTCCGATGTATGAAGACCGACCCTTTGCCGAAAGCATGAAAGCGCATATTATGGCGGCAGGCTGTTCGCTTGCTGATTCTGCGGATGATGCCGACTTCATTCTTGCCTATAATACCCCTGGACGAATTATGCAGGAATCTTGGAATCAGAATCAGAAGGATATTACCTATACCAGCTTCCGGAACATGCTGATGTTTTCCGAGCAGATTACTGAATTTGTAGAAGAAGGAAAGAAAGTGATCGTCGCGGATTCCGCCTATGCAAACGGAGGAGACCGGGAGCTAATCACCCTGCTGGATGATGCCCGGGTACTGGACCGTCTGCTTTCCTATAAAGGCTGGAATACAAACTGCAATACTCTCGGTACAACGATCTGCCAGGGGATCCTTGCAGAAGCGGGTCAAGAGAAACTCATTAAAGAAAATCTGATTTATCACTTGCTCGATGATTATTTCTATCAGTCAGAGATTCGAATGGAGATGACGGCAGCCTTTTCTGAGGAGAGCGGTCTTACCTACTTTGATTTAAAAGAAGAAGCGGAACGAATCTGCCTCGATCGGAATGAACGGCTGAGAGAGAGATTCAATGCTCTAATCCTCTCAAGCTTTGAAAATATGGAGCTGGTGGAAATCAAAACCTTCGCCCCTTGGAACCGGATGTTTGAATGCGGAATTGAACTAAAAACAAAAATACGGGAGGAATCGCCATGCTGAACAAAATTCAATCTGGGCTGGTTGTTTCATGCCAGGCGCTTGAAGACGAGCCTCTGTTTGGAGCCGATATAATGAAAAGGATGGCGGATGCCGCTAAAAGAGGGGGCGCAGCAGCTATACGTGCAAATGGAGCCGCGGACATCCAGGCAATAAAGGACTACGTGCAGCTGCCCATCATCGGCATCATCAAAGCTGAATACGAGGATTCGCAAGTATACATAACGCCAACCATGAACGAAATCCAACAGCTTATTGAGACCGGTGCTGATTTAATTGCCCTTGACGCTACGAACCGAACACGCCCCGGAGGAATTGAGCTTCCTGAGTTTATGGAACAGCTGAAACGCACCTATCCCGAGCAAAAATGGATGGCCGACTGCTCGACCATTGAGGACTGCAAAACGGCGGAGCAGCTAGGCTTCGATTGCATAGGGACGACTCTTTACGGCTATACAGATGAAACAGCCGGAAAAAAATTGTATGACCAGGACTTTCAATTTTTAAAAGAAGTCATTCTAAATGTGAGCCTCCCCGTCATTGCAGAAGGAAACGTCCTGACACCGGAGATGGCTGCAAAAGCATTAGCCTGTGGAGCCCATGCTGTAGTGGTAGGCGGAGCAATTACGAGGCCCCAGCAAATCACGGAACGATTTGTGAAGGAAATGCAGACTTATTAGAGGTTTGAGATGTTTGAATGGGGATCATCCATCAGATTCAGCAATTGAGCAGGCAGTAGCGGAATGGAATGTTCCTTTGCTGCCTTTTTTGTGTTCAGACTAAGCTGGATGATGGCTGCTGAGAAAAGCAGGAATTGGAAAAAGGATTAAAGTCTCGTTGAGGAGAATTCAATCATATTGGCTTTTTGGAAGACAAGAATGAAGGAAAAAAGTGGGTGGACAAATGAAATTCAAGCAGATCCTGCTTGTGCTTGCCGAAATCCTTGCCATCCTTACCGCTTCAATCTATCTATACACTCAGTCAAAATTGAATTTCATTAAAGAGAAGGTTGTTTCCCTTCATCCTGAAATCACAAGAGTCAGCAAAACCGCAGCGCTTGGGAGCTGGGGAGAATTCTATTCAGAGTTCGTTCTGGAAGTGGAGGCGGATGGGGTGCATTACCGCTTATGGACGGATGGAGAAGGAAATCCGGACCCTTTTGGTGAATGGGAACGGATCGGAACCTCTAAATTGAAAGGAAAGTGAATGGAATGAAAGCCATAATTTTTGATTTTGACGGCACGCTTGCAAACACGCTGCCCATTTGCTTTGAAGCCTTTCAGGATGTATTCAGGAAATATGACCAAAGAGACGTGACCTCAGAGGACATTGTTGCGATGTTTGGACCTTCAGAGCCGGATATCATCCGCAAAAATCTTTTGCATGAAAACAAAGAGGAAGCAATCGAACACTTTTATTTCGTATACAAGGAAAACCATCATCAGCTTGTAAAGCCGAATGAGGAAATCAGTGACCTGCTGCAAATGGTAAAGGACCGCGGCATGAAACTCGCCATTGTAACAGGAAAAGCGAGAAGAAGTCTGGATCTATCTCTTGAGGAACTTAAGATGAACGTTTCATTTGATGTCATCATTACGGGAGACGATGTGGAAAAGCCAAAACCTGATCCGGAAGGCATTCTTAAAGTCCTTTCGCAATTAGGCATAGACCACACTGAAGCAATGTTTATAGGAGACAGCGACGCCGATATTGGAGCTGGACTTGGAGCGGGAGTGCTGACAGTCGGGGTTCAGTGGCTGCCGGAATTTCAGACGGCTGAATTCAGCCGTAAACCCGATGCAATGTATACAAGCATAGGGGAATTTAAAAAGACACTAATAGCCATGGAAGTTAGATAAACACCATTGAGGAGACATACATATGACGAAGACTAGACGCATTATTTATTGGATGTGGATGTTCGCATCCATGTTCCTTTCGCTAGCGGTTTGCAAGCTCGCCATACCGGTAAGAAGCGACTACTTTCCAGATGCGGTGGATTACCTTTTCAGTTTTATTTTCCTGATTGGGGCTGCGGTCTGCTGGAGTACGATTGTTTATGGAGCAGGGAACTATGTAAAGTCGAGAAATCAACAGGGGCTTTTGGGTCTGCTATTGTTTGTCCTGCTTGTCACTATTTACGCTTACTTTTTCAGGGGGATGTATTCCCGGCTGACTTATTTCCTACTGCCGTTTACCGGGACCCTTGTGATTGGATTTTTACATTACGGCCTTACCTATCTTTTACATAGAAAACGAACAAAGGGGAAACCAGAATGGACATTCTAGAAATCAGCGAGCATCCTGAACTTTTTGAGAAGGCTCTTCAAGTCTTCTGGGGAGAATGGGGAAGCGAAGAGAACCGCGCGTTTTACGAAGACTGTATGAAGCACTCGTGTAAAACTGAGTCCAATCTTCCGAGGTTTTATATCGGACTCCAAAACGATGAAATTATCGGTACATACGCATTGCTCAGAAATGATATAAACAGCCGCCAGGATTTGCATCCGTGGCTTGCCTGTCTGTATGTGCATCCGGACTACCGGGGAAAAGAGCTCGGAAGTCTGCTTCTTGAGCATGGGCTTCGGGAAGCTGCGGAAAAAGGATATAAGACTCTTTATTTGACTACGGATATAGAGGGCTATTATGAGAAATACGGTTGGATTCATTTCGGTGAGGCATATGGACCCGGCGGGGGATCGATTAAGGTTTATGCGAAAGAAACAGGTAAAGCTGAAAAACGGGGCCCCCTTCGTTCCAAGATTCGGCCCTTTACGGAGCAAGATCTTCCCATGATTCTTACCCATTCTTCTCAGGCTATGCGTGACGGTACCCTTGGCGAAGCCCGCCCGTCAGATGAAAAAGCGAGTAAGCTTGTTCAATCACTCTTGGATAAAGGGTGCACGTATCTCGTTGCTGGGGATGGAGACTCCTTTCACGGATGGGTGCTGATTGGAAAAGGGAAGGATTCGCTGACAGATAAAACATTTGGATTTGTCTATGAACTGTATGTACTTGAACCTTTCAGGAAAAATGGGCTTGGCAGGAAACTGATGGAAGAAGCTATGAACCAGTTTAAGTCGGAAGGTTATGAAGAAGTTCGTTTAAGCGTTTATGCAGGGAATCACGCGGTACTAATTTATGAAGAAATGGGATTTGCTCCGCGGACTTTAACAATGAACTGTAAAATATAATGAGACCTGTAGCGTTGATCAAATGGTAAATGGATACCATAAGAAGGAATATCTCCAATCATCGGGGGTATTTTTTTATTTGATTATTCTCGTTTTATATTATATTATCAAAAGTGATAATAATAAGAGGTGAGATTTGCAATGAATCAAACATCAAAAGCGAAGCTCCTCCTGCACCCGGTCAGGATGAAAATTGCCCAGGCTTTAATCAATGGGAGAGAGCTCAGTGCCCAGCAGCTTTCGGAACGGATGGACGAAGTTCCTCCGGCCACCCTGTACCGGCATATCAACAGGCTGCTGGAAGCTGACATTATTGAAGTCGTTCAGGAAAATCCGATCCGCGGAACAGTGGAAAAAATCTATGCGCTAAAGAAAATCGGGGATGCGACACCGGAAGACCTTGAAAAGATTACAAAGGAAGAGCACCTGGACTTGTTCGCTGCATTTACGAATCAGCTTGCGGGCATGTATGAAGACTATTTAAACCAGGAAGCCTTTAGTGTGATAAAAGATGGGGTCGGATACGGGGTGGCGAGCGTCCATTTAACGGATGAAGAGTTCATGGAACTGATGGGGAAAATGTCGGGCCTGCTCATGGAAGCGATGGAGAAGCAGCCGTCACCTGAACGGAGAACAAGGCATATTTCAACCATCATGATTCCGGATCCGAAAAAATAAAGGCAAGGGAGGCGGCTTTATTGTCCACTATTATTGAAGTTTCAGGAGCTGCGAAGTCGTTCGGCAAAGACATCGTGTTGGACGGAGTGGATTTCACTGTGAAAAAGGGAGAAATTCTTGGTCTGCTTGGACCGAACGGGGCAGGGAAGACGACACTGATCCGAATCCTGAACGGGGTCATCACTCCGGATACAGGAACAATCCGGGTTGCTGGTTTCGACCCTGCAGCAGAAGGCGATGACATCAGGAAAATTTCCGGTATTGTAACGGAAAACGCCGGTCTGTATCACGAGATGAGCGGACTGGATAATTTGAAGTTTTTCGCAGACCTTTATAAGGTACAGGACAAGAGCGAAATCGGCCGTCTGCTGAAGTTGTTTGATATGGAGGAGTATCAGCATAGACTGGCTGGAACGTACAGTACGGGGATGAAGAAGAGACTGGCCCTTGCGAAGGCGCTCCTCCATAAGCCGGAAATTTTATTCCTGGATGAACCAACGAACGGCCTCGATCCGAACGGAATCAATCTCGTTCTCTCCTACTTGAAAAAATACAACGAAGAAACAGGAACAACGATTATCATCTGCTCCCACGTATTGCACCAGCTGGAAACCATCTGCGATTCCTTTGCCTTTATGGAAAATCATACGATTGCAGAACAAGGCTCCTTATCCCAGCTTACCAATAAATATATAACGGAGCTCTCGGTTGTGATCGAGACGGATTGGCCGGGAAGGAACGGTATGGACATCGTTAAAGAAGGGTTTCTCCGCTGCCGGGTAAAATCCAAAAAGGAAATTTCTAATCTTCTAAAGGAAATCCTGCAAACCCATTTTGTCTATTCGGTCAGCATCGAAAACATCTCCATTGAAACGATCTACTTCAAAATAAGGGAGGCCCATCATGGACAAAACCGTCATCACAGCGATCTTTAAAAAAGACATCAAGCAGCTGGTCCGGACGAAAAACCTGTTTGTCACGCTTATCATCATCCCGCTGATGTTTAGCACGGTTTTCCCCGTCGCTATGTCCTGCTTCGTCCTGTTTGCGGACGTGGGAAGCATGATGGACCCGGCCATGCTTCAGCTGATCGATAAAATGATAACCGGGCTTCAAGCCGGTACAATGCCGGAGCTGAATCAGAAATTTTTCTACATCTTCACGAATTATCTGTATCCGTCCTTATTTTTGCTCATTCCAATCATCACGTCCTCTGTCATTGCCGCCAACAGCTTCGCCGGAGAAAAGGAGCGACGGACGCTGGAAAGCCTCCTGTTTTCACCAATCACCATAAGAGAGCTTTTCGCAGGGAAAGTACTGGCTTCCTTTATCCCATCGGCTGCCGTTTCCTTCATCAGCTTCATCATAGGAGGCATCATCATCAATGTGACCGGGTTCATCCTGTTTGAGAAATTAATCTTTCCGTCAGGCAAATGGCTTGTCCTGATCCTTTGTCTGTCACCGCTTGTCATGATGATGACCATCCTGTTAAACGTCATCATTTCAGCAAAAGTGAAAACCTATCAGGAAGCGCAAAATATCGGCGGAATCATCGTTCTTCCCGTCATCGGGATGCTCGTCGGCCAGCTGAGCGGGCTTTTCCTGCTTGGGATTGAGCTCATGCTGATGATATCGGCTGGAGTTCTGCTGCTGAATGTTTTCCTGTTTTACTGGATTATGAAGTTTAATAATCGGAATTCGCTGTTTGAGAATCAGATTGGATGAGAAGGGGCTATCCAGATATCAGTTTTTAAGAGAATTACTTGAAAGTAGAATGGTTTTGGCTGATTTCCGCTGCAGGCTGCTCGCTTTCCGCGGGGCGGGCGGTGAGCCTCCTCAGCGCTTTGCGCCTGCGGGGTCTCACCTGTCCCGCTGCTCCCGCAGGAGTCTCGCACCTTGCGCTACAATCAGCCCAACACAATTTTGCTAATAGCAATATTTATAAAACATCAGTCAGCGAGATGAAAATCCATGATTGTAGCTCGGACAGGCTAAATAAAGAAATTAGTGCAATTCAATTCCGGCAACCTATAGGATAAACTCTGAAAAAAATACTTCTATAGTTTTTTTCATAATCCTAATTAAAATAATAACCAGTCAATATCATAAAACCAAAAATACCAAATAGAAGAAAATACAAGTGAATGAGAAACAGCAATGTTGAGATGGCTTTCCAGATTATTCTTTTAGAACTAAATAATTTCGCTGTAAAATATAGTCCAATCAAAGCAAGGACGATATGGGGAAATCCGTATAAGTTTATAGAGACAGAAAATAAGATTAGGCAGATTATTAGAGCTGAGGCAAACCCAAATAGATATGGCTTATATTTATCCACAATTCGTCACCCTCTTTACCAAGTTGTAATATATGGTATTCCGATTTTATCATAAATAAACAGCCGGATTGTCTTGTCACCCAATCGCCTGACTCCTGCTTCAAGCGAAAACAGGGAAACACGTTCTATGTGTTTCCCTGTTTATTAGAGTAAATGAGACTTGCTGCTTTAATCTTCGGGTATAGAATAGCAAGGATCAATTCGAAAGGGGAAAGCATATGGAAAAGACGAAGGTTGCCGTTATTACGGGGGCAAGTGCCGGTCTTGGAAAGGGAACGGCGAAAGTGTTTTTGGAGAATGGCTGGAATGTGGTCATCGCAGCAAGAACGGAGGAAAAGCTCCTGAAAGCGAAGGGGGAGCTGTCAAAGGAAAAGGGCCGGGTTCTTGCCGTCCCGACGGATGTTTCCGATTACGGCCAGGTTAATCATCTGATTGAATCGGCGATAACGGAATTCGGGAGAGTGGACGTTTTGGTCAACAATGCAGCCATTGACTTTCCAGGCTCCATTGAGGAAGTGACAGCTGAACAGTGGACAAAAGTGATGGATGTGAATGTAAACGGAGTATTTTACTGCTCGAAGGCTGTATTTCCCTATATGAAAAAGCAAAAGTCCGGGTATATCATCAACATCTCTTCAGTGGCCGGAAAGAAAGGCTGGCCCAATGCGACAGCCTATTGCTCGTCGAAGTTTGCCCTCACCGGTTTTACACAGGCTCTGAACGGAGAAGGAAAGCCCCATAATATCCGCTGCTCCGTCGTGTATCCGGGCGGAATGGATACGGATTGGCACGGGGGAGACGCGCATCCTGAATTTTTGGCGCCGGAGGACTGTGGAAGATTCCTGTTTCATATGGTCACTCAAAACCCGGGCTTTGTCGTAAACGAAGCGGTGATTTCTCCCATTGTGGAAGTCGGGTACCCATAAGTTCAGACAGCCCTCCCGGAGTTTCGGCTCAAGGAGGTTTTTTTGTTTTCTATAAATTAACAACTCTTGTATGATGTTTATATAAATAAATAGGGGGGGCTTGGAAAATGAAAATCGAATTTCTTGGCACAGGCGGGGCGATGACGATCCCAAGGCCGCTATGCCGGTGCGCGGTTTGTGAGGAAGCGAGAGAGCTTGGTGTCCCCTACAGCCGTTCCGGTCCAAGTCTATTTATACACGGGCTCAATCTTCTCTTCGATACGCCCGAAGACATCTATTTTCAAATCAACCGGTCCTCCATTCCATCCATCGATGGTGTGTTTTATTCGCATTGGCATCCGGATCATGTGATGGGCCGACGGATTTTGGAGTCGCTGAATGCGGATTGGAGAAATCATCCGCCCAATCACACGAAGACAAAGGTGTATTTGCCGAAGCAGGTAGCCGTGGATTTTCAGCGCTTCCTTGGCAGCGGGGATCACTTTGCATTCTTCGAGCAGCAGGGATTTGTGGATCTTCGTGAATTAAAAGACGGCGATTCCGTCTGGGTGAAGGACACGATCATCACACCGTTCCGGCTGGCCGAAGACTATGTGTATGCCTTTTTACTCGAGAATTCCGGGGAAAAAGTCGTGATCGCCATGGATGAAACGAACAACTGGAAACCGGGTCCGGAGGTAAAGGGCGCGGACCTTGCTATCCTGCCGGCGGGCATTTTCGTGACGCATCCGCTGACCGGAGAGCGATTGATTGCAGCCGATCATCCTCTATTAAAAGAAGAATGTACGTTTACAGAAACCATTGAAATCATCAAAGCGCTTGGGGCGAAAAAAACCATGCTGACCCATATCGAAGAAATCAGCGGCTTGAGCCATGACGACCTGAAAGAGGTTGAAAAAGTACTGGCGGCAGAGAAGCTGAATGTGGAATTTGCCTACGATACCCTTATCGTCCATACGGATCATCAATAGAAAGAAGGATGAAGAATGCTGGACTTATTGGATGGATTGCTGGACATCCTCGACATTTTTCCTTCCAGAAGGGAAAGAATGTTTAGAAGAAAAATGAAAGAGCTTCGCCGGCTTGAATGGTTTGAACGGGAATATAGTTCTGCTGTAAATGGCTTTAATGACCGCTTTCAGGAGTATATTTTATCGATTGATTTAAAGCTTTTGGATGCCGATCCTGACTATGCCGTGAAAACCAGAGCGGAGCTTGACCAGCTGATGAAGCGGGAAAGACTATGAATCATGTATCCCCTTACAATTCCAAAAATGAAGGAGTATAATAAATTTAGAGATTACCATACATAAGCACAAAGGGGAGAGTACGGTTGGAGAAATTTTATGAGAGCATGGTTGAGCTGATTGTGGAAACATCCACACGGCTTCCAAAGGATGTAAGAAGAGCGATTCAAAAAGCAAAATTAGGTGAAAACGCAGGGACGCGCGCCGCGATGTCGCTCGACACCATTACCGATAATATCGCCATGGCGGACGAGAATGTCTCGCCAATCTGCCAGGATACGGGCCTGCCAACCTTTAAATTGAAGGTGCCGGTCGGTGCGAACCAGATCAAAATGAAGGAAGCGATCAAGCGGGCGATTGCCGAGGCGACGAAGACCGGGAAGCTCCGTCCGAACTCTGTAGACTCTTTAACGGGCGGCAATACCGGCGACAACCTTGGCGACGGGACACCGGTCATCAAGTTCGAGCAGTGGGAGAATGACTACATTGACGCGCGCCTCATCCTGAAGGGCGGCGGCTGTGAGAACAAAAACATCCAGTACAGCCTGCCTTGCGAGCTGGACGGGCTTGGCCGCGCGGGACGCGATCTGGACGGAATCCGCAAGTGTGTGATGCACTCCGTTTACCAGGCTCAAGGCCAGGGATGCAGTGCCGGATTTATCGGCGTCGGCATCGGCGGCGACCGGACGAGCGGGTATGAGCTTGCGAAGGAGCAGCTGTTCCGGAGCAATGAGGACGTCAACCCGATCCCGGAACTCCGGGAGCTTGAGGAGTATGTACTGGAAAACGCCAACAAACTGGGGATCGGCACAATGGGCTTCGGCGGCGAAACGACGCTGCTTGGCTGCAAGGCCGGCGCCATCAACCGCATTCCGGCGAGCTTCTTCGTTTCCGTTGCGTACAACTGCTGGGCCTTCAGACGCCTTGGCATGAAAATCAATCCGGAAACCGGCGACATTCAGGAATGGCTGTACCAGGAAGGCGAAGAAATCGATTTTGCCAAAGAGGTAGCGGCTGCGGCTGAGGAGATCGCTCCGGCTGAAGAAATTATTCTGGAAGCACCGATTACGGAAGAAAAAATCCGCTCCCTTAAAGTGGGCGATGTCGTGAAAATCACCGGCATGATGTACACAGGCCGTGACGCCATCCATAAATACCTGTCCGAAAACGATGCGCCGATCGATTTGAACGGGCAGATCATCTACCACTGCGGACCGGTCATGCTGAAGGATGAAAACGAGCAGTGGCACGTGAAAGCAGCGGGTCCGACAACAAGCATCCGCGAAGAGCCTTACCAGGGTGACATCATGAAACGCTTCGGCATCCGCGCCGTCATCGGAAAAGGCGGTATGGGCGCCAAAACGCTGAAGGCACTTGAAGAGCACGGCGGCGTCTACCTGAACGCTATCGGAGGCGCGGCCCAGTATTACGCCGACTGCATCAAATCCGTCGAAGGCGTCGACCTCATGCAATTCGGAATCCCGGAAGCGATGTGGCACCTGAAGGTACAGGACTTCAAAGCCGTTGTCACAATGGATTCCCACGGAAACAGCCTTCATCAAGACGTCGAACAGAGCTCGCTTGAGAGACTGGCGCAGTTTAAGGAGCCGGTTTTTAAATAAAACGGGGGCTGCGGGCTGTGTCCGTGTATCGAAATACGGCGGGCCAGCAGGATATCGGCGAAAATTCTGGGATATCGACGAAATTTTGATTATATCGACGAATTTCCCGGGATATCTCTCAGGCCCCCTAACTAGTTTGGACACCTCCACTCATTCTAAATATAATGAGGGCAGAGGAGATGAGGCCAAGATGAAGAGAAAGAATGGTCCGATTGAGGACGTAAAGAAGAAATATGTCAGAATGGCATTAGAGTCCGGCAATACGGCTTTCCTAGCCAGGAAATTATCAGTAGCTCCTTCTACTCTGTCTGGGTGGGTGCGCCAGTATCGGGATGAAGTCGAATTAGAGATGAAAATGGAGGGTGTCTCTCCCCTTTCTGAAAACTCTGGTACGGATGAGATCCAGAAAAAATATGATCAAGCCATGAAACTGTTAGGGGAAAAAGAGCTGGAAGTTGAAATGCTTCGAGAAATGATAAAAAAAAAATCGAAACGCTAACCGATAAAGTCGAATTCGCAAAAGAATGGGTAGAAGCCGGGTTTGCGGTCACTCGGGTAATCAACATTGTGGGAATATCTAAGTCCACTTACTATTATCAACAGGCCAATCCCATTCCGGCGAAAAGGGTAGCTGGCGGAAGGCCTATCCCCGGTTTTTCCTTGAACTCAAAAGGAAAACGTGTATCTGACGAGCAAATCAAAGCGTACTTGGTCAAGCTGATCGGTGGTATGGAGGCGGTCTATGGGTATCGGAAACTGACAAGCTGCCTAAAACGGAAGCACCATCTGACCATCAGTAAAAAGAAGGTGTACCGTCTGTGCAAGGAAATGGGGATCCTGTTCCCTTTAAAAATTCGAAACAATAAGTACCCCAGAAAGATTGCCAGGAATCGAATCGTCACAGGTCCAAATCAAATGTGGCAGATTGACATCAAATATGGATACATCCCAGGCATAGAGCGTTTTTTCTACCTGGCAAGCGCGATAGACGTGTACGATCGGAAGATTGTCGGCTTTTATTTAGGGAAAACATGCGGCGGGAAAGATATCACAAAAATGCTTAAGACGGCTCTCAGAGCCCGTAACATAGAAAATTCCGGCGAAGAGAAGCTGGTGCTTAGAACCGATAATGGACCCCAGTTTATCGGGATCCAATTTCAAGAGTTCTGCCTGGAAAACAAAGAGAGGCTGGAGCATGAACGAATTCCTCCAAAGTCACCTAATTTGAATGCTTATATCGAGTCCTTTCATAGCGTCCTCGAACGAGAGTGTTACCAGCGACACGAATTCCAGACATTCGAAGAGGCTAATGAAGTCGTGAAGGAATACATTCAGTTTTACAATAACAAAAGACTGCATGGAAGCCTTGAGGACTGGCCTCCAGCTGTCTATTTTCAGAAACATAAAAAGGGTGAAGTAAAACCCAGAAAGATCGCTCTTTGAAAAACAGAGAAAACATTAGAATTCGGAAGAGAGTGTCCAAAGTTAGGGGGCTCAGCCGATATCGACGAAATTTTGATTATATCGACGAATTTCCCAGGATATCGACGGAAATTCCGGGATATCGGCGAAAATCACGATATATCGATTTTTCGCAGAATTCGACAAAAAGCACCAATTACAAAAGGCAAGGATGCAGACGCATTCTTGCCTTTTATACAAGAAAGGAAGCGAAAAACGTGTCAGCAAAACCACTATCTCAGCTGCAGGCAGACTGCGAAAACTGCTTCGGCTTATGCTGTGTGGCACTTCCCTATGCGAAGTCAGCTGATTTTCCAATTGATAAAGATGGCGGAACCCCATGCCGTAACCTGCAGGCCGATTACCGGTGCGGGATTCATCAGGCTTTAAGAGAAAAAGGGTTCAAGGGCTGTACGGTGTTTGAATGCTTCGGGGCCGGCCAAAAAGTCTCCCAGGTTACATACGGAGGAAACGACTGGCGCGACCACCCGGATACGGCGAAGGAAATGTTTGAGGTGTTTCCGATCATGCAGCAGCTTCATGAAATGCTGGGCTACCTGCATGAAGCCCTCAACCGAAAAGAAACTGAGTCGATCTACAGGGATCTCCAGGCGGCTCTCGAACAGACGGCAGCCCTTACGGAACTCGATCCCGAATCCATCATCAGCCTTAATGTTCCAGCGCACCGATCCATCGTAAAT
Source organism: Bacillus sp. FJAT-42376 (assembly GCF_003816055.1). Classification (NCBI taxonomy): domain Bacteria; kingdom Bacillati; phylum Bacillota; class Bacilli; order Caryophanales; family Bacillaceae; genus Bacillus; species Bacillus sp. FJAT-42376. The sequence continues at coordinate 987,410 of NZ_CP033906.1, forward strand.
GAACTCCTTATACGCACAAGTGAACTCGTCCGAAAAAACACAGCCCGTAAAAAACACAAGAAACTCGACTATATCGGAGCGAAGCTAAAGGGAGCCAACCTAAAGGGAGCAAGCTTAAGAGGGGCCCTGCTCATTGCCGCCGATCTCCGGAACGCCGATATAAGACTCGCCGACATGATTGGAGCCGACTTGCGGGATGCCGATTTAAGCGGAGCGGATTTAAGAGGGAGTATTTTTCTTACACAGGTGCAGGTGAATTCGGCAAGGGGAGACGGGGAGACGAAGCTGCCGGAAGGATTAAACAAGCCCCTCCACTGGTTTAAAAAATGAAAAAGGACAGGCGGTTATCAGATGATCCCAATTATTGAAACCAAAAGATTAATCCTGCGCCCCTACAGGCAGGATGATGCAGAACGGGTAGAAGAACTGGCAGGAGATGCGAAAGTGGCCGAAACAACGGCGGCCATTCCCCATCCGTATCCAAAGGGTCTCGCTTCTTCCTGGATCGGCAGGCATGAGGAAAAAGCGCGGACACTCGGCAGCTATACCTTTGCCGTCGCGTTAAAATCGACGGATGAACTGCTCGGGACCATGACGCTGAGAATCGATCAGGACGACAGAAAAGCAGAGCTTGGATACTGGTTCGGGGTCATGCACTGGGGGAACGGCTATTGCACGGAAGCGGCCGGTCAATTAGTGAAGTACGCATTTAATCAATTTAATTTGAATAAAATCTGGGCCGGTGTCATGACAAAAAATACGCCATCCATCCGGATCCTGCAAAAGCTCGGCTTTCATCATGAAGGAACGTTCAAGGAGGATATGCTGAAAGACGGAGTGTATGAAGATGTTGCCTATTACGGGCTTTTAAAGAGCGAATATGGACGATGACCAATTAACGGCTTTATTGACCCGCATCCCAAGCTCTTTACAAAAAGAGCGGTTTATTTTAGGTGTAGACGGCTTAAGCCGTTCAGGCAAAACAACCCTGGTAAAAAAACTAAAAACACTCCTGGAGCAGAATCACACTCCAGTATATGTCTTCCATATAGATGACTATATTGAAAAAAGAAATAAACGGTACAATACGGGCCAGAAAGAATGGTTTGAGTATTATGGACTTCAATGGAATGTAAACGGACTGAAGGAAACCTTTTTCAGCCGTTTAAGAAGCGAGTCCGAAATCACGCTCCCCTTTTACGAGAGTGAAACAGATACCATGATAAATCAGCTGGTCAAGCTTCCTGAAGCCTGCGTTATCATCATTGAAGGAGTCTTCCTTCAGCGAGGCGAATGGAGGGAGTTCTTTGACTTTATGGTGTTTCTGGACTGCCCGAGGGACAAACGGTTCTTGAGAGAAAGCGCCCATACCCAAGTGCTCATGGAGAAGTTCCAGAATCGATACTGGCCGGCAGAAGATTATTATGTAAAAATGGAAAAACCTGAAGAGAATGCGGACTTGGTGCTGATTGAAAAGTGAGAGGAACAATCCCTGAATGTGGTAAACTATAACCGGAAGGGGCTGTCACAATGGAAGCGATTTTGATAGTAATCGGTGATCTTGTCGGCGCCATTGCCACTGCGTTTTCTGCTGAAAAGCTGTCTGAAGAAGAATGATGTTTTGGCAGAAAAAGGCCTGAAAGCGAGGCCTTTTTTCATTTTTACATAGAGGTGAAATACATGACGGTTAGTTGGAAAGAGATCACTTTACATAATCAAGAGGGTTTTGCGGAAGCGATGGCGATGTATGATCAGGCATTTCCGATTGAGATCCGGGAGCCTCATGATGTGTTTCAAAATAGTATGCGCACCGGGTCGTACCGGTTTCTCCTTGGGATGGAGGGAGAGGAAATCCTTTCTTTTGCCACAGGGCATTATTTAAAAGAAGTGAATGCCGGGTTCATTGTCTACCTTCTTGCGAATCCGCTTGTCCGAAGCCGGGGGATTGGTACGCAGACCTTGCTGAAACTGGAGGAATGGCTTGAAGAGGATGCACGTTCAGCAGGATGTGATTCCATAGAAGCGATCATTTTGAAGACGGAAAAGCTGGAACTGGTTCATACGGAGGAAGAGAAAGAGGATTGCGTGAAAAGGACCCGTTTCTACAATAAAAACGGATACCAGGAGGCAAAGGGGATCCGTTATATACAGCCTCCTCTTTTCCAAGGCCAGATTCCAGTGCCGCTGAATCTGTATGTTAAAAATCATCAGCAAACCTTGCCCTCCAGAGAACGGATAGCTGAATATGTCCAGGCGATGTACCGTGGCAAATACAGCCTTGCCAACGGAGTGGATCAAGCGATTTTGTCTGATTTGCTCGCTAAAATATAAAAAAAGAAGCAAGCATGCCGCTTAAGCATCCTTGCCGCTTCTCTCTTTCGGTTTTAAAAACGCCAGCCACATGACGGCTGCGCTGAGGAGCACGACTTGAGTCAGGTCCCAGAAGGTTGATGTCCTTTTGACAATGGAGGCGGCGTCAAGAATGGGGATGAGTGCCAGATAAAGCCCGATGTAGGAGACAGGAATGACGTTGGTCCATTCTGCATCCTGCCGTTTGGAGTAGAGACGATATCCTGCCATCATCAGAAGGAAACCAGTTATTCCGCATGCCGCAAGTAAAGGAATCGGAAGGTCAAAATGAAGATTCACCATGCTGCACCTCGCTTTTAATTTTGCTCCATCTTCGTTTTTTCCTTTTCTGATTCATTTTATGCAGGAGATGGGACAACATTTATGTTTTTTTATGTAAATGTTTCGAAGCGTGTCTGCACATCCTATAGGACAAAGCGTTCGAAAAGGAGTGTTCAGGATGGGAAAACGATTATGGGTGTCCGTGTTAGTGTGTATGATTCTGTTCCCTAACGCTGCCCAGGCCGTATCCAATGCGCCGATTAACTGGGGATTTGCAAAAAGCAGAAATCATGAGCCGGCACAAGTGGGCAAAGAACGGGAGCAGCTGCTTGAGAAATACAGCTCCTTCTATCTTGGAAATCCGAAGAAGAAGGATATCTATCTTACATTTGATAACGGATATGAAAACGGATATACGCCAAAGGTGCTGGATGTCCTGAAGAAGCATCACGTTCCGGCGACCTTCTTTGTGACCGGACATTATTTGGAGGACCAGCCCGCGCTCGTTCAGCGGATGGCGAAAGAAGGCCATATCGTCGGCAACCATTCCTGGTTCCATCCCGATCTCACTGCTGTCGGGGATGCCCGTCTGAAAGCAGAGCTGGATAACGTCGGCAAGCGCGTGAAAAGCTTGACGGGACAGGATGCCCATTATCTTCGCCCGCCAAGAGGGGTGTTCAGCGAACGAGTGCTATCGCTTGCCAATGACTATGGCTATCAAACCGTCTTCTGGTCGCTTGCCTATGTGGACTGGAAAACCGATGCCCAGCGCGGCTGGCGCTATGCCTATGACAATATGATGAACCAGATTCACCCGGGAGCGATTATGCTGCTGCATACGGTGTCGAAGGATAACGCGGATGCATTGGAAAAAGCGGTCGTCGATTTGAAAAAACAAGGGTACCGATTCCGGAGCCTGGATGATTTGATGATGGAAAAGTCGGAGCTGCCAATCTAGAGAATGCAAAAAAGGAATTTCATCGTGAGATTCCTTTTTTGTTTGTCCCTCCCGAATCGCGGGTAAAACGGACTGAACAGCTCAAAGAACCAGGAGGGGCCAATGAACGTTAACGATTATAAAATTGAAGGCAATAAAGAAATTAACCTTAAAAATTATCCGACATCGGAAAACCACGGATACAGCGAAGAGGAATTGCTCAATCATCATATTCCCGAAAGTGTCGAGAAGCTGAAGGACCTGCACTGGAAACTTCATGCCGATGAGAAAAAAGGGATTGTTGTCGTGCTGCAGGCGATGGATGCAGCGGGGAAGGATGAGGCGATCAGCTATATCTTTTCGAATTTGAATGCACAGGGTTTGAAAACGACCTCGTTTCAAAAACCGTCTGATACAGAACGCAGCCATGACTATCTGTGGAGGATCCGGGAGGGGCTTCCTGAAAGAGGAGAGATCGGCATCCTGAACCGCTCGCATTATGAAGATGTCATTGCTCCAAGGGTGCACGATTTGCTGGAAGAAGGCATGATTCCGGATGATAAGAACGAGCACGACGTCTGGAAAATGCGCTACCGCCAGATCAATGATTTCGAACGGTACCTCGTGGAAAACGGATTTGAAGTCGTGAAATTCTTCTTTAATATGTCAAAGGAAGAACAGAAAAACAGACTGCTGGAGCGGATGAAAAATCCAAAAAAGAACTGGGAGTTCTCCTTCAGCGATGTTGAAGAGCGGGAGCACTGGGACAGCTACCAGCATATCTTTGAAGACATGCTGAACCACACCTCGACGGAATATGCCCCGTGGCACATCCTTCCGGCAGATGATGAATGGTATTCACGCTACATTATCACCCAAACCATGATTGAATGCCTGGAGAAAATTGATCCGCAATTTCCGGAAATCTCAGAGGAAAACCGGAAGAAGCTGGATGAGTATATTGAGAAACTAGAGAATGAGTAATTTCTAAATGGATGAGTTTTGGCTGATTTCCGCTGCAGTCAGCCTGGCCTCATTTTTTCAAAAAATCTATATTAATACTAAACCCCCCGGGATGACCAGGGGGTTATTACTTATGAAACAGCCATCCTTACATAATGATTATACTTTCCGCCCTCCAGAACAACCTTCCGAAGAAATCGAAAACCGCTTTTCTCAATCACCCGGTTCGAGGCAGGGTTGGTTTCAAGCGCAATCGCATTCAGGATATCCGCCTTTTTTTCTTCAAACAAATAGCGGCTCAGTCCTTTTACTGCAAGTGTCGTATAGCCGCGTCCGGTGAATTCTGCGGACACCGCGTACATCACTTCCCGGTTGGGAGCAGGCAGTTCATCTTTGATCCCTGTACAGCACCAGCCGATAAAGCGTCCGCTTTCTTTATCGATGATTCCGAGCTTCAAATGCTCGTCTGCCGCTTCTTCGGCCAGTAAAAATTCCTTGTTCGCCGGGATTTCATAATTCGTCACCCAATCCAGCCGCTGTTCCATCGTGGATTTCCAGTCGGGTAGGAAGGAGGCGACTTCCGGTTCGCTTGAGATCCGATAGATGTCACCCGCATCTTCTATGTTGAACTCGCAGAGAAGGATTTCCCCCAAGTCTAGAGTAAAGGTTGTCATTTTGTCCTCTCCTTCGTCATTCTTACATCAAAAACATACCGGTTATCCGGATGTGGATGGTTTGGGCCTCATAATAAGACCTCTTTTTTACTCATTTCTTCTTCTTTTTATATCTCTTCTCAAAGTTTTTATAGCTGCCATTTTCTATTTCTGCAAGAATGACGTTTTCGTCTTCATTGAAAGAGAAAAGGGATGTGCCTGCTTTAAGATAATTCGACTCGAAATTTCCATTCGGCTTTGAATTTGCCGCGGAGACTTGATCTTTCACTTTTCCAAGCTCTTTTCCAGGGGTATAGTTTTCCGGATTGTCATTTCCCGCCGCATCGTACCATTCGCCGTTGATCTGTACGGTAGCCACTTGAGATTCTTCAAGTTGAAAAGAACAGCCGGATAATAGAAAAATTCCTAACAAGAGGGGGAGTATCCTTTTCATAAGGGCTTCCTTCCTTTTCCATTTATATTAACTTAAATATGGGGTGGAATGGAGGTTTTTTACATAAAAGCTATTTTCAATAACTTTGCTGAAAAACAGACACCGCTGTTGAAAGCTGTCTGCTCTCAACGGATGTGACCTATGATAAACTCAGGTTATCAGTATTTTCCAAATGAGTATTACACGTATAACTTAAAAGCATAAGGGGGAATGGTTTTTGGGGAAAGGCACCATTTATAAAAGGGAAGGGAAAAGACTCATTACTCAACATTATGATCATTATCTAAAGTCGTTTGATTTTGATGTCGAGCAGATCTATGTTGATACAAGTTATGGCAAAACACATATTCTTGTAGCAGGACCACCAGAAGGAAAACCTATTTTTATATTTCAGGGTGGTAATTGTATAAATCCAATGACTTTATCTTGGTTTTTACCACTCGTAGATCAATACAGAGTTTATGCACCAGATACTATTGGTCATCCAGGATACAGTGGAGAAGATAGAATTTCGGCGAAGGACAATAGTTTTGCGCAGTGGATAAAGGAGCTAATGGATTACTTTAATATTAATAGCAGTGCATTTGTTGGTCCGTCCTACGGTGCCGGTATTATTTTGAGATTAGCCACATTTATGCCAGACAAAATTGACTGTTCTATATTGGTATCACCAGCAGGAATAAGGTTAGGTTCTAAAATTAGAATGATTAAAGATATCTTACTTCCTTTAGTCTTATTTAATGGTACTTCATCACAAAAATATCTCGATAAAATAACGGATGCGATGTCAGATAATAGTATGAAAGAAATGGATAAAAAAATTATTGGAGATGTGTTTAAATATATTAAACTTGAACAAGAAATGCCCAAATTAACCACGAAGGAAGAATTATCACATTATAGCGCGCCCACCTTAATCATAGCAGGGAGAAAAGATATCTTTTTTCCTGAAAGCAGATTAAACAAAGCGGCTAGAGAAATCATTCCAAATTTAATTGCATTTAAGACTTATGAGATGGGACATTTTCCATCTGACGAGCACCTGATAAAGATCAACAATGATATTGTAGAGTTTTTAAAGGAGCATTACTAACCCTGTATCTTTTTTTTTACTTATGAAGATTTAATGCAACAAGGGAACTTCAACAATATGAGGTTCTCTTTAATGTTTAGCTCTGTTAAACTTGGCTGTTGATTTCCGTTACAGGCGCTCGCTTTCCGCGGGGCGGGCGGTGAGCCTCCTCGCCGCTTTGCGCCTGCGGGGTCACACCTGTCCCGCTGCTCCCGCAGGAGTCTCGCGCCTTCCACTACAATCAACTGGTGTTAAAATCAACAAAATCTTTAACATAGCCTAATGTTTAAAAATCAAAACGATTCATTAACATAGCTTACATAAAAAAGCAGCCGCTCCATACGGAACGGCTGCTTGATGCTTATTCAGGATAATAAATGACCATACTCAACCGAACCTTGCTGTCGCCGGAATTATGATAGCTGTGCGGACCGTCTGCTTTGAAGCGGATGGAGTCGCCGGCTTTGATAGTGTGATCGTGCTGTTTGATCCGGACTGTCAGTTCGCCTTCAAAGACCGTGATGAATTCTTCGGTGCCTGGATTATGGGATTCGGAATCGAGATAGCCTTCCGGGTCAATTTCCACCCCGTACATCTCAAAGCGCCGCTCATCTTCAAAAGGGAAGTAAGGAAAAACCCGGTACCTTCCTTTGTCGATGGACAGCATATTGACGCTCTCTTTTTTGACGACTTCTGTGTCCGGCTGCTGGGCATGGATCAGGGAGGAAAAGGAGACCTTTAACCCGTTTGCAATTTTCCAGACCGTGGTGATCGTGGGACTGGACCCGCCCCGTTCAATCTGGCCAATCATCGTTTTGCTGACCCCAGTAAGCTCGGCAACCTTCTCCAGGCTGAGTTTCTTTTCTTCGCGAATCGTTTTTAAATTTTTTGCGAGAATGAGATTTAATTCCTCCACAAAAACACTCCTATTTTTTTATATACAATATAACGACCATAATGTACAATATAAAATAAATCATTATATAGACCGTTTTAGTCATTTTAACACACATCTAGAGGGGGATGAAGATTTTGTCAGTCGTTTCTTTTTTGGTTTTTGCGTTTGTTACATCCTTTACCCCGGGTCCCAATAATATTATGGCCATGGCATTTGCCAATCAATATGGATTTAAACGGACTCTGAAGTTCTGTCTCGGAGTCGGAGTCGGCTGCTTCTTAATCTTAATCGGCTGCAGTTCCTTCAACATGCTGCTCGGTACATACCTGCCAAAAGTAGAATTCTTCATGACGATTCTTGGAGCATCCTATATGCTGTATCTCGCTTTTAAAATCCTGAAAAGCAAACCGGACGGCAATAAAGACTCAGGAGATAAAAACATCTCGTTTTCAGCGGGCATGATGCTCCAGTTCATCAACCCGAAGCTGATCCTTTACGGAATTACCGCGATTTCCACATTCGTGCTTCCGTATTACTCATCTCCATCAAGCTTCTTCATGTTCTCCCTGTTCCTTGCATTCCTCGGATTTGCAGCCACAATCTGCTGGGCATTTTTCGGGGCACTGTTTCAAAAGGTTCTGCATCAGTACCGGACCCAGTTTAATGTACTGATGGCATTGCTGCTTGTTTATAGTGCGGGGAGTATATTGTTTTAGGAAAAAGGCCCTGGGTGGGTCTTTTTTTTTACTTCTAGATGGCAGGATGGCAATCAGACATAGTGAGATCTAGCTGCAAATAGTATACTTACGTAGTCATCTATTGGTTGTAAAGATAAAAATTAAACACTCGAAGGGGAATAAGATGCTGAAAAAAATAAAAGTACGAGATTTAGTGATGCTTTTTTTAGGGATTTTTATTTGCGCTGCAGGAGTATGGAGTTTTAAGGAAAAGCCCCCAGAACTGGATAGTACTCAAAATCGGCTTTTATCCGATGTAATTGTAAGTGGATCATCAAGCTATACGGGAATGTGGGAACGGGATTTTACGTTATCCATTCAAGAGAAAGAAAATGGACCCGAGAAAAAGTATAATGTAAGCGAGGAAATTCACGATAAAGTAATGAATCGTCTCATGAAACATGAGTACATCATTCATTGCATTGTAAACAATGACAGGATGATTGCCGTAACCTTTCCGGAAGAGGCTGATAAGTAAAGGAATTTGAGGGGGGAATAGGATATGAATACATTCATTTTCCTTTTTCAGATACTGCTGGGTTTAACAGGGGTTGGGTTATTCTTCTGGAAACATTCTGCCCCCTATTATTTACTGCACTTTTTCGTTACATTCCTTTTGCTTTCTTTCACAGCCCTCATTCTCTGGAACATTGATTCCGAAGTCAGCTATGTACTGACAGCTTTGGCATGTACTTATTTTGTTGCTTTAATACCTGGCATAAGCGAGGACCAATGGCCGTACTTTACTTTTCTCTTACTGCCTATAATCCTTGTCCTGCTGGCTGGAATTGGATTAATAGAAAAGATGATCAGAGTCATCGTGTTCAAATAAAGAGAAGCAAATGTGCCGAGAATTCGGTTTGCACTGTCCCCCGCTCTATCATCAGTTGGACCAATCTTTTCATTTTGTACCATTCATTATCTTGACATACCCTCCACCCTTATAAGAGGTAAAGAAGATCGTATAGCCAATATGAGCAAATACCTAAACCTATAGCAGCAATGCCGGTTACGACGGCTCGCGGCTTATCATCGCTGTGTCTGTACATCTGAATGCTTTGGATTAAAGTGTAAACGGAGAATACAGCTGATAACAAAACCGTATAAATACTGGCACCGTGTATGATTGCGAGAATAGACAGCGGGGCTACCAAGGCAAGAGCTGCATAGTCTATCTTTTTTTTCATCCTTCCACTCCTTTACCATTTTGTGTTCCATTCCCAAATTTATCTGATTCATAACTCTAAGGAGGCTGGAGAGTGTTGGTGAGAAAAATGAATTCCAGCATACGGATCTGGATCGTGTGCACTGACCCTCACTCTGATAAAGCACTAAACCTCCGTCCCTGCATCATCCAATGCCTTACTGGACAAAAGAAAGCGATGGTCTTCCTCTGGCCCCAGTTGCGGTGAAGGGATGAGGGTCAGTGCAATGCACTGACCCCCACTCTGATAAAGCGCTAAACCTCCGTCCCCTCACCATCCAATCCTATACAGGGTAAGAAAAAACGGCAGTCTTCCTCTGGCCCCCTTTGCGGTGAAGGAACGGGGGTCAGTGTAAACCAGCTACCCAATGTTTTTGAATCCACAAAAAAGACCCCTTCTCAAAGAAAAGGGGTCTAACTCTATACATTTAAAGAAAGTATTCATTCAGATCCTGCTGCATCAAATCTATTTTTGACTTAACAGCAGGCTTGGGAATCCTATAGTGCTTTTCATATTTACACATGGTACATGAGCAGTTTAATTTGGCCTTGGATAATTTGCCGGGGTGTTTCACATAAGGGTGAACCGGTTCCTCCCTGTCAGCTTCCCCCCAAACGTGTTTCATAATCATAAGCTTCCGGTTAACAGATCGCTTTCTTTGGTGCCGGTAATACGAACGTGATCGATTTTTCATCATTGAAAACCTCCCTAGAGTAGCGTACCTCCTGCAGGGATCCTCATAGGGAATGTTATAACCCCTGCAGGCAGGTACTAGAGGTTTTCAATGGTTTATTTGCTTTCTTCATTAGGTGTCCTCCATGTTGTTCCTTTTTATCCAACTTTATCATATACGATATGGTGCTGGAATGGTTGGTTTTTGCTTTACACTGATTAAAGCACCTCCGCCACACTTTCAGCTCCCACCCCAAACTATGCTATAATACAATCACCATTTCAGGCACGAAAAGAGGGATTCCGTATGTGGCAGGAACAGGTTCAGGTAACGCCTCCTTATGATTTTGACAGGGTTTTGGAAAGACTGGCAATTGATCCGCTGAATACGCTTGATCTGGATGAGCGGTATGTGAAGGTTCCGCTCCGGCTGAACGGATTTGAGCCGCATGTAATAACGGTTCAGGCGACCGGGAGCAAGCAGGCTCCGTCCTTTATGGTGTCGGGCAAAACCGATGCGGTGAAAAGTGAGGCGCTGAAGGAAGTGCGCCGGATTTTTCAGTGGGACCGGGAGCTGTCGGCGATCGGCGAGCATTTCAAGTCATCTGCCATTGCGCAGATTTTCGAGGAGCATGAGGGGACACCGCTTGTCCTGGATTTCAGTCTGTACGGAAGCCTCATTAAATGCATCATCCATCAGCAGCTCAATATGGCGTTCGCGATGACGCTGACGATGCGGTTTGTGAAAACGTATGGGGAAGAGGTGGATGGCGTTTGGTTCCATCCCCATCCGGAGAAATCAGCAGCCATTCCCGTGACAGAACTCCGGGAGCTGCAGTTCAGCGGCCGGAAAGCGGAGTATATTACGGGCATTTCCTCAATGATTGCAAGCGGGGAGCTCGATTTGAACAAGCTTCATGACCAGACAGATGAAGAGATTATGAATGAACTCATTAAGATAAAAGGCATCGGACCGTGGACGGTACAGAATATCCTTCTGTTCGGACTCGGACGGCCGAATTTGTTCCCGATTGCAGACATCGGCATTCAAAATGCCCTGAAGCAGCATTTCAACCTGGACGCAAAGCCGACTAAGGAAGACATGCTGGCCTACAGCAAAGAGTGGGAGCCATACTTGAGCTACGCCTCCCTATATTTATGGCGGAGCATTGAAAAAAGAACGGAGCGTTAACATGAGCAGCCAGCAAAAAAATAAGCAAAACAAAAAACCAAAACCGGCCCAGCAGCCATCCAACATTCACATGGAAATGGGACAAACCTTCCCATTAACGATAAAAAGACTCGGCATCAACGGAGAGGGAGTCGGCTATTTCAAAAAGCAGGTCGTCTTCGTCGCAGGCGCCTTGCCGGGGGAAGAAGTCGTAGCAAGAGTCACGAAAATCCAGCCGAAGTTCGCGGAAGCGGAAATCAAAAAGATCCGGAAGGCTTCACCGCACCGGGTAAAAGCGCCATGCCCGTATTTCGGCAAATGCGGAGGCTGCCAGCTTCAGCATCTTGACTACCAGCAGCAGCTGAAGGAAAAGCGCGACATCCTCATTCAGGCACTGGAGCGCCATACGAAGTTCGATGTAGCGAAACTGGATATCCGTACAACGATCGGCATGGACAACCCTTGGGAGTACCGGAACAAAAGCCAGTTCCAGGTCGGCCAGCAAAACGGGAAGCTTGTGGCCGGGCTATACGGCCTGAACTCCCACCAGCTTGTCGCCATCGACCACTGCATGGTTCAGACACCGGCAACCGATAAAGTGACGCAAGGAGTGAAACAGATTCTTCAGGATTTCAAGGCCGAGCCGTATGACGAACGGAAGCGCACCGGTGTCGTCCGGAACATCGTCACAAGGGCTGGAATCGAAACCGGAGAGGTACAGGTCGTTTTAGTCACGGAGAAAAACAACCTGCCAAGAAAAGACCTGATTGCCGATGAAATCATGAAGCGCCACCCGGAAGTGAAGTCTGTCGTTCAAAACGTCAACCCGGGCAAAACATCGATGATTTTCGGTGACAAGTCGACGAAGCTGAAAGGAAAAGGAACGATTGACGAAACAATGGGAGGCCTGTCCTTTGAACTCTCGCCAAGAGCCTTCTTCCAGCTCAATCCCGAGCAGACGAAAAAGCTATATAACGAAGTGAAAACTGCAGCCGCCCTGACCGGCAAAGAAAAAATCGCCGACGCCTACTGCGGAGTCGGAACGATTGGCCTGTGGCTCGCTGACGGAGCAAAAGAAATTCGCGGCATGGACGTCATCGAAGCATCCATCGAAGACGCCAACCAAAACGCTAAAAACCACGGCATCAACGCCACCTACGTAACCGGAACCGCCGAACACTGGCTCCCCAAATGGACCAAAGAAGGCTGGAAACCAGACGTCGTCGTCGTCGATCCTCCAAGAACCGGCTGTGACCGTGCCCTGTTGGATACGATCAAAAAAGTAAAACCGAAGAAATTTATCTATGTGAGCTGTAATCCATCCACTCTTGCAAAGGATCTGGAGTATTTGGCGAAGGAGTATAAAGTTGAGTATATGCAGCCGGTGGATATGTTTCCGCAGACAGCGCATGTGGAGTGTGTGGTGCAACTGATTTTAAAATAAAACCCACTCTCCAAAATAAATTTCTAAGTAAGCCTTAAAGAGTAAAATATAAAAAAGAATAAACAGATTAAAAAGTCACAATAAGAAATCCTTATTGTGGCTTTTTTGTTTTATTCAACACAGGATTTTTCAGCTTCAACAAAAACATTGAGTATGCTTCAATGTAAGGATAAAATTAAAAGGATATAAATGGATAAAATGGATAAAATGGAGGGCGTATGAAGGAAACAATTTTAAATAAAGTCAGAGAAAGTATCCGTCATAAAGATTACGTTATTGGTTTCGATACCGCCTACAAAATCATTACAGTCAAAATAACAAATGACACATACCATGTATTTCTAGTGGAAGACAATAAAGAAATAATGACAAGCGTAGAGGGTAGACTGGAACAAGCCAAACTAAAAGGTCTTCAGCTATGGATCGAAAAATCCACTTTGAAAAATACTGCAGAAGTGTCAATGTATCATTATAAAGATGATCGCCCCAGTCAAAAACCATGGCAAAAGGACAGGGAGTGGGTTATTAAGGGATTATTAGATAAATTAAATGTTAAGAGTCTTCAACATGAATACCAAAATCAAGAAGTTGAGGTGAAAGATGATATGTCACAAATAACACCCAAAAACATTATTATGTACGGACCTCCAGGCACTGGAAAAACGTATCAGACGATTTACAAAAGCTTAGAGCTTCTTGATCCTTCAGTTGATAGGGACTTGCTGAATAATCCAAATCGGAGAAGTGAAGCTGTTGAACTTTTTAATCAATATAAAGAGAAAAATCAAATAACGTTTTGTACGTTTCATCAGTCTTATAGTTATGAAGATTTTGTTGAGGGGTTTAGATTTATTCCTGAAAAAGATGGTTATGAGGTAAAGGATGGGCTTTTCAAAACTCTCTGCCATATGGCAAAGCCCCAAACTTCAGAACGGCAAACTACCTATCAATTTGATGAGAGTAAAATTAATTTCTTTAAAATGTCACTGGGTAATATTTACGACAGTAATACAGAGAACAAATTCAAATACTGCATTGAAAACAATGTGATTGCTTTAGGTTATGGCGGTGAGATTGATTACGAGAACTGCCATGATAAGAGTATGATTGAAAAAGAGTTTCGAGCCAAATATCCAACTGAAACTTCCTTTAATATTGATGCAATGGAAAGATTTAAGAATTGGATGGATGTTGATGATATTGTCATCATTTCTAGCGGGAACAAAAGAGCGAGGGCAATTGGAAAAATCACCGGGGACTATTACTACAATCCTAATTCTGAAATTGGATACAGGCATTTCCGGTCGGTCGAGTGGCTATATACGGACACCGAGCTGCCAGTCCAGAGTATTTTAACTGCAAAACGGTTCTCACAGCAAACCATATATATGTTTGGACGAGAGGATATCAACATTGAAAGTTTAAAGAGCCTATTGTCCGATCGAAGTGAAACAAGTCAGGATGAAAAACAATTTGTGCTGATAATAGATGAGATTAACCGGGGAAATGTTTCAAAAATTTTTGGCGAGTTGATTACGTTGATCGAGCCGGATAAAAGACTTGGGATGGAAAATGAACTTAGTGTAACCTTGCCGTATTCGAGTGACGATTTTGCCATTCCTAATAATATACATATTATTGGAACGATGAATACAGCGGACCGCTCAATCGCATTACTGGATACTGCTTTGAGAAGGCGTTTTGAGTTTGTTGAAATGCTGCCGGATTATTCTCTGCTACCAGAAGATGCAGAGGGAATTGACATTCGCCGTATGCTTCGGACAATCAATGAGAGAATTGAATACTTATATGATCGTGAGCACGTTTTAGGGCATGCTTTATTTTTGGGGAGCAAGGATACTGCTTTCTACTTAGAGGTCATGCAAACAAAAGTTATTCCTTTGCTTCAGGATTATTTTTATGAAAACTGGGAGCAGATTGAATTGGTTCTGGGAGGAAGCGGGAAGAACGAAGATCAAGATCGCTTTTTATGGAAAAATGAAATGGATTCGGAAAAGCTTTTTGGTAAAACGTTAAGAGGGCAGAATCAAGTAAAGTATGTATTAAACCCAGATCCTTCTCCAGCAGCAATGTCAAAAGTATATGAGAATGCAGCTGAATTTTTAAAATGAAACATTTAATTGTAACGGAGGGCTATGGTTCGCTATTAATAAACAACACGGCTGATGATGCTTTAACAAACCGCGAAGCTCAAGAGCTGCTTGATTATATTGAATTAAAAGAACTGGATAAAGATAATATTATACTTACGATTAACGAAGTAAAATTCATCAATTATGTGGGCTACATAAGGTTATCCAGTTGTTCCATTGAAATATTGCCTAAGGTCAACGGCAATGCAGAACAGTCTAGAAAAGTGCTGCTTGAGATGCTAAATACTTCCGGGTTTTTAAAGATTAGTGAATCAGAATTAAGTGAAGTAACCTTGATCAAGGAAAATCTTTTCGAAATTATTGGATATTTATTTTCAAGGAGATTGAACAAAGAAGTAAAAAAGGGTTTATATCGAAGCTATGTTTTAGAAAACGATCATCTTCATCGGCTTAGAGGGAAAATAAATATCAAGGAACAAATGAGTAATACCATCAGTAAGACAACCTCTGTTGCTTGTGAATATGATGAATTTAAGACCGATAACCTTTTAAACCAAATCTTAAAGAAAACCATGGATACTCTATTGAAAAGAGTTAGAAATAATGAAACAAAAAAGTTTTTAACACATGATATTGCGCATTTTGAAGAGGTTAGTGCCATTCCTGTATTAGTCTATCAGTTAGAAAATATTCATTTTAATCGGAATAATCAGCGCTTCTATAACAGTTATTTATTGGCTAAATTAATTCTACTAGAATCATCCAGCTTATTTCAAAACGGCTTGAATCAAAATTTTTCAATCCTCTTCAAAATGAATGAGTTATTTGAAGAATATATAGCCTATTTAGCAAAGCAGCTTTTTCAAGATGTAACAGTAAAAGACCGTTCTTATAAATTGCTGGTAAATGAAAATACAGGGCGTAAAAACTTTTTATTGGAACCTGATTTGTTAATCAATGGAGACTGCGGAAAACCGCTAATAATCGATACAAAGTGGAAAAGATATGATCCCTTCAGCTCATCCCATGGAATTCAAAGAAACGATTTATATCAAATGTACGCGTATTTAACTAGATATGATACGGTTCAGGCAGTGGTTCTCTTATATCCTCATGATCGTACCAGCAAATACAATAGTGGAGAATGTCTAAACACATGGTATTTAGAGGGAGATCATAGTAAGAAAATAAAATGCTATACAATAAATTATGAAACTAAAAAGGATACACTCTGCGAGTTGCAAAGAATTGTAAAAGAGTTGTAATGCAAAAAGGAAAGGAATGAGAGCTCCTTTCCTTTTTGCATTACTTGTTAATATAGTTTAAAACTGTGCTCACTGTTATCTTAATTGTATGTTGCTGATGTTGTTAATTAGTGTGTTAGTGATTCAGCAACACTATCAAAATTTTATATATTTGAACAGTAAAAAGAATGGGATACAAATTTTTTTATCTATCTGTGTGATTTTGTTCTCTTATTTTACATTATCTAATGAGAATAAATTTAAGGAGAGATAAGTAAATGAGTAAACCACGAAACATTTTTATAAAAACATTAATTAACAATAGCAAATCTCAAGTGTTAGATATTGCATTTAGTGAGTGGGTGTTTTCTGATGTAATATGCAGTGATAATAGTGATTTCAGCCCTAAGTGCCACTTATGCGGTGCAACAATATACAATCAAAACCTCCTATTAGTAAATGTAAAAACAATGAAGGAATTACTTATAGGTAGCGAGTGTGCCAAAAGATTTAAATCAAGTACCAAAGATAAATTAAGTTTAGATAGGATACTTAGTGAAAATCAATTAAGGAGAAAATTAATCGATCAATACCAGTTGATTTGTAACCAAGGAAATCCAGATAGAGATTTGTTTAAATCATTCCGCAAAAATTTATTTGTCTATTTAAAATCAAAAAATAAAGTACATTTAGTGAGAACCATTGAAGGTGCTGTAAAGATTTTGACTGAGATACTAGACAAAAATGTGTATACAAATAAAGAAATTAAAAGGATAAATTTAATTATCAGCGAGCCTAGAAAAGCACTAGCTATTCATGTAATGACTCCTAGAATCCAGACGAAAAAGGTTGATAAATATGGGATTGTTATTTCTCATTAAGAGGCGGTATAGAACTCCATCCAGAAAAGAAAAAATTAGCACTTTGATCGGGAACTGTGCTCTTCTCAATAGCTAAATTTTTTCCTGTCGTCAACATGTAACACACGTGGAGTGTATCTTGCAACTCATTTGAAACTAACCCGATTGGGTAGTCTTTTTATGTGTCCGCAAGGATTTTGTGAAATAAAATCACAAGCTATGCCTAGGGTTCCCAGCATATGGTCCCGAAGGTTTATGGATGAAATCTAAAAATATATAACCTATTCAAAATATCTTGGAATTTCTAATAATTTTTAAGCGCTATATTATAAAAATAAAAGGAGTAGAGGTCAAAGCATACAATTTGTAAGCGTTATTATTTTTTCTGTGGACTGTTGTGCGTATATTTAAAAACAGGGTGAGGTGCATTTGTTGATTCGGTCATTACAAAGGGGACTTAAGATCATAAGCTGTATGCTCTTACTCTTCCTAAATCAACAGTAGCTCTTTTTTCTAAATAATCAAGTGCTTGAGGATGGCAAAAGAAAAATGGGATTCATAAACAAACACCCCAAACAGACAGGAGAATGTATATATGCCCAGCAAAAACCATTACGACGTAACAGAGTGGCCAATCGGCAATCCGTATGAAGACATTGGCGAAGTAATCAATAGCATAATCGCGGATATAAAAAGCAGACAAACGGACACGGATGTAAAGAAAGGCGGAAAGCCGGGGGCGGTTATTTATATTCCGCCGGGGGATTATCATCTTGTCAGTCAAGTCGTGATTGATATCAGTTTTCTTAAAATTATGGGTTCTGGGCACGGGTTTACCTCTTCGAGTATTCGTTTTAATGCTTCTGAAAAGGAATGGGCGGATATGCATGAATTGTGGCCGGGCGGAAGCCGCATACTCGTCGATCTTCCCCTGGAAGAAAATGATGAGGAATCTAAAGGTGCAGCCTTTTATGTAGAGCGAAGCGGAAATCCCCGGATAAGCTCGGTGGAGTTTTCGAACTTTTGTATCGATGGTTTGCATTTCAAGGAAGATGGTTCAGGAATGGCCAATCCGGAAAACACCTATACGAATGGGAAAACAGGTATTTATGTGGCAAGTGCCTGTGACTCATTCCGGATTACAGGCATGGGGTTTGTGTATTTAGAGCATGGCATCACGATTTATCATGCAGATGCCCTGTCTATTCATTATAATTTCATAGCGGAATGCGGGAACTGCATCGAACTGCGAGGCTGGGGGCAGGCTTCCAAAATCACGGATAACCTGATCGGAGCGGGTTTTAAAGGATATTCCATTTACGCTGAAAACTTTGGCGGACTTTTGATTACAGCGAATAACATTTTCCCGCGGGGGGCGAGCAGTATCTATTTGGACGGTGTGACCCGTTCCAGTATCACAAACAACCGGCTTCATTCCTTTTATCCGGGAATGGTGGTACTCCAGGGGAATTGTTCGGAAAACCTGGTTTCTTCTAACCACTTTTTGCGTGACCATGAACCGTGGACCCCTTTTGTGGGTGTGGACAATGGCTTGGATGATGTGTATGGTCTTCTTTATATCAGCGGCCATCATAATTCTGTTATTGGCAATCATTTTTCTGAAGTTGTTCATGATATCAAGCCGAAAGGTGCAACACCTGTCATCATCCGGCTTGCTTCGGGGAATGGGAATTATATCTCGACGAATCATGTTGTGGCCACAGAGGTGCAGGCCAACACAAGCGACTCCTGTTACGCTGCGCAAGTAGAAGCATTGCTCGCGACCGAAGCTGCAGAGCCGCTTACCGTAACAACCGTATTGGTAGAAAAAGAATCGCTTCAAAATACGATTCTTGATTCGGGAAGTGACGCCCAGGTTGTGATGGACAAGACTGTAAATGCGTTCAGGGCTACTCCGGTGCCGGGAGTATAAATCCTTCATTTTTTGTTCGTTCCTCGATTGAGGTTTTTCGGGGATGATTAGGGAATTTTCATATCCAGTCTGGTCTAGGGTTTCTGGCCACTATTATACTGTACCCCGAATAATGGACATCTTTAAAGAAGCCCCTTATTCGGGGTTTTTGTATTTTCATAAATTATAAGAAACTAGGAACCGTGCTTATTCATTCATTTAAGATAGCCTGTAGTATTTTTTGCTTGGCTCATTCATAAATATTGAGAAGGATGTAGCTCGAAATAGCAAAAGCGGAGTGATTATATGTTGAAACTGCTCAGGAAAATGAACATGAATACAGCTGTATTCATGGGGATTAGTTTTTACTCTCTGACAATCTTACTCCATGTTTTAATCATAAGCGGCACTATTCCCTTTACATGGGTTAATGGGGGGCGGTCTGAATCCTTCTCTGCTCAGCTTCCGATATCTGTGATCAGTGCCTTTATTGCTGTTTTTGGCGGAGTTTTTACGCTGCTTGCCGGCGGAATTATTCCTAATCCGTTTAAAAGAGTTATAACCGTGATCTGTTGGTTTTTTGCGGCACTCTGGGCTTTCGGATTGATCCTTCAATTATTAGGGACACCTTTTGAAAAGATGGTCTGTTCATTCATTTTGCTTCTTGGTCTTATTTCAAATTTGCGGATGGCAATCGAGAGAAGGTAGCTATCCGTATCTGCCAATGCGAACGGATCATCCTTCACAAAATAAACATACCCCCACCTCCGCGTTGACATGAAGCATGGGGGAAGCAAAAGGACCATGGGAGGACGCGAGTATTCTATATTGGGTTCAGGTATAATACTGGATTGCGCTGTACTGCCGCTTCGTCCCTCTATTTAACTAGCTGATTCTTACCCCAGATTGTGCATTTCTTCTGTATCCCCTATTGATTTCATGACAACCTCAACAAACGCCTCTACTGCCGGGGAAAGCCACTTTTTCTTTTTTATGAGCATATGAGAATAAAAGGGATCGAATGTTCCAGAGTGATGCAGTATTTTCAGTTTGCCGTTCTGAATTTCTTCCTTGACTGTCATGTAAGGCAGGGCGGAAAATCCAAGTCCGCTCATCACAATTTGTTTAATGGCTTCGATACTCCAGAGTTCCATTGTTTGAAAATGGTGGATTCCTTGCTTGATCAGATATCTTTCAAACATGGAGCGGTAGCTGCAGCCTTCTTCATTGGTGATGAAATAGTGGCTGCCGTTATATTCGTTAAAATGGTCCGGGCCTTCCTTGCTGCTTACTAGTACGATTTTTTCTTCCCCCAGCGAATAGTGTAGGCATTTTTCATGTTTCACTTCCGGGTAGACCATGAAGGCTACATCTACCCGTCCGCTAATCAAGTTCATTTGATTTTGTCCGCATGTCCCGTTGGTTAATATTAATTTGACACGGGGATATTTGAGGGAGAATTCCTTGATGATTGGCGCTAGCTTGGAGATGGTTAAAGACTCGGGTGCCGCTACTTTTAATACGCCTTTCACTTCTTTTGTGCTCTTCATGCTCTTGATCTGATCGTGAGCAGAGAGTAAATCTTCTGCTAAGGGGATTAATTCCCTGCCTAGATGAGTAAGCTGCAGGTTTCGATTCGTGTAGGTGAAAAGTTCACCGCCTATCGCATGCTCCAGTGCCTGTATATGGGAAGTGATGGTGGATTGCGTATAGCCCAGTTTCGCAGCCGCACCTGTATAGCTGCCTATTTCTACGATAGATTGAAACGTTAGAATGTGCCTGATCTCCATTGGTTTTCTCCTTTCTGCTTCATGTATCGAAAAAAATGATAATGGAATTTTTAATTTCGATTTTATTAATTGATCGTTTCATCTTACAATAAAACAGTAGAATAGTAAATTCGTTCATAGAAGGTGAAGTTTATGAGTATAGTAGCGTTTCTTTCATATGTGATCATTACATCCATTACTCCTGGACCCAGTAACATTCTAATGATGAATGAAGCAAGAAGATTTGGCTTTATTGGATCATGGCGGTTTATAAGCGGGATTTTGGCAGGATTTGCGGTACTGGGGATACTAAGCGGAATCTTCACAGCAGGCCTGTACAAGTGGATTCCTGTTTTAGAACCGTATTTTAAGATTGCGGGAGCGGCCTATCTTTTATACTTAACTTGGCAGATCAGCAGGCCAAAGGGTTCGAAGAAGGATGGCAGAGAGGTGCAAACCTCGTTCCTATCAGGATTTATCTTTCAGCTCATCAATATCAAAAGCATATTGTTTTTCTTAACCGTGCTGAGTGCGTTCATTTTACCCTTTCATGATTCTCTCAAATCGATTGGCTTTTATTTGTTTTTATCCATTTTTCTGGGATGGTTAGCCTTACTCTTATGGTCCGGGTTTGGCTCGCTGTTTAAAAAGGTTTTTGTCAAATATGACAGATCATTCCGGCTGATTATGAGTGTATTTTTGCTGTACTCTGCGGTTACGATTTTTCTTTGATACCAGAACAGCCGCCATATACCACTTGAAAAAGAGTCTTTTCATCCCCTGTAAATTAAAAGAGGCTGGGACATAACTAAAATTATTGTCCTTAAAGCAGAATATTTCGTTTGAAAAAAAGCACTTTTGGACTTGGCTGTTGATTTCCGCAGCAGTCGTTCGCTTTCCGCGGGGCGGGCGGTGAGCCTCCTCCTGGCTTCGCCACTGCGGGGTCTCACCTGTCCCGCTGCTCCCGCAGGAGTCTCACGCCTTCCGCTCCAATCAATAGGTGTTTAAAAACAACCATATGCTTTAACATAGCCTTTGAAAAAAGCATGAAAAACAGTAAAACCGAACGATTACGAAGCTCTATATCAGAGTTTCAAATAATCGTTCGGTTTTTTACTAGCCGAAAACCTTTTGTCCCAGCCTCATTAATGCTTTGCTTAAAATCAATCAACCCCGCGCCAAGAGGATTGCAGCTTCTGCAGCAGAACAATTTGTCCGATATGATAGGAACCGTGCATCATGACATTGCTCAGTAAACGCTCAATGGAGTACCTGTCTGCTGCATACGGTTCTTTTAGCTTTTCATCGTTTAGTTCCGCGGTGACGGTTTTTAATTCATTCATGACTTCGCTAAGGCGCTTTACGGTTTGAGCCCAGCCCGTTTCGTCTTGTGAATCTCCAGGATTCGCGAAGGTTTCTTCATTACTCTTTGCATTATGCGAATTCTCTGTGCCCTTGATTCGATGGATGACATCTACATTCCAAAAAATCAAATGGTTCACAATCTGCCAAATTGAATTGCTTGTACCATCACTTGTCCATGACGCCTCAGCCGCGGTGACTCCATCAAGGGCCTGATCCAGGGATGCAAACCATTCATTCTCGTGCCAATGCATGTCGAGCTGTTCTAAAAACAGGTTGGTTTCATTTTGCATACAATTTCTTCTCCTCACTGGTTTAAGGTGATCTTTCAACGTACAAACACAGGGGACTACCTCATTCATTTATTCGGCTCATCCAGCTTTAATTCCTTCATGAAAACAGAAATTCCGGTGGCATATGAACCTGCAAATCTTCCATTAACCTCTGCAAGATTCAAAGTTAAACATCAAACCGGTATGATCTAAGGTAATTCCAAATTTTCTCTACCGATAGGCCCTGCATGAAGGAGGATGGAACTGTGTAAGAAAACGTTTGAAATGGTTCACCAGATCGAAGCGGAAGAAGGAATCCTCTTCAAAAAGAGCTTCTTTTCATTATTCCCACAAATTACACCCATCCCCCCCAAACGCTCTTCTGCAAAAGATTCATGTAGAATGGAATTCGGTTAAACCATGAAGAATTCCAGGAAGCATCTATCAATTGCCTGCTACAGGTTCCCGTCTAGAAATGCATTCCAATGCAGTCGCGTTGCGCGCTCCACGCTCCCTGCTGTGGCACAGAGACCGAGTCCAATGTTGATCCACATGGGCAGAGTAACGGGTGAGTTGAAGGTTCCGAAGCGCTGAGCGATCTGGGGTACGTGAGTGACCGCATCGATGATCTGAGGGATGGCTAGAACCATCGGAACAATGAGCATGATCAGCGAAATGAAACGGATCCAGCGGCTTAAAGTGGGGTGTTCGCGATCAAGACGGGCACGCCGTCCTTCAGCAGAACTTTCATCCGGGATAAGCTGGTGCACCGTTCCTTCGCCGGTTACGAAATGGCAGCGTTTGAGGCCAAAGACTGTGGACGCTACCTCGATCGTTCCTCCAGCCACGGGGAAGGCGGCAGGGAGTTTAGACTCGGCATAATGTTTGCCATCGAGGTATAGGTGGGCCGTTCCTTTATCGTCATCGGCTGAGAAAAACTGCTGCCAATACGGGACGTCAACTGCGAACACGACTTGCCGGCCAGCATCGTTTGCCAATGGGAGGTAAAACAGTGCACGGGAGAGGGGCTGCCACCAGCGGAAGTCCTTTAGCGGACGCCCGTTCCCGGCCTTGACCCGCCGCGCTGCTTTTTGTCGGCGTATCTCTTTGAACATTTCCTCACCTTCCTTTAATTAAAAGCAGGGAAAAACCTGCCTCAATTTTTTCACCATGCGCTTTCACTGACGATCCACATTACCGGATCCGAATATCACCCGAAACGGTCCTTACCTTGATCACATCTGTCGTCTTTTTAGGGGATTCGGGCGCTGTGATGCGTCCGGAAGTGGTCTTCAAGTCGAAGAATCCTTTGAACTCCGGATCGGGTGACAAAGTCACATCTCCGCTGCGAACGGAGATATCCAGGCTATCCGATTGTTGCCCCGTCACAGAAACGCTGCCGGAAGTGGACTGCGCAGTGAGAGCGCCCTTCAGCCCATCCACCCTGATATCGCCAGAGTGAAGCTGGATGTCTGCATCCCCCTGGATTTGGTCCGCCGTAATATCCCCGGATTTTGCAGTTAAACTCAATCGGTCGGCGCTGACAGCTTCCGCACCCAGATTGCCGGATGCAACGGACAAGTCGATATTTTTCGCCTTCAAGCCGGTAAAATGGGCATTGCCCAAGTCCGCTTTATAGCTGATCTGCTGCAGTCTGGTTTCATCTGCCAGCGCTACAGTAACCTTCGCCTTCATAGACTTATAGTTAGGTGCTGCTAATTTCACATCCTTTTGCAGTGGGAGTTCCAGCGTATTCCCTGTGATCTCTGTCTCTTTCAACTGATCGATCGTGTTCTGCTGCATATTGCCACTGACTTCCACATAGTTGGTGTCATCGGGGCTGGCGATGAACTCCATATTCACGTCATATTCGCTCTCGATGGTGAGCGCACTCAGTTCGTCCCGTTTAAACGCCCATTTTTGCTCGTGCGCCGGCAATGTGTCGACAAAATTAAGCGGCTGACAAGCCGTTCCAGCCAAGCTCAAGACAATCAATACGATTGCTGGGAAATACCACTTTTTAAAGGGCAAGAATAACTCACTCCTTTCAAATCTTCTGTTTCTTAATTTGAATTTTTGATTGTTTATCTTCGGATCGAAAGCCAACTTCCATACGTTCCGCATCTCCAAAGCCATTCTAACGGACCATATTTGAAATACTTAAGCCAATACGAAGAAGCGATGATTTGCACGATCACTACAAGGAGACACGTTATCGCTGAAGTCGTGTAGGAAACTATCGTATTAACTGGAATGAACATCGCAATGATAATCAGGATAACGGATTGGCCAATATAATTGGTAAACGCCATTCGTCCGAATGCATTTAATGGGGATAACATTTTCCGAATATGGGGTTCAAGCAAAACAAGAAAACTGACGTACAAAACAGAGAAAAACGGAGCAAATGCTAAGGACAATTCTGTAAAGGCATAAAAGGCAACATTCGAGTCGGTCTGTGCTTCGGATAACTCAATACCAGTCATACGGTTAGCCGATCCATTGTCAGGTGCTTCTTGCCAAAGAAAAACAGCTAGAATACATGTTGCTATAAATGAAAGAATAGCAGCTATCTTCCACATCTTTCGATTACTTATATAATTTTCAAAAACGCGATATTGCCCGAACGCCAGACCCAAGATGAAAAAGGGGAAAATGGCGAGCAGTTTATTTTCCAGATAACTCGCTAGAATGATCCCTGCTATCCCTAATATCAGGTTCATCTGTTTTGGAGCCTTATCAAGAAAAAACACAGGAAGCCCCATAATGGCATAGAGCAGCAAGGTTTCGCCATCGTATATTAGGTGATGCAAGACTCCTGCTGCAAGTAAAACCAGCATACGCCTAATAAAAAGGGTGGATGGATGGTCACTTTTCTCTTTCGCCCTGGATAAGAAAATCCAAAGTCCCAATCCGAACAAAAAGGAAAATATAGCGTAAAAGCGTCCTTCAACAAACAAATACAAGAAACGCTGAACCCAAATATCCTGTTGCGTTCCTGATAAATTAACGTTTGTTCTCCAAAGAGCCAGCACATTAACAAAAGGAAGACCCATTAACGCAAAACCTCTAATTAAATCAATAACATCAATTCGTTCCTTACTTATCGTTGGTTCCATTATGACTTACCCCTTCTTTATCAATTCCGCAACGATAGGAGCCCTGTCTTTAAAGAGAACTAGCCACAACGGCAGTCAGGATGGTTATCGATCCATTGTAGGTTGCATGGACGATAACCCCGGGCCACACGGAGCCCGTCCG
This sequence comes from Bacillus sp. FJAT-42376, assembly GCF_003816055.1. Lineage (NCBI taxonomy): Bacteria > Bacillati > Bacillota > Bacilli > Caryophanales > Bacillaceae > Bacillus > Bacillus sp. FJAT-42376. The sequence goes on from NZ_CP033906.1 coordinate 1,013,041, forward strand.
GTAAAACAAATAACCAGTGGCCAAACCCGTTGCGAAAGCAGACAGCCATACTTCATTCAAACCGTGAACTACAGCAAAAATAAGAGCACTGCCAATTATGCTGATCCAGGGACCATACTTTTTCAGCGCATTGGTTAATACGGCGCGGAAAGCAAATTCTTCCCCGAGCGGTGTCAATACAGCAATCATCAGAAATTGAGCGATGAATGCGAGTGTTCCTCCGCTCGCTGCAGATTCATAAGACGCCTGGGTGTTATTGCCGCTGACTCCGATATAAAACATAACCAGGGCGACAATCCGAGTGAATAGTAAGACACCAATTCCAAAACCAATCCCAGCCAGCAGCCACCGTACAGATGTCCCCCGGATCCCAAAAGCTTCCCTTGAGCGAATACGTAAAACATAAGCCGCAAAAAAAGCACCTAACCCCGCTATACCGGATAATGCCGCAAAACTGATTCCGCTTATAACCGAAGCATCTTCCGTGGTCGAATTAATGATTTGGGCAACACCAAGCACAAGTACAAAATAGGTGAGGCCCATTATTCCGATTTCAGGCCATCCAGGCTCCTTGCTTTTCCTTATAGTTTTTTCTGATGTATTTAACTGATTGGAATTCAACATGCTTGATCACCCCTTCATTGAAAAACGGTTGTTTGCTTCTATCCTTTAAAATAATTGCATGTTAAAATCTTATTCTTTCATAAATGGATAGATTTTAGAGGCATGGATCATTTCAAGAATTAAACGCAACACTCTCAGGAAAAGTTGCACTCTATTGAACGGAAAGGCTTTTACTCTTAAATGAAGACCTCATACCAGCTCCATAACCAGTATGTGGAATGTAGTATGGGTACATTTTAAGTATTTATTTCATATCATTCGTCAATCCCGGCTGCTTCGCAACGCCCGCCCGCCGTTCGCGCATCCAGACCAATGCGACCATGGCGATGTTGACGGCGGCAAGGATAAGCAGCGACGCATCTCCGGTTTCAGTTGAACGGTCCAGGGTGTAAACTTTGCCGCCCGCCATGAGCGAGTTGACGGTCGACATCATGACGTTGTTGGCGACGTGAAACGCGATCGACGCCTCGATGCCGCGGCTGATGATCGCAATCAGCGCTGTCGAGGCGCCGACAACGAAGAAGTACCCAAACAGCCAGGGATCGGTCGACCCGTGCATCACCGCGAAGTGAAGGCTGGAAACCAAGAGCCCGATGGCCAAAGCAGGGAGGACTGGACGCACCCATGACGCAGCGGTCGGCATGACGGCGCTTCGATACATCAGCTCTTCCCCTGCGGACTGGATCGGAGTGAACAAGAAGGTGACCACAAGCATAGCCATCGTGGTGCCAGTAAAACCGAAGGTCGTCCATCCCGGTGCTTCGGGTGCGACGAGCGCGATCACACCGATCCCGACGCTCACAAGCAGCGCCGCACCGATCAAGTACTGCACGAAGCGCTGTCTGTCGAATGCCCGTGGTGAGCTGAGCAGGCTGCGCCATGGCACTTTGGCCATCCAGGCGAGGAGCAAGACCGCCAGTACACCTGTGACCCCTATGCTCAAGCTGTCGCTTAAAAACCTCAACGGTGTATAGGCAGGTGACAGCGGTTCGTCGCTGCCTTCAATGAGGCCAACGGCCAGGCGGAACAAGACCTGCACGACAACCAGCGCCACCGATGGCACAACGATGACTGCGAGTGGCTTCCACCAGCTCATACGGATGTGGGCACCGAACGGTCTGGTGCTTTCCAGGGACGGCCGGGTATTCTTCAATCCTGCACCTTCAGCTGTATCATTTTCTTCTCTTTTTTCTTTTGGCATAGGATTTCCTCCTTTATAGTCATTTTCTAGAGACTGGGAAGTTTAAATTCTACTACTCAGTATAGTCAGCCTCTATTTCCCCTGAAGAAACAGAAGTTTACTTTCTCATAAACTTTCTGGAAAGTTGTTAATATTCTGGTAATGTTTATGTGCTACGATATTCACCGAGGTGGATAAAAGTGGAGAATGCAGAAATTTTGTTAGTGGACGATGAAAAATCAATCGTTAAATTAATGGAAACGGTTCTTAGAAAAGAGGGATTTACCCATATACATACCGCTTATACGGCAGAAGAGGCGCTCGAGTGCGTTTCCCGGCACCCCATTGATATCGTGGTGCTAGATGTCACGCTTCCTGGACAGAGCGGTTTCACAATTTGTCCGAAAATCAGGGAAATCTCCGATGCTTACATTCTCTTTTTGACAGCCCGCGTCTCCGACCTTGATGTGCTGACAGGATTTGCGATCGGCGGGGACGATTACATTACGAAGCCCTTCAACCCGCTTGAAATTGCAGCGAGAATTAAGGCGAGGCTCCGGCGGAACCAGGCTCATGCCCCTTCCTTAAAAGAGACTGGCAGGAAGCATGATTTCGGGCGCTTTATCCTGGACGAAGAGGCAGGGGAACTGATCGTCGAGGGCAGAATCGTGCAGACGCCTGCCCAGGTATTTCTTCTGCTGCAGTATATGTGCCAGCATCCGAATACCGTCATTTCGAAGACAAAGATGCTTGAAGCTGTATGGGGCTTTGACAGCTTTGTGGATGACAATACGGTTACGGTACACATTCGAAGAATCCGGGAAAGAATCGAGAAAGATCCGAGCCAGCCTGAACTGCTCGTGACCGTGCGCGGACTGGGCTACAAGCTGGTCAAGGGGAATAAGGGTTAATGTCACTAAGAAGGAGACTGGCTCTTCACTTCTCCCTTCAGTTCATTTCCATCATGGTGTTTGTTGGGATTATTTCTCTGGTCCTTCTATTTGTGCTTCTGATGCATGTAAACAGAGAAGAAATGAAGCAAAACTTCCCTGAAGGCGCCGTTGAAAACATTGCAATTGATACACAGATCAAGGAAAATAAGGCCACCATCAGCGATGCGTGGAAACATCAGCTCGAAGAACGAAATCTCTGGGTGCAGGTTATTGATATGGAAGGAGACGTCATCGGATCAGAAAATACACCTGAATTCCTGCCTGACTCCTACTCGGTCAGCGAGATTCTCCAGATTGAAAAAACGAACCAATATGAAGGCTTCTACGTCTACTCCCAAGTCGATACCACCTTTGATAAGCCGTATTTTTATATGCTTGGATATGAAAACAATGAGCAGGAAAGTCTCCAGCACTTGTTTGCACGGTATTCAAGCAATGGCAGGATCTCTGATAAAAACCTTCAGCAGCTGGAAAGGGAATTAGAGAAAATGGAAGGCTCCATCCAGGTGATAAACGAGGAAGGGAGGGTTGTCCAGTCAACTGGCTCTGAAAAGAGGAAAGAAGACTACAAGCCGCTGGACGTGCTTGTCAGGACAACATCACCAGGTAAATTTGAAACCCACACAGCCATTTTCATGGATCCGAAATCTGGTCTTACTTGGGTTCTGCATACACCCAAGCAAGGTGCAGAGCCAGTGAGATTCTCCATTCTTAAAGAAATTGTTCGGCTCATTATTATCCTCACAGTTGTTCTGCTCACATTAACGTTAGCTATTTCCTTTTGGCAGGGATTCAGGTACAGCCAGCCCCTCCTGCTTTTCACCAGCTGGCTTGAAAGGATGGGCTACGGGAATTACGGGGAAGTACTGACAGAAAAAGAGCGCAAAAAAGTCTTCAAAAGAAATGGAAAGATGCGCCTGAAGTACAAGCTTTATAAAGAAGTGATCGGGGCTTTCTACGAAATGGCCGAAAATCTTTCTGCCGCAGACAAGGAAAGGGACCGGCTCGAAAAAACGCGTGAAGAATGGATGACCGGCATTTCCCATGATCTCAGGACACCTCTTTCAACGATCCAGGGCTACGCCCATTTGCTTGAAAGCGGACAGTACAGATGGGATGAAGAAGAGCTGCAGGACATGGGAAGGATGATCAGGGAAAAAGGAGATTATATGACGGCCTTAATTGAGGATTTCTCCCTTGCCTTCCAGCTCCAAAACCAGTCGCTTCCCCATCAGCTGAAGCCGGTCGACCTGCACGAACTTGTGCGCGGCATTATGCTTAAATTTGCCAACGACCGCACTCTTGAGGACGTTCCTTTCAATTTTAAAAGCGCAGATTTAAAAATTTATATACAAGCAGATAGACGCTGGTTTGAGCGAATGCTCGATAACCTCATCTATAATTGCATCAAGCATAACCCAAAGGGCACAAGCGTTACCGCCTCGGTCAGCAGACAGGGTGAATCCGCCGTTGTTACGATCGCTGACAACGGTGCGGGAATGGACGAAGAAACAGTCCGGCACCTCTTCGACCGCTACTTCCGCGGCACAAGCACAGATGAGCAGACAGAAGGAGCCGGCTTGGGCATGAGCATCGCCCGCGCCATCGCCGAGCTCCACGGCGGCAGCATTCAAGTCTCTTCTGTTAAACATAAGGGCACTGTTTTCCGGCTTGCATTTCCTTTGGGAGGGGAGTAGGAGAAAGAGAAGGTTTATAATTCCAGATGGTTTTTTCCCTTTTCTTTCTCCTGATTGTATGTAATCTTGATCCACGCGTTCATCCAGACAGCCGCACAAAACTCACTATACAAAACGAGTTTCCTTTAGATTAAAAAATCCCCGTCTCCGCACATTTTCCCCATAAATTAGAAGCATCCCCACCCACTCCTCATTGAAATCACCCCCAACCCATGATATTGTAAAAGGAGTTTTATTTTCATCCGAAATTAAAAGATGTACCCATATAGAGAGGAATGGACGTTAACATGAGTACTAATTTCTGGCGTGATTTGCCGCGGCCGTTTTTTGTGCTGGCACCGATGGAGGATGTGACGGATGTGGTGTTTCGTCATGTGGTGAGTGCAGCAGGGCGGCCGGATGTGTTTTTCACGGAGTTTACGAATTCAGATAGCTATTGTCATCCGGATGGCATTGAGAGTGTGCGCGGGCGTTTGACGTTCACGGAGGATGAGCAGCCGATGGTCGCCCACATTTGGGGGGATCGTCCTGACTATTTCCGTCAGATGAGTATTGGCATGGCGGAGATGGGGTTCAAGGGGATTGACATCAATATGGGCTGCCCGGTTCCGAATGTGGCACAAAGAGGAAAGGGCAGCGGCTTGATTCTGCGTCCGGATGTGGCGGCAGAGCTCGTTCAGGCGGCCAAAGCGGGCGGTCTTCCTGTCAGCGTGAAAACGCGTCTTGGCTTTAAGGAGATTGATGAGTGGAAGGAGTGGCTCGCGCATATTTTGAAGCAGGATATTGCCAACCTATCCATTCATTTGCGGACAAGAGATGAAATGAGCCAGGTGGACGCGCACTGGGAGCTCATTCCGGAAATCAAAGCACTGCGTGACGAGATTGCACCGGATACGCTGCTCACTATTAATGGCGATATCCCTGACCGTCAAAAAGGCTTGGAGCTTGCTGAAAAGTACGGAATCGACGGCGTGATGATCGGGCGGGGAATTTTCAAGAATCCATTCGCTTTTGAAAAAGAGCCGAAAGAGCACAGCAGTGAAGAATACCTGGATCTATTAAGGCTGCAGCTTGATCTTCAGGATCAATATGCGGAGACCGTGCCGCGCTCCGTCACGGGGCTTCACCGCTTTTTCAAAATTTATGTAAAGGGATTCCCTGGAGCGGCTGAATTGCGAAGCAAGCTGATGAACACGAAATCGACGGATGAAGTGCGGGCATTGCTTGATAATTTTGGTAAATAAGCTTGGTGGAACACGTACAGTTCTCGTGTCATAGTTAAGAAGAAGCAGGTTTCCCATATAAGCGGGAACCTGCTTTTATTCATATAGGGGCAATGATCTTAAAACCCCTCCACGATCTTCATCTTGTTGATGAGCTTTACTATTTTATCAGGATTGCCCTTATCGATCGAAACCAATTTTGTATTGTCGATGATCTCTTCATAAAATTTCTTGCCGGCAGGGTACTGGCCATCCCATCGCAAGGGGACGTTGTAAACATTGATCGTGCCGTCACCATTCCCTCTGTATGTGACGGAGCCATCTGCCAGTCGGGAACCTGCTAATTGGATCACATCTTCAGGATAGGCAGCACTGGTGCTGTCATCAGGATTAAGCGGCGTTCCGGCGGAGAGAAGGTGAACATTTAATTCATCAATCTCCTGATTGGGTCCAAGCTGCAGCCAGACTCTGGCATATTCGATCTGTTTAGAAGAATAGCTGGATAAAGGGTCTTCCCTTCTTGCTTCTGCTGAAGCTTTCGTTGAGCGCTCCCATTTATCCTCACTTGTACAACCTGTGAGCAGTAAAACGAGCAAAATTAGAGCGGCATAATTCAAACGTTTCTTCATTTCGGCGGATCCTTTCTTAGTAATCTTGCGCTGTGAAAAATTGTAACATATTAAACGTTATTCTCACCGTTACTGAGTCCATCTATTTATCAAACATGATTTCCATTGAAAGGACATAGAGATTCTTTTTAGGTAAAAACAACCAATCCACCGGACTAATTTGCTTTCCTCACCAATATAATCATTCGGCAGGGAAATTTCTCTACATTGGGAGGAATAAGATGAAATTCGTCCGGTTCTTCGTTTTCTTTCTGATTTTCGCGTTGTGGATCTCGGCGTCACACAGTCATGTCACCGCAGCTGAACAAACCCGAAACATACAGCTATCTAAAGGTTCGGTGAAGGGAGAAATCACCCTTAAGCCTGCCGCAAAGCTCAAGGTCGCCTATATCACATTTGATGACGGACCGAGCAGATATACCTCGCAAATTCTGGATATCTTAAAAAAGAAACAGGTGAAAGCGTCATTTTTCGCGGTGGAGCCGAATATTAGAGCTTACAGGACGAGTATGAACAGAGTGAACAGGGAAGGGCATTATATCGGCTTGCATAGTGTTTCCCACAGTGTGAAGAAGCTGTACCGGGGCAGTCCTAAAAATGTGGCATTGGAAATGGAAGCGACACGAAAAACACTGCAGTCGGTGGTTAAGGTTAACCATTATTTGGTCAGAGTGCCTTATGGCAGCAAGCCGTATATGACGAAGGCCTATAGAGACTGGCTCGTGCGGTATCATTTTAAAATGTGGGACTGGACGATTGACAGCAACGATTGGAGATATAAAACCAGTCAATACGGCACCATTATCAGGAACGTTAAAAATGCCGTGCCATCCGTGGAAAGACAAAATAAGCCCATCATCATCCTGATGCATGAGCGGCCGCAAACCGTTCGGGCGCTGCCCCAGATTATTGATTATCTGAAATCGAGAGGATACGTACTGGTGCCCTATAATCCGAAGCAGCATGTTGTGAGTAATTTTTGGAATGATGGGAGGTTGTAGACTAATAACCCTGTGTGCACAGTAAACTTAAGAAGTGCCTGTGCCTTTTCTCTTACCGTATTTTTTTCGAGATCAATTGATTTAACTAAAGGTAAGGACGTGACTTTGACTACCTGCAAAATCGGCTGAACCAACTAGCCAGCGGCCCGTCTCCTATTCCTAAAAGCTCTTCCGGCAGCGGACTGGGGGCTTTTTTTATTTTCACAAAAATAAATGCATAAAATAGGTGTTTCCATCAAATTAATATAATTAAAACATTACCTTGACACTCATAGTACTTTATTGCATAATACTGGTAAGGAGGAGGTGATGAGATGAGCAAGAGCAAAATCACATCCGACCTGCTGCGGGGCCATACGGATACGATGATTTTACGGGTCTTATCTGAAGCGGATCGTTATGGGTATGAGATTGTAAAGCTGATTGCTGAACGCTCTGGCGGGGAGTATGAATTAAAGGAAGCGACCATGTACTCAAGCGTCCGGCGGCTTGAAGCAGACGGTGACATTGAATGGTACTGGGGCGATGAATCACAGGGAGGACGGCGCAAATATTTCAGGATAACCGAAAAGGGGAAGTCAACTTACGCAAGCAACATCGACAATTGGGAGTATGCCAAGAAGGTTCTCGAAAAATTATTATAAGGGAGAAGTGACCGTATGAATGAGAAGCTGAACCAATATGTGCAGGGTGTATTCGCTCCATACAATGGAGTGAAGAGTGTGGATGAGCTGAAGGCGGATTTGCTGTCTGACCTTCAGGAGCGCTTTAGCGAACTCAAGAAAGAAGGAAAGGACGATGAAACGGCCCTGGCCATAACCATTGACAGCATCGGTGACATCGAACAAACGGTACTGGAGGTCGCGAATCTCTCGCGTTCACTTGAGCGTCAGGTGATTACAAACCTGAGTGCGAGCAATCTGGCAAACAGTGACTTTGCAGGTGTTACCGCGCATAATGGGAAATTTACCTCCACTGCGCTGCGGGGGTCTGACTTTACCGGAGCGGATTTGACCGGCAGCACATTTAAATCAAGCGATGTTCGCGAAGCAAATTTTAACAGCGCCAATTTAACAGACTGCAACTTTTCGACTCTTGATTTGACGAGTGCAGCCTTCCAAAAAACAATCCTGGTCCGCACGAACTTCAGTAAGTCAGGGCTTGCCGGAGCAACATTCAAAGATGCAACGCTGACAGATGTCATGCTGAATGCATGTGACGTCAAAAAAACCACGTTTGAAAACTGTGTTTTTGATGGGGTGGACTTTACTTACTCCGACCTGACAGGACTGCGTTTTGACGGCCAGACGTTTATCGGCGTCAAGTTTGACAAGGCAGGGCTCGAAAATGTTTCGTTCAAGGGGGCTACTCTTAAGAATGTCTCTTTTAAGGGCGGTGTCCTTTCTAAGAAATATTACCGCGCCATTAAAACGGTCAATTTTGACGGCGCCATGATGGATAAACTGACCTTCGCTGCGCTAAAAGGGATTGAAGCCAACCTTTCGAATGTGACCATTATATAAGGAGGGGAAGACATGCTGAAGAATGCCATTCAAGTTTCTTTGCCATGAAGGCTTATAAATGCCTGCAGTATTTGCAGGGGGCCGACCGATTCAACCATATTGCATTTATTGAGCTGCTGCACTTCGATGTTCACATTTTCACCAGAGCGGCAAACCGCTTTCATGTCCATATCAAGGCTGATCGCGGTCCGCTCAATTCCTCAAGGATCAATCCTGATAACACTTCTCATACTCATCCTTCATCAGCAGGCTCTGACAAGCCCGCCCGTTTTCATCGTAAATTTCTTTAGTCACATCCAACTTGATACTCCGGTCCGAATCGGGATACTCCGGATTGTCATTCAGGATATAGAGGGTATCTTCATCCATCCATTTCATTGAAAAATCATCTTTTGCATCACTATAGTAGATGGTTTTGATATTGCCTGCCTCATTATTCTCTGTGATTTCAACCCACACATTCACTCCCCCGGCGGCACCTCCATAGAGCTCATAAAAAGCATTCGCTGTGTATGTCTCTGAAGGGGATGATATAGGTCCGGGACCTTTTTGCATAGCCTGCCGGTCAATCTTGTTAAAGGTGAAGAAATGGTCTGATACAGAATAATCCCAACTACTAAAACGAAACCTGTCAAAGCGGCACCAAGCCATTTTTTTGGGAAGGGCTTCTTCTTGGTGATGGAAAGAGTGAGATTAAATAAAAACAGAATGATTAATAGAACAGTAGTAACAAAGAGAAGGCAAAACAGCAAAAATCCAATCAGATTGATAATAGCGGTATCCTCCTGTTCAACGAATAGGTAAATTATGATAAGTTTAGTTTATCAGAAGATCTTGGAAATTAACTGCCAAAAAAAGTGATTATAATCAAAAGTCAGGTGATATGTTCTTCCAGTGAGGCAGTCTTTATTTAGTGGCAAGTTTTTATTTGAAAAACAATGGAGAAACTCATCCAGCCTGCGATGGAAACCGATCCGGTAGATCCAAGACTATAACAAGATTCCTGTTAAAAAGGGGAGTGAAAATCAAACATTGATTTTCACTCCCCTTTGTTTTGATTGAACGTGACTGTCTTCTGAATAGCCTTCAACTAGGAGCCGCCATCCTCTCCTGCTTTTCCTCTTTCAGGAGCCTGCAGTGGCAACTTTACACGATGCTAGATCTTCACCGGTTCTTTCCGGTACACCGTCACCCCGTCATGGCTCTTAAATTCTCTGCCCTCCAGGAAATCGAGCACCATCTCATTAAACAGATCCTTCCTCATCGTGCTCAGCGGATCGAACGCGTCCTTAAATAACACAAGCACGGCATCCGGAATATGGGCGAACAGGTTCTGGGAGCCTTTCTTTTCATCGACGCCCATCACTTTCTTTTCACCGCCCATCACAAGTGTCGGAGAGGTGATGCGGTGCAGCTGGTCCGTATGGTAGGGGAACTCTGAATTTTTCGCCAGGATAAACATGTCCTTGTCAAAAGTGAACGAGTTCCTCAGCACGCTTTTCGTATATTCGTCTTTTCCGTAAACCTTCATCATCTGGTTGATGATGGTATCATAGGACAGCCTTTTAAAGATCGCGTTGGAAAGCTTCAATACCCATCCGGACACTTTGGAGGGAAACTCGCTGTATCCGTTCGACAGGACCAATTTATTTATATAATGGGGATATTTCAGTGCAAACAGCTGGGCTGTGACCGAACCATACGATAACCCCACCAAATGGATTTTCGAAAGATGAAGTTCATCCAATAGCATTTTAAGATCCTCTGCCATCACCCGTGCAGAGAACGTATTGTCAGGGAACGTCTTTGTTGATTCCCCGTGGCCTCTTAAATCGACCATAATCATTTGATACTTGGAGGAAAAGGCGTCGATTTGCGGCTCCCACATTCTCCAGCTGGCGCCCAGTCCGTGAAGGAATATAACAGGCGGCCCCTCACCGCGGACTTCATAGTTTAACTGAACGTGATCCATTTCCACTTTAGGCATATAGGCTCCTCCAAAACAAACAGAATGACATCATAATGAACAATTATAATCTGGTAAAATATGAAAGGGAAGAGGGTTTGGAAAAAATAGGTGAAGTCCTTATTGAGAATATAGAGGGAAACAGGAAGGCCTTTTATTCGTCGTAAAAAACGCCTGGAGCACAGCGAAATAAGCAGAGGCAGGCAGAACCCTCTGCTTATTTTGCTGTGCTGGCCAAAAAGTTTACAAAAAATGAGAAACCCCGCTGCTTCTCTCCGTCTAATGAATGAAAGGGGGAAACCAATGAATGCCGGCAAAAAAATTCCCATTGATACAAAAGCTGATCATCCGGATGAGCGTGAAGACTATTTCAGACAAGTGATGGAGGAACATGGGACCGACCTTTTAAAGTTGGCCTACTCGTATGTGAAAAATCAGGAGACAGCCAAGGATTTGGTCCAGAGCTCCTTTGTCTCTTTTTATTTGAATCTCCCGTCCTTTAAAGGGGACTCGTCTATTAAAACGTGGCTTTACCGGATCACCGCCAATAAATGCAAAGACCATTTAAGAAGTGCTTATGTGAGAAGGGTTTTCCCGGTCCATTACATGAAGGAAGCTCCCCATCATGAGAACCAGACGGAAAGAGCTCTTATGGATGGAGAATTTTCAGAATGGCTGAAGGACTGTATTTTCAAGCTCCCGGTTAAATACAGGGAAGTCATTATGTTCTATTATTATCAGGAGCTGAGTGCTGCAGAAATAGCGGAAGTGCTCCAAGTACCTGAGAGCACGGTAAGAACACGGCTCGACCGTGCCCGGAAAAAACTTGCACCCCTCATTAAAGAGGAGGAATTATTTAATGAATAAATTCAAAGAACAAATGGATCAAACGGAATTCGGTTCGATGAAGTTCGATAAGGTGGATCAGCTTGCGGTAATGAAGGAAGTAAGGGAAACACAAAACCGCGGCCGAAAGCGCAAGAAGAAGTTTCCATCTGTTATTCTGACCACGATGGCTGCAGCCGCCATCCTGTTTGTTTTATTGATGCAGTCGCCTATAAAAGATCAGATTGAAGCGGGAAAACCAAAGCCGAATACCTTGTTGAGCCAGTCCAACGATCCGGGGCTTGTCGCCTGGAGCCAAAAAAATGATCCGCAGAAGGTGAACCAAACATCCGAGAGCAGCGGCATCAAGGTAACCATCAAAGAAATCATGTACGACGGATACCGGATGGCCATCGGCTATGAAGTTCAATCAAAGACAAAATTTGTCGGCCCTGTTCATAATCCGAAGATTACGGTGAATGGGAAGGGGATCGATGTTTCCGATACAACCGATTCAGTTGAGTCACAACTCAACGCCTATGAAAAAGAAGCTCACTCTTTCAGTGGCGTAACAAGCTTCTTTATCAAGGAGAAGCTGCCGGAAAAATTTGAAGTGAAGCTGCAATTTTACGGAAATCAGAACCTCATGGAAGCTCGTAAAACGGCCGCGTTTGATAAGGCAAGAGGGACAAAGGGGAATTGGGCATTCTCAATTCCGGTTGATAAAAAAGGGGAAATCTATACCATTAAACCGAAAAAAAGTGTGACAAAGGATGCGACCAAACTAAGTGTGGATAAGGTCATTCTTGCCCCTTCTGTAACAGAGGTAACAGCTGTAAAAGAATCAAAGGGCAAAGATGCTTTCAAAGGATCTCAATACAGAATATTAGATGATAAAGGAAATCTGCTTGCTGGTTTCGGGGATATAGAGTTGTCTGGTGAAGAAAAGAACGGCAAATCTATTTTTCGATGCATCGGAAGGTTTGCCCCGGCAGATGGCATTCCATCTTATATTGCAGTGCAGCCGTTCACGTATAATGATGCCGAAAACAACCCTGATCAAGGAAAGATTACTGTAAAAAGAATCACAGATCCGCTCCCAATGGTCTTCCCGCAGAACGATAAATCGATTGTAGTAAACAAAATTGAGGAATCAAAGGATAAAAAACGGTTAAAAATTTATTATGAAGTAAAAGGCGATCTTCCAGAACTGAGAATCAGGTTCTTTCATCTCACCATTGGAAATTATGAAAGCGAGTCAAGGAAGGATCTATTAGATCAAAACTTATTCAAAAACATCACCAGCAATGAAAATGAAAAAGTAGCAGAATTTAATACGGGACTTAGAAACGATCTTTACTTATCAAGCCCGAATGTAAACCCAGTCCTCTATAAAGAGATGGAGCTGAAAATCCCGATCAACAAAAAGGACCTGATCAAAAAATAGGCAAAACCCCGGTGGCGTGTGCACCGGGGTTTTATTCCTGAGAGGCTAGGTATGGTATCTTGTAATCATGAGCACTTGAGAGAACAAATTGTCTGGAGGAATTCCAATGAATTTAGAAGAACAGAAAAAGTTTATCCTGACAGGTCAAATGTACAACGATTTAACTCCTGAACTAATTAAGGCAAGAGAGGATGCAGTTTTCCTTACAAATGAGTACAATAATAGCTTTAGCAAACCGCAGCATGAAAGGGAAGAGCTTTTAAAAAAGCTAGTGAAAAGCATGGGGAAAGGCGTTCATTTAGAACCGAATTTCAGATGTGAATTCGGGTTTAATATTACGATAGGGGATCATTTTTATGCTAATTTTGATTGCGTCATGCTGGACGGGGCAGATATCCATATAGGGGACAATGTTTTGTTTGGACCTCGAGTTGGAATTTATACCTCGAATCATGCAATAGATCCTAAGGAAAGAGCCGCAGGCGGATGTTATGCCAAGCCTGTACGTATTGGGGATAACGTGTGGATTGGTGCAGGCGTTCATATTAATCAAGGTGTAACGATTGGAGAAAATACAATCATTGGATCGGGCAGTGTGATTACAAAAAGTATTCCGGCTAATGTCATTGCAGCTGGTGTCCCATGTAAAGTAATCCGGGAAATTACAGAAGCCGACCGAACTGGATTTGTAGGATAAGGGCGGTGTCAGACACCACCCGTTGTTTGTCGAAGAGAACGTCTTATCCTAGAGGGCTCATTTCCGGAAAAAATGCGTATAGTCCGCCTTTTCCTGAATATTAAACGCAATCACTTTCTCAAGCAATTCATAGTTAACCGGCTTATTCCAAGGAATGCGGAACAGTCCTTTTGTAAAACTGTATCCGGCGTTTGAAATATCACCGGCAAAGTGCGCGATTCCTGCTTCCTCGGGGGAAACGCTCAAGTGCTGCTTGGCAGTTGCAATACCAAGGATAAAGGTGCCGTGATCCGTGAACATGGGGGTATTCCATTTGATCTGCGGCTGCAGATTCGGGAACTGGTTTGAGATCCAGGATAGAATCTCTTCTGTCCGGCTGCGATGCTCGGAATTTTCAATGCCTGCTAAATAGTCTGTAAAAACGTCCATATTTTTCTCCTCCAATTATTGCTTCAAATAGTGAACAGGCCGGATTTCAATACGCCAGTCAAAGTGTTCACCTTCCGGGATTTGCACGGTTGGATGAAGGGAGGCTACCCGAATCGCATCCTCCATGTCCTTTGCTTCAAGAAGGAATACACTGCCCAGTGATTCTTCTGTTTTTGCACTTGAACTGTCCGTAACCACGATCTGCCCGTTCTCCCGCTGCAAACCGATCATTTCTAATTCGACACCAGCATCCATCCGGACCTGGCCGCTCCTGTAGAATTCATCAAGATGAGGCTGGCATTGACTCATAACCGCCTCAATCTCTGCCTTAGGACGGGCGTCCATTTTTGCTGAATTTAAGTAGCCTAAGCATAGGTACATCATGTTCATCGCTCCAATCTATCCCTATGATGATGAATGCCCAATTCCTATTGCCTGCAAAATGAATTCATTGCCACCCTGGATCCCAATGCTTGCTAAAACAATAAAAAGTCCAAATGTTTCTTCTCTGATTAATTTTCAGAGGACCATTCTTTAGCTTGTGCTTTAATCATTCCGCCCAGTTCAGGTATATGGCCCGTGTCCTTTAATGCCTGCTGTGCATAATCCTTTGGAAACATCTTTTCAATCGAGGGTTGGTATTCCGATCCATCCCCGGGCTGTTTGTATTCCATGGCCTGATACTTGCCATTTTCTTTTTTGAGTTTAACCAATACAGGTGTAGAGTAGCCTGTTGCCCCAACTTTCTCCCCTTTATTGTAAACTTCATATTGGGTATACGTATATACAGAAATGACTCCGTCTTTTTCCCCGGCTCCATAGATTTTGTGAGCTTCAAATTCACGGGCGGATTTGGTATCAGTAAAGGAATTGGTCTTATCTAAAATTCCTGCTGAAACGGCTTCGTCCATTTCCTTGGTGATCTTTACTGGATTCCCGGCTTGAGCCGTGCTGCATCCTGCTATCCCAGCGGCTAATACAAATAAAATTGCCATTTCTGCTCTCAAAACACTTTGCCTCCTATCTGTATTCACTAAATATTTTTTTAGAGCAATCGAACTTCGCGGTGCAGAAGACACACTTGGTCGATATTGGTATACTTTACCTGTTAGTAAATAAGGGGAGGAAATGGAAATGGATGCTATTGATTTACTTGTTTTAAATTTTAAAGAAGTCAGACGCAGGAGTATAAAAGTATGGAAAGCGATTCCCCAAGAGAAGCTTGATTGGCGGCCGGATGAAAAGGCTCTTACTTGTGCTGAAATGATTAGGCACGCAGTTGAAAGTGAATTTTTTTATCACCACATTCTCATCAGGAGGGGAAGTCAGTCGTTATCTGATTTAATCAATCCCTTTGAGGCGAAGGAATTTACAACCGTTGAAGATGAACTTGCATTCGCTCAGCCATACCGTGAAGAATTTTTAAAGTATGTTATGTCCATATCTGCAAATGATTTAGAAAACATCCAAATTGATCGTTCGGATGCAGGCTACATCAGGACGCTTGGGGATATGTTATTGCGTATCGCTTACCACGAGTCTGTTCACACTGGTCAGCTGTTGGACTATATGAGAACAATGGACATTGACCGCCCCAAGGTCTGGGATTAATCATCGGTTTATGATTTCAGCTCAACTGAGCAATGACTCCTTCTTTTGAATGATGGACTAGAGAGTTTAGCTCAGCTGGGCATTTCCTGTAAGCCGCTTTATTGCGAATGGGAAATATTCTTATGTGATCCATCACAGGAAGGCATTTTTTGAGAATATCCACATGTGCAGTCTCTTAATCCTTTTCCGTTCAGGATTTGTGGGATGTACTTTTCGACCCTTGATGCACGGGTTTTCGATTGTTTAGGTGCTGTAAAATAAACAATATAGGCTTTCTGCCGCCCTGGGGTCAATGCGTCAAAAGCTGTTTTTAAAGAAGGAAGCTCATCTAATTTGTTCTGAAATTCCTCTGGAACCGTGTATTCGGTCTTCTCTTTTCCTTTCACGGACAGACCGGCTTTTTCCACTTCGATCGCTTCATGAATGTATTCTTTCAGAAGCGCTTCTCTATCGGCAATTTCCTGAACGCTTGTGAAACGGATTTGGCGCGCCGCCTGCGTATTCTCCGTCTGCTGAATCAGAATGCCATGGGGGTCTTTGAGTAAAGCCCCCTTATGGAACAGAAGGGCGCAATATTCTTTGAAACCATGGATTAAAACGACGTTTTTCCCGTCAAGTGTGTAACATGGATGCATCCATTTGAAATCTTCTGTAAGCCCGCAATCTAGAACCAATTTTCTCAGGGTCTCATATTCTTTCTTCCACTTGTCGGCTTTGCTGAGAAACTCATCCGCCTTAGGATGGGTCCGGCTGGTTGTCATTCAAAAACCCCCTCTAACAAAAAGTAATCTTTATTGGAACTTCAAGATGGACATTCTATATCCTTCTTTTCTGATGAAAAAAAGGAGTGTACGCAACCACTCCTTCCTCATGAAAACTCACGAGTTAAATCCATTCCCCTTCTCGATCCCTTCAATCGCCTTCAATATGATGGGATCGAAGTCCAGTGACTCAAGCAGCGCGATTCCTTCTACCAGTACGAGCGCTAAGGCAGCCGCCTGTTCATTCGACTCTCCTTCTCCCGTTTTTATGGTTTTTCTGTAAAATGCATAAAAGCTGTCGGGAAAATCTGGTTGAAGCAAATAGGGAAAAAGAAATCATGGGGTCCATCAATATTACGTTTATCAATGACGAACCCGATATAAGAATTCCGGTTCCTGCTATTCCGGGGTAAGAGGGTCCAACTTCAAATGCTAATGAGGGAAGCGGGAAAAGCGCTTTCCTTTTTTGAATTCCAATCCTTTGCAGAAGGACCATCAGGCTAAAAACGGCATGTTCAGTCCATCCACTAAGCTTCAGATGACTGTGGATAAGTTTTGCTGAGCAGCATGTTTCCACAGTTTAATAACAGGCCGTGTAATAGGAATTTAAAAGTTTAATGAAATCGATTTATCCACACTGTTGAGAGAATGATCTTTTAACCAAAAACTTGTGCAGCAATACCATACAAATGGCTGTTTCTAGTAGGCATGCTATCAGAATGGATGATCATGACTGGAGGCTGGCTGACTTTTTCAAAACCGCTGTTTCTTAAGTGATTCATAAACCTCTCATTCCTGGCTGGCAGATCAATCCTTAGCTTTCCCTTGTGATTAAGGGCCAATTGATGAAGCAGATAGGCGGCTGCTCTGTCATTCGGGGCAACAATCGGACCTAAAAGTAAATGGCATGGCCCTAAGACAGAAAGACCGAAACCAAGCACGTCTCCCATTTCATTTTTCAATACAAGAGATTGATGGGACTGTTTTATTCTATTTGTAAGGAATTTCCGCCGAAAATCGCCAAATGCAAATTTGTCTAATTCGAAAACTTTTTCAAACTCATCATCCTGTAAAACCTCTGCTTTTAATCCTTCATCAGGAAAACCATCAGAAGGTACATAATTCATACAAATGAATTTATGTACATCATCGACGACTTTGAATCCCATTTTTTCATACATAGGCTTGCCTTCAGGTGTAGCAATCAGCATAATCGATGTTTGAGCAGATACAGAATCTATACATGCCTTAGTCGTGTCTTTTCCAAGACCTTGTCCTCTATATCCCGGATTTACAATGACCATCCCGATCGAAGCTAAATCAGTGTCGTAAGGAATGATTGCGGCGCTTGATACAATTTGGCCCAACTCATTTTTATGTCCAAAAATTTTTCCGCAAGATAAAATGGTCTGAATATCGCTTCTGTCATAATCCCACCCTATGGACTGCGATAAAGATAGTAATCCTTCAATATCATTCTCACCGAAAATATGCAGCTTAAGATGATTTTTGGAATAGGTAACCATAGTAACTCCTTCACTAGTTTTGTCATTTAAATTTAACCTGTTTAATTTGTTATAAAAAGACACTTGATTGAATGAACCTGTCTGTTTTGGATGGAGGTGGATAATTAGATCCTATCTTTATTAAGTTCGTTTCTGCAATTGAATTTCTTTGCGAATTTTTCCACAGCTTATTAACAGTTAGCACAAAAGGACTGCCAAGCTCAGTTTATAAATGATCCACAATCCTGATATAATTGGGAAGAGTAGAATTCATCAAAAAGGGATGAGTATGCCTAAAGAAAACCATGTATCCATTGAAGAGTATTATAAACGCGAACAAAGTGATACGCTGATGGAATTTATAAATGGAGGAGTATTCATGACTCCTTTTCCATCAACCATTCACCAGCGAATTTCAGGCCGCTTATTTGTGCAGCTGTACCAGCTTTTAGAAGGAAAAGAGTGTGAAGTCTTTCATGCTCCGTTTGATATTGAATGATCGAAAGAAGAAAGATCGGAAAACAAAGTGGTTATTCCCGATCTTTCGGTCATCTGTGATAAATCCGGGTTAAGTGAGAGTAGATATACTGGAATTCCTGCTTTAATTATAGAAATTATTAGTCCCTCCAACCAATCGCATGACTTGGTAACGAAGTTAAATCTGTATATGCAGTACGGGGTCCAGGAATACTGGATTGTGAATCCGCTCATTCATACGATCCAGGTTTACACGCTTTCTAAAAATGAGCAATATGTGCAAACAGATGTAGTGAAAGAAATAGGGATTATTCAATCGAGTTTGTTTGAAGAGTTTTATGTAGATGCGAAAGTCTTGTTCAAGCAATAAAAATGCCTTTTTGGGGCTTTTTTTTGTTAGATTGGAAAATCACTCTTTCCCCAAACCGCCCATAGAATACATATCAGCGATTATGGGGGGAAGCTATGTACACTTATGATGCTAGAGCCAGTCAGCCGCAGGTTGTCGCGTTTGCGAGGAAAGATGTCACAGGGGACCGGGTGCCGGACAATGTGTATTTGACCGGGATTAAAACAGCAGACAGTCCATTTATTCAAAACATCACGCTTCTTGTACAGGATGGAAGAACGGGTGCAGCCACAAGGGTTCAGCTCAAGGAAAATGCCGGCTACAACCCGACCCTGTTTCTCGGGGATTTTACAGGGGATGGCATTGCCGATATTTTGATCAGGATCGAATCGGGTGGAAGCGGTGCGTTTACGTATGATGATCTTTATTCGTTTCTCCAAAATAAACCCCGGCTGCTTTTTGATTCCCAGAGGTATAACGGACAGTTCGAATATGAGGTCACGTATCAGGATGATTACAAGGTGAAACTGGTGAGCAAGACAAACAATCAGACTTACCTGATCGATATTTCTTTAAGGGATCCAGAGTATTTGAATGAAATCTATGACCGGAACGGCAAGCTGAAAACGCCTATAGAGGGATTCGTCAATCCATTGAGCGGCCTGTATCCTGTGGATTTTGATTCGAATGGAGTGTATGAATTGCTGGCGTATCAAAAGGCGGCGGGAAGATACAATGCGGACGCCCTGGGATATGTCCAGAATACGCTGGCATGGAAATCGGACCGGTTTGTGCTGCAAAATCAGTATGTAGCGATTTTTGGAGAGGGTCAATGAAGGCTTCCTGACATGGGAAGTTCTTTTTTTTAGGTAAAAAAACGACACATTTATCGTTTTTATTGACAGGCAAAACCAATCTGTTTTATATTGATAAACAACAACGATGTCGTTTTTAATCTCGAGGAGGTTATATAGATGCTGATTAGCATGCTGTCCACAGGTACCCGCGGGGATACACAGCCGTTTATTGCATTGGGGCTGGAGCTGAAGAAAAAGGGTTTTCAAGTTCGAATTGCAGCGTCACAATCGTATCGCACTCTTATAGAGGGGTACGGGTTTGATTTTGCTCCGCTCCGGGGAGATGTGGCGAAAATTATCGAGAGCGGGATGGTAAAAGAAGCAGACAATCCGCTCGCATTTTTTACGAGCCTGAAAAACGAAGAATTGATGGACTTAATGATAGAGAGTCAGGAAGATTTGCATAAAGCGTGCGACGGTTCGGATGCGATTGTGTACCACCCGGGCGCCTCCATTGGATACTTTGCCGCAAAGGAAATGGGAATTCCGAGCATTTTGGCTTCGCCTTTTCCGATGACGCCAACGAATGAATACCCGGCGATAATCTTTTATGACCGCGTCCGTTTCGGTAAAATGATCAATAAAGTGACCCACCGGATTTTTGAAATGGGGTTCTGGAAGATGTCGAACCCGGCTTTAAAGATGTATTGGAAAAAGAGGTACGGAAAGCTTCCGGAAGGATTCGGGAGTCCTTATCCAAGGCAGCGTACGAAAGAAAGTCCAACGCTTGTCTCCTTAAGTCCGAGTGTGTTTCCGGTTCCGCGTGACTGGCCAAACCATGTCTATTCATTCGGGTATTGGTTTATTGAAGACCATGAAGAGTATGAGCCTTCTGAGGAACTGCAGCAGTTCTTAAAGAACGGAGAGCCCCCGGTTTATGTCGGGTTCGGAAGCGTCGGGGGCAAGGATCAGGCGGCCGAAGCGACAGAACGTGTCGTTAAAGCGCTCAAGACTGCGGGAAAACGGGGATTGATTCATACAGGCGGAGGGCTGGAAAAGGGAGAGAATACGAAGGACCTCTTCTTTTTCAACGGCGCTCCCCATGAGTGGCTGTTCCCGCAGATGTCCGGTGTTGTTCATCACGGAGGAGCCGGGACGACGGCCGCCGCTTTAAGGGCAGGGGTTCCTCAGGCTGTCATTCCATTTGGAAATGACCAGTTCGCATGGGGGAAAAGGATGAATGAACTGGGTGTCAGCGCAAAGGCGATTCCACGGAAGGAATTAACCGCAGAAAAATTGGCCGATACGATTCTTTACTCCCAGACAGGCGAAGTTCTGGCTAAAGCGAAGGAAATAGGGGAGAGAGTGAGAGCTGAAAAAGGAGCTGAAAAGGCAGCGAATCTGATCATGAAGACGATTCATACCTTTAATGACAAGGAGAAGATGGTTCATGCCGAAAGTAAATGAGGAACACCTGCAAAAAAAGAAACAAGAGATTCTTGCCGCGGCGAAGCGTGTATGCAGCACAAAGCCCATCTATGAAGTAGCCATGCGGGATATCGTCATCGAATCCGGGATGAGCCAGGGCGGGGTGTATAAATATTTTTCCGGTATTGATGATGTATTTGCGGCTCTGCTCAACAAGGAGAGTCTTAGTCATTCTGTAAAAGAAAAGGTGGACGGCCTGGTAAAGGATGAGAAAGAGCCGATGGATAAGCTGGAAGCTTTCCTCCTTTATATAGGGGAGTATATCCGGGAATCGTTGACGGAGCATGGATCCTTCTTTTATGAGCTTCAGGCCATGTACGGAAAAGACCCTGAACGCTTCAAAAAAGTGAAAGATCAGCTGGACGATGTCTCGAATCTGCAGTATATTCACGGACAGTTCAGCGCATTTCTGACCAGTCAAATAGAGAAAGCGGTCTTTCATCCCCGCCTTCCGCAAGAGGATATCCAGTCCTTGATCGAAACATACCTGTCCGGCATGGTCCACCAGCCTGGGGTGGCCCAAAGACATGCGGAGATCAGCAGAAAAATAGCCATCTTATTGTCTGCACTGAAGGAGTTATTGAATTCAGGCATGTAACTGCTGATCAGGGACAGAAACATCAAATTCCTCTTTCTATTTTTTTCGCTTATTCGTATAATATCAACGGATGAGGAAAATAGGGGGTCGTACGAATGGGCATTCCATTAAACGAACTGCAAATGTATAAGGGTTTTGATGAATTAGCCGCAGATATTCTGGAGATGGCGAACGAGTTCATGCCGGACAAGCTGATTTTTATCAGTACGTTAACCGAGACGGAGCAGATTATTCTTAAAGTTCTCGATTCTCATATAAGCATCAATGTGAAGGAAGGGATGCGTGTAAACCTCCCTGAGACCGCTTGCAATCAAATGGATTTTAACCGGAATACCCCGCTCATTTTTGAAGACATGACGAAAGAATACCAGCTTGGGGCCCTGCAGCCGCTGCTTTTGGAACGAAACATTCATTCATACATGGGTGTACCCATTACGCTTGCGAACGGAGAGACGTTTGGAACGCTGTGTGCGGTCGATAAGGCTGCATCCGAATTCAATGTGAAGAGCATTAAGATGTTTCAGCGAATCGCGAAAATGTTTGCCTTTTACTTGGAGCTTGAGCGGAAAGCGTACAGGGACTCCCTGACCGGTTTGTACAACCGTGAGTTTTTGCACCGGTATTTCGATGATTATAAAGGCGGCAGGGGAGCGCTGTTTTTCCTGGACCTGGACGGCTTTAAAAAAGTAAACGACACATACGGGCATGACGCGGGCGATCGGCTGCTGAAAGAGGTCGCACACAGGCTCGAGGAGTTCATGAAACCGCACAGCGGAATAGCCGCCCGTCTGGGAGGAGATGAATTTATCCTTCTCTTCCCGGACCTCTATGACACGGAAGAAATGGAAAAACGCGCAAAATCCCTCCTGGACGGCCTGTCTCATACGGATACGAACCTGGAAAAATACAAGCTATCGGTGAGTATCGGTATTGCACGTGCCGGCTCAAGCCTGGACACGCTCCTAAAGCAGGCTGATCAGGCTTTATATTGGGCAAAAGCAGAGGGGAAGAACACCTTTCGCTTATACTGACTTTCCTTGAACCTGAAATAATAGAATGGAAAACCCCCGGTATGCGCCGGGGGTTTTCTTTGCTTGGTTGCGTACTTTTCTTGTTTGCTGAATTAGGAATTTTTGTTAGTATAGAAAACGGAGCTTATTTTTGGGATTTTTTAGAAAACGAGCATACTGTACGTTTTTATTTATGCTATACATTTTTCAGAAACAGGGGCGTACATAAGGTTTTATGGATTGGGTACAGTCGATCTGCTATTTTAGCAGGACTTCCTTTTGACGGAGCCTGAAACAGAAACGGAATACAGTAGGGGGCAGGTGTTCAATTTGATGGCTCAAATAGATTTTCCAAGAGATCCCATCTCGATCGGTGCTTCGGTAATCGCGCTGGGCGTGATCGCTTTTCTGGTCTTCAGGGTGTACAGGAAACAAGAGGTGAAACCGAAAGGATGGAAGATTCTTATTGTCCTGATCATAGGGCTTATTTCTTTTTCAACAGATTTTGTTCTGTTCGGCGAAGAGTATAAGCTGCCGATCATCCCGATTGGGGTCGGGGTTCTGTATTGGATGTTTCATAAAACCGGCGAGACGTGGAAGATTTACCGGCCATATACATGGCTTGGCTTTGCCGCGGCGTTTCTTTTCCTGATTGCCGATTTGATCAGCCTCCCGGTTCACCGTCTCGTGTACCCGGAAAATCAGCCTTCAACGTATCTCGCAAATGTGGAGAAGGCCTATGTCATTCCCATCCATCCATCTGCAGCGGAGCCCGGTTTAAATAAGGAGTCATTCATCAAACAGCTGCCTCTTTGGAAGCAAGACGATAGCCAAAGTGAAGAGTGGTACTACGAAACGGTCCGGAATGCTGCGGAAGGGAAAGGAATCAGCGAGCGATTCCCTTATATGCTAGCGGGAACCGTTCCGAAATGGGGAAGCTGGATAGATTCTGTCCTATATGTAGAAAGAGACGGAAAAGGGATTTTAATCACCACCTCAAAAAAGCAGCTGTATTTCCGCTCCGGCGAATCGGTCTTTCGGGAGGCGGTTAAATGACAAAGAAAAAAGGGTGGACTCTTGTCGGAATCGCTCTGGCTGCATCGCTATTCGTGTATTGGTTTTATTTTTCGCCGCCGGCTGCCTTTACGTCGAGTGAGCAGGAGATAAAAGAAGGCATTAAAAGCGCCTATCCTAAATCGTACCCGGCCAAGATCCAGGATGCGATTCCGGTGGACAGCGGGCATGTGCTCGTTCCTTTTGTATCCAAGGCGAATGATTATGGGCTCAGCTACTGGGTTTGGCGAAATCACCGCTGGACGGTGGCAGGAATCGATACGAAAGGCGCTCCTTCCATATGGAAATTGAGAAAGGATGATCCGTCGTCCTATTATTATGTGTGGAACCTTCATCCGAAAAATCACTTGAAATCAGTGGATTTTTATATGTTGAAAGATCGGTCGTTTCAATCTTCGGGCAAAACCGGGGAATACACGCCGCACGTGCAGATGAAGAAAAGCGTGTCTCTTCAGGAGAAATCGTACGGACTGCTGCAGATGCCGGAACAGTGGAGCATCCTAATGGAACAAACGGCAAGAGAAATCACCGCTGGACAAAGGATGGAAATAGCCGATTTTTTTGCGAATCCCTTTCTGGATTTCAGATGGATTCCAAACAGTGAAAGCGGGGAAGACCGCTTCAGCGTCGATACAATCAACGGTACGGGATACACAAACCATTATTCTAATATTCAAGAGATTGGCTGGATCAACGAGAGTGAGTTGGAAGGGCCGTCAAAGAAGTGAGAGGCTGAATCCTCTCACTCTTTTTTTGTCGAAAATTAGTTTTAATTGCCTAAGTTAATTATCAAAATTACGTGTTAAATATCTGTAAATTAAAATCAAAAGTCCTGTTTTGTGATATATTTTACTTAGCTAATTAATAATCTGTAAGTAAAAATACCTATAAAACGATTCGAGGAAGATGCATGATGATCCTGACGAAGAATGATTTTTTTCAGCTGGAAGTGGAACGTGATACGGTTTACTTAAACGTGGCGAGACCAGGCTATCCGCTCCCGGATTTTAATTCTCTGCTCACACTGTACCCCAGAATCTCTATTACCTCTTTCCCCAATCTGAAAAAAGGACTGGAGGAAGCAACGCATTCTAATGTAAACATTGGCCAATATCTCCCGGTGATCGTCCATACCGTCAGTAAAGACAAAATGTCCGCAAGTGTCAAAATTCTAGCAAGTACCGAAGAGTTTACCGGAATGCAAGGGGATTTGACCGGCATGGTGATGGAAGTCCTGGCGGATGCGGGCGTAACTGAAGGTCTAAGCCTTCAGGCGATTCAAAAAGAGCTGGTCCCGATGAAGTGGATCGAAGTGGCGAAAGGAATGGAGCCCGCTGACGGAACGGATGCCGTGATCCGCTACTATGAACTTTCCGAAAGAAAGCCCGTGATAGAAGAGACCGGCAAGGCGGACTTCTATAACATGAATTTCATCGATGAAGTGGAAAAAGGGGACTGGCTCGGAGAGAAAATTCCGCTGACAGAAGGAACGAGCGGTGTCAATGTGCTCGGGGAGGAACTGAAGCCGAGAAAAGGGAAGGATAAAAGACTTCACTATGATCCGAAGTCGGTTCTCAGTCTGGAGGAAGACGGAAAGACCGTCCTGAGAGCGGGCATCAAGGGAATCGTCTCCAAAACCGCCGGGAGAATTTCAATCGCAAACCACCTTCTCATTGAAGGGGATGTGGGCATCGGTACCGGAAACATTGAGTTCGATGGCTCGGTTACGGTGAAGGGGACGGTTCAGGAAGGCTTCTCGGTAACAGCAGGAATCGATATTGCGGTGCTGTCTGAGCTTGGCGTCAGACAGGTCGGGAAAATTGAGTCATTGAACGGTGATATTTTTATAAAAGGCGGGGTCTTCGGAAGCGGCACCATTCAAGCCGCCAAAAACATCTTCGTGAAGCATGCGAATGACTGTGAGCTAAAGGCGGGAGAGGATATCCACATCGGCTTTTATGCGAAAGGAAGCACCCTGGCTGCGAAAAATGTCATTACTGAACAGCATAAAGGGAAGATTATCGGCGGCCACATTATCGCCAAAGGAAAAGTGTTTGCCAATGAGATCGGGAACAAGATTGAGCTGAAAACGATCATTCAGGTAGAAGGCTTTGACCGGACCCTTCTTCAGGAAGACTATGTATCTTTGTTAAACGAGTACAAGCAGGTAATCCGGAACGTTGAGGAAATTCAGCGCCATATGGAAATCTATGAGAACTTTTCAAGCAAACTCAATGAATGGCAGCTCGTTCAGTTTGAAAAATTAAAGCAGGCCCATGAGGAGAAGCTGAAAGAAATCTCGCACTTTGAACACAAACGCCAGTCGCTCGTGAAAATGCTTGAAATCAAGGGAGACGGGGAGATATCGATTTTTCAGAAAGCCTACCCGGAAACGTATATTGAAATCAAAAACATCAAGAAAAAGGTAGATTCGTTAACGAAAGGTACTTTTTACGCGACAGGCCGCGAGTTGAAATATGAATGAGGAGCATCCGGAATGAGTCTTGAAAAATCCTATCGATACGAAATCCTGCTTCAGGCGATCGAAGTGTTTACCCAAAGGTATGAAAAAAACGCTTTATTTGAATTTGCCTTCGAATTTACGAACAAACTTCTGACCCTTCATCGATCCGCCCTTTTCAAAAGAAGCGGCGAGCGGTTTATCCTCGCTCATACGAAGGAATACGACACGCAAGAATACGAGATTCCGGTTAACGAAAAGCTGGAGGGGCTGCCTCTTTATTATGGCCGGCCGCTTTCAGCCGGTCAGCTTCCAGAGTATTTTTCTGAAGCCTTCATTCGCGGATTTTCCGCAGCCTGGGTGATTCCCCTGATTAATGATACCCGATTGGTGGGGCTCATTGTGACGGACGGTAAGACAGCGGGGGACATCACGAAGGACGATGAACTCGTTCTGACCATCATGATGAACCTCGTGAATGCCTCCCTTGAAAATAACCAGCGGTTTCTCGATTTCCAGACGATCAACGGGGAACTGGACCGCAAAGTATTCAGCCTTTTCGTCCTCAACCAGAGCATCAAGGCCCTTCTGTCCGAGCTCAATGTCGGCAAGCTGTACGAAATGGCAACGGATGTATTCAGCGAAGTGTCAGGCAGCCGGGTGACAAGCTTCGGAATCTATGATCCTCTCACCAATAAAATTAAATTAAAGGGCTACCGCAACGTTCATTCCTTCCAGTGCCGGTACGCTGAGCTTGAAATGAAAGAGCGCTTCTTCTGTCCCGACCGGATTGTGATCCGCATCAAGGAAGAACCGGAGCTGCTGAATGAGCTGTTTAAGGATCCATCCGTGTTAGCCGACCTGGAAGCGGAATATATCATTCTCATCCAGAAGGAAAAACTGATCGGGATGGTCACGCTGAGCGAATCAAGGCAAAACACCCCATATGATCATGGAACGATTGAGCTGATTGAAACACTCGCTTCCTCCACCTACATTGCCTTAAACAATGCCCAGATGTTTGAGAAGCAGGAAAAGCAGAAGCGGGAAGCGGAATCGAAGCTGAACGTCCTGCAGATGTACAACCGGCTCATTCGGACGATCAATTCCTGCAAAACAAAGGAAGAGCTTCTGAAGCTGTCGATGACGACCCTTGAACTGGGCTTCGGGGTAAGCAAAGCTTTTTTCGCTTTTGACAACGGGGAGGCTTACGAGATTGCCGCCTGCATTGGCGCAGACCTTACAGGCGAAACCTTTCTCCTTGAAGACCGCATCCAGCGAACCATCCGGGATGAAATATACTATGATTACTTTTCAGACCGGCTGCCGGCGTATTTTTCCGATGAACAGTTCTGCGAACGGCTCGGTGAATCCACAGGAATCGTCATTGCACCGATTCAGTGGCAGCATGAATACGACTATACAGAGAGCGGATTCCAGGCGCCGTACGGATACTTGATCGTAACAGAAACCGCGGCAAGCCTGAAGGAAGAAGACATCCTCCTAATGGATACAATCACCAGAAACATCACTCCATTAATCTATCATATGGATCAAAAAGACCCGCTCGCATTCCTGGAAAGCGGAACAAGCTGATGGACTATATGACCATACTCACGAAAGATCACCGGCCGGTTACAGCAGCCCTCCACCATATCGAAGGGGAACTGATGAACGTCATCGTAAAAGACACAGCCGGGATTGACCTCGGCGACCGGCTGACATGCAAGTTCGAAGGAAGAACCTTTCACGCCTATGTGCTGAAACAGGAAAACTTCAACCTGTATTTGTATCTCCCCATCCAGGAAGAAAAAGCACCAAACGACCGGAGACGCTTTTACCGCCACTCCTGCCAGATCACCGGCCACTTGTACATAAAAGACCGGGAACCGGCCGCGGTCAGTATTATCGACATCAGCCTCAACGGATTTGGATTTATAACAGAAAAATCCCTGGCCAAAGAAACCGCATATGAACTGCGGCTGCAGGTAAGAGATGAGGAAGACATCCTGCAGACCCATATCACCGTCCAAAACCGGCTGGAACTCCCCTCCCATCTCTTCCGGTACGGCTCCCAAATCAAGTCCATCCGCGAAAAAGACCTGCTACAGCTCCGGAAATATTTGATTAATCAGCAGCTGAGGGAAACCGGGGCAGGAAAAGGAGCCGCTGCCGGCGGATTGGGCGGGCGAACCGCTGAGTAAGGCGGGCTAAGATAGATTGGCAGGAGGAATGGCCAGATAATGCGGTGGACCGGCCGGATTCGGACCTGGAACGGCTGGATAATTGGAGTGAATGGCCGGATAAAATGGGTCGGCAAGATTAGTAGGAAGAATGGCCAAATAATAGAGTGGAACGGCAGGATTCGGACCGGGAACGGCCGGATAACCGGATTGAATGGCCAGATAAAATCGATCGGCCAGATTAGTAGGAAGAACGGCGAAATAATAGAGTGGAACGGCCAGATTCGGACCGGGAACGGCCGAATAACCGGATTGAATGGCCAGATAAAATGGGTCGGCAAGATTAGTGGGAAGAACGGCAAGATAATGCGTTGGAACGGCCAGATTCGGACCGGAAACGGCCGGATAACCGGAGTGAATGGCCAGATAAAATCGATTGGCCGGATTAGTAGGAAGACCGGCTAAATTATACGGTGTAACGGACAAATTCGGACCGGGAATGGCCGGATAAGCGGATTGAATGGCCAGATAAAATGGGTCGGCAAGATTAGTGGGAAGAACGGCAAGATAATGCGTTGGAACGGCCAGATTAATTTGATCGGCAAGATTAGTGGGAAGAACGGCAAGATAATGCGTTGGAACGGCCAGATTCGGACCTGTAACGGCCGGATAAGTGGATTGAATGGCCAGATTAATTTGATCGGCCAGATTAGTGGGAAGAACGGCCAGATAATGCGTTGGAACGGGTCAAGTCCATTATCTTGTGTAAATATTCATACCATGTTTTCAACCTTATAAAATAGATAGGGCATTTTTTTATAGAGGAAGAGAACTTAGTTCTCTTTCACGTCGTACATGTACTTTCGATCTCCAGGGTCGAGGGATTTTTCATAGTCCATCAAGACAGCTCCGATCAGACGAAAAGCAGACTGGGTATTGGGGAAGATTCGAATGACGCGCTCTCTTCTTCTGATTTCAGCATTCAGGCGTTCCAGGTTATTGGTGGTCCGCAGCTTTTTTTGGAAGCCCAGAGGTTCATTCATAAATTGGATGCGATCCTCAAAACCATCGTCCAACAGTGTCAGCACCGTTTCATATCCGCGCTCTCCATCATAGGTGTGCATAAACTCCTCTTTTAAAGCTCTTGCGTCTTCTGGTTTCGCGGCATCAAAAATACGGAGGAGGGCGTGTTTTAATTCTTCTGCCTGTTTCTTCGGCATGCGGTCAAACAGGTTCTTTTTAAAGTGAAACGTGCATCTCTGCCAGCTTGTTCCGACAAAGGATTCCTGAATGGCTGCCTTCAAGCCCTTATGGGCGTCCGAAATCATCAGTTTGGGAGACTGAAATCCCCTAGATTTAAGGTGGCTAAAGAATTGGGTCCAGCCTTCTTTGGATTCGGAATGATTGACAGCCAGCCCAATGACTTCCCGTTTAAGCTGAGAGTTGACCCCAACGGCCACATAAACTGCTTTTGAAACCACACGCTGATGTTCGCGGACCTTAATATACAAAGCATCCACAAACACATACTTGTAGTACATGACATTCAGAGGGCGGCTAGCCCACTCGTTCACAATGGGATCAAGTTTTTTGGTGATGGAGGAGACAAGGGACTTGGACACACTTTCCCCGCAAAGCTGTTCCATAATCTTCGTCACTTTGCGAGTTGAAACGCCGTTGACGACCATTTCCATCATAGACAGGACGAGGGCTTGGTCAGCCCGCTTATATTTCTCGAACACAGAGGTGGAAAACTCACCGTTTCGGGTACGGGGAACCTTCAGGTTAATCTTTCCGATAGAAACAAGAAAGTCTCGTTCATAATAGCCGTTCCGGTAGTCAGTCCTGCCACTCGTTCTTTCATAAGCATCCGCGTTCAGGTGCTCATCCCGTTCGCTTTCCATCACTTGATTCAGAATCAAAACAAGTGATGATTTCACGACAGCGTCCAGATTAGAATTCAAGAGGTGGTCTTTTAAGTCCTCCACATTTAGGGTAAGATTAATTTGGGTCATATTCATCCTCCATTACATTTTTTCTTGGTCGAAAACATTGTAACATGAGGGTGATATGACCCTTTTTCTATTTACACAATTATATGGACTCTATCTTGGAACGGCTAGATTCGGACCTGTAACGGCCGGATAACCGGATTGAATGGCCAGATAAAATCGATCGGCAAGATTAGTAGGAAGAACGGCGAAATAATAGAGTGGAACGGCCAGATTCGGACCGGGAACGGCCGGATAACCGGATTGAATGGCCAGATAAAATCGATCGGCCAGATTAGTAGGAAGAACGGCCAAATAATTGAGTGTAACGGCGAAATTCGGACCAGTAACAGCCACTAAACCAGAGCAAATGGACAAATTAACGTTCCGCACCATACAAAAATGCCCGGAGAGTCCCTCTCCGGGCTAAACGCTTTATTTAAAGGAAGCATATCCTTCATCAGCCATAACAACGCTGCCGTTGATGGCGTCGGCTTCTTCCAGTGAAAGAAGGTAGACAGCATTTGCAAGCTGTTCAGGCTGGGTAAGTTTGTTGCCCATGACCTTGGCTTTCATGGAATCGATGATGCCGTGGTCTCTGTAGCTTTGGATAATCGGTGTATCCACAACGCCAGGGGCAATGCCCACTACCCGGATTCCGTATGGAGCGAGTTCAAGGGCAGCTGATTTGGTCATCATGTTGACGGCCCCTTTAGTTGCGTGGTAGGCAAAGGTGCTTGGAGAGGCAAGAACTCCATAGACGGAGGTTGTATTGATAATAACTCCTTTAATGTTCAGTTCCTGCATTTTTTTGCTGGCTGCGATGATTCCGTACGCTACACCGTGCTGGTTAATATCGATAATTTTGTGGTAGGTGTCCATATCCATATCCGGAACGGGTGTGGATGTGCCGATTCCGGCGTTATTGAACATAATATCGATTCTTCCGTATTCTTCAACGGTTTTCTCGATTAATTGGATAACATCTTCATACTTGGAAACGTCTGTTTTAATGAAAATGGCTTCCCCATTGTTTGAACGGATCAGTTCCACTGTCTCATTTCCGGCTGCGTCATTAAAGTCAGCTACAACAACCCGGTCTCCTTTTTTGGCAAATTTAAGGCATGTTTCTCTTCCGATTCCGCTTGCTCCGCCTGTAATTACGGCTACTCTTTTCGTCATTTTCAATTTCCTCCCTGTTTCTAGCATAATTTGATTTTATCATTCCTGAAGATTCATTATAATTTAATAAAAGTGACATTTAGTTAAGTGCAGCTTAAGGAGGGAAGGACGTTGAATATTGAGCAATTGGAGCATGTGGCAGAAGCGGCGAAAGCGGGATCGCTTACGAAGGCTGCCGACCATCTGCATGTGAGCCTGTCCGCCATCAGCCAGTCGGTCAGTAAGCTGGAAAGAGAACTGGGTATCCAGCTTTTCATCCGCAATCGCCAAGGCACCGCGTTAACGGCCGAAGGGATGAAAATCATAGAAAAAGCGGAAAAAGTTCTCGCTGCCATCGGAGAATTGAAGGAAGAAGCGAATCGCTGCTCCGATACGCTTGCCGGAGATTTGAAAATTGGGATGATCCCGGGTCCGATTAATCTTTTAATCGATATGGTTTCCGCGTACAAAACCGATTATCCGAACGTGAAAGTGGAAATCTATGAAATGGGGCCCGTGAAAATTGCCGAAGGGATTCTGAATAATGATCTGGATATCGGGCTGATTTTAACCTCTCATTCATTTGCGGTTCAAAACCACGAACTGATTGCCGAGAAGATTCTGGAAGGGAAAATGGTGGCGGGTGTTCATAAACAATCTCCGCTCGCAGGGCTGGACCGGATCTCTCCGGAGCGTCTCATTAAGGAAACGCTCGTCCTGTATAACGATGACTACATCAAAAAGTTCGCGTACGATACTCTATCTCCTTATGGTCCAATCGATGTTCTCTTTACAACGAATAACACGGAAGCGATCAAGCGGGCCGTGCAAAGCGGGGTGGCCGTTACCCTCGGGATGGATTACTCTTTCCGCAGCCGTTCCCCCTATCCAAACGATACGGTCATACCGATTGAGATTGATGCGGCCGATAAAGAACCGCTTCACCTGGCTCTCATCAGGAGGAAAGACACGGTCCCTTCAAGAAAGGTAAAGGAGTTCATGAGAAGAATTCACAGGGAGCTTAAATAGAAGCGAGACCGATTAAAACACCGGAGAACTGACATACTGGTTACCAGCAGGTGTCGTCCGGATTTTAATCGGCATATTGATTTTTCATTCAGAATAGGTTAATATTGGCAATATCAGATGACGGAAGGGTGACCAAGAGGCGATGATTTGCTAATTCTTGTTTAGAAAAACAGTCGTACTCCATAACAAATACGGACTATTTTTCTGGATTGGATTAGTTTTGCCTTTTGAGCACTGGATAGAAATACAGGCAGGCCCTTTATGGGGATGCTCTGTTTTTTACATGTGATCGAAGCGAAACCTCTTGTCCAGGAATGGAAAAGGAGGTTTTTTTATGTCGGAAATAACAAGTCCGAAAAAGCTTGGGATGGGGGCTTTGTTTCAAAACCGGGTGATCAGAACGATCCTATTTTCGGTGTTTTTCCTGCAGATTGGGATTTGGGTGAGGAATTATTCGATTCTCCTGTATGTCATCGAAAAGACGAATGAAAATCCGATCGCGGTGTCGCTCATATCCGTTGCAGAATTTGCTCCGATCTTCTTGTTTTCCTTTATTGGCGGAACGTTCGCGGACAGGTGGCGGCCGAAAAGGACGATGGTGTGGTGTGACCTGTTAAGCGCGGTTTCCGTGTTTATGGTTCTGATTACGCTGTTCTTTGGGGACTGGAAAATTATTTTCTTCGCGACGCTCGTTTCCTCGATTCTCTCCCAGTTTTCCCAGCCGGCTGGGATGAAGCTCTTTAAGCTGCATGTTCCGGCAGAGCTTGTTCAAATGGGGATGTCGATGTACCAGACCGTTTTTGCCCTGTTTATGATTTTAGGTCCAATCCTTGGAACATTTGTGTTTCAGCGGTTCGGCATTCTCGCCGCTGTCGGAATAATGGGGGTTGCCTTCCTCGTCTCGGCGGCCATTCTTCTCATGCTGCCGCCGGATCCTGAACCGGCCAAGGAAAAACCGAAGACAACGTTAATGGAAGAAATGAAGGAAGGATTCCGCTATGTATTGAACAGCAAAGCGCTCACCCTTCTTGGAGCATGCTTTGCCGCGGCGGGGCTTGCCATCGGGTTGACGCAGCCGCTCGGTGTGTTCCTGATTACGGAAAGGCTCGGACTTCCTAAAGAAGAGCTGCAATGGCTCATGGCCGCCTTCGGAATCGGGATGATCCTCGGCGGGGGAATCACGATTGCTATTTCCAAAAAAGTGATGCCGCAAATGCTCCTTGCAATCGGGATGGCAGCGAGCGCGATTGGAATGGTCGGCATGGGGCTGTCCACAGAATTATGGCTCACCTTAGCCGCTCAATTTTTTGCAGGGTTGTTCATGCCGTGCATTCACATAGGAATCAACACTATGATTCTGCAAAATACGGAAGAGTCCTTCATCGGAAGGGTCAACGGTATTCTGAATCCGCTCTTTATGGGAGCGATGGTTATTACGATGTCCGCTTCAGGCGTGCTGAAAAAGAATCTTTCCATCGTGTACTTGTACGAAATATCCGCCATTCTCCTCGTGATTGGCGTGCTGGTCCTTGTGCCGATCATGAAGAAATCGTCCGTTAAACGGGAATTGAAGCAGGGGATGTAAGAGAAGGCATACAGTAATTCGGCTGTATGCCTTTTTTGGTGGAAACACAGTGCGGAGGCAGGATAAGCGGTCCAACCGGTAAGAAAAGTCTATAATCCAATACCGATCAATCAATAATCAGTCCTTGCAGTGTTAAAATAATACTAAACACGGAAAAAAGAAAGGAAGATACGATGGAAAAGGAATCAGCCACATCAGGATGGAACCTGGGCAGCAGCTACACCAGTCTGCCATCATCCTTTTACACAAAAATCGAGCCGAACCCAGTGAACCGTCCTGAGATGGTCATTTTTAATAGGAAGCTTGCTGCAAGTCTTGGTCTGGAGGCAGATGAGCTTCAGACGAATGCCGGCATTCTTTCCGGAAACGAGCTTCCGGAAGGAGCGGTTCCCCTCGCCCAAGCCTATGCTGGCCACCAATTCGGGAATTTTACGATGCTTGGAGACGGACGGGCGATGCTGATTGGGGAACAGATGACGTCTTCAGGGGAACGGGTGGATATCCAGCTGAAAGGCTCCGGTCCGACGCCATATTCCCGCCGAGGGGACGGCCGTGCGGCACTCGGTCCGATGCTGCGCGAATACATCATCAGTGAAGCGATGCATGGACTTCAGATTCCGACAACCCGGAGTCTCGCGGTGGTGGCAACGGGGGAACCGATTTACCGTGAAACCGCCCTGCCAGGTGCCATTTTAACGAGAACAGCCGCCAGCCATCTGCGTGTCGGCACCTTTCAATATGCCGCCAACTGGACGTCTGAGGAAGAACTGCGGGCGCTTGCTGACTATGCAATCAGCCGTCATTATCCGGAAATAAAGGATGATGATAACCGGTATTTGTCCCTTCTTCAGAAAGTCATGAAGCGGCAGGCAGAACTGATTTCCAAATGGATGCTAGTTGGATTCATCCACGGCGTCATGAACACGGACAACATGACGATCAGCGGCGAGACGATTGATTACGGACCATGTGCCTTTATAGATACGTATGATCCCGAAACGGTCTTCAGCTCCATTGATGTCCAAGGCCGGTACGCCTATGTCAACCAGCCGGGAATCGGCGGCTGGAACCTGGCCAGATTTGCGGAAAGCCTGCTGCCGCTTCTGCATAAAGAGCAGGAGGAAGCGGTAAACATCGCCCAAGACGCGATTTCTCACTACCCTGAGCTTTACAAGCAGGAGTGGTATAAAGGAATGAGAGCCAAGCTCGGCCTCTTTAATGAAGAAAAAAAGGATGAAACACTCATTCAGCACTTGCTCACAATGATGCAAAAGGAAAAGGCAGACTATACGAATACGTTTGTGGCTTTGACTTTTAACAGGGAATCAGCACTTTCGGCCAATCCGGATTTCGCCGGGTGGAAGGCGCGCTGGCAGGAAAGACTAGCCAGGCAGGAAGAATCGCAGGAGGCCGTTCATCAGCTGATGCGGAACAGCAACCCCGCCATCATCGCACGGAATCACCGGGTGGAAGAAGCCCTTGAAGCGGCGGCAAACGGAGATTTAACCGTGATGGAAAAACTGCTCGATGTCCTTGCAAATCCATATGAGCATTCGGAAAAACAAAAGACATATGCTGAGCCGCCGGGACCTGAATGCGGCCCTTATGCGACGTATTGCGGGACGTAAGAGAACGTAGTTGGTCGTTCCTGACCCGTTCTGCTTCACCGCAGCGGGGGACAGAGGCGATGGGCTGCGAGGCCTTATGCATCAAGGCATAACAGTACAGGTGCCAGAGCTTTCATTCGGTAAAATTTGTGGGGACTGGCACGGTGCCAGTCCCGTTTTGCTTCACCGCAGCGGGGGACAGAGGCAGTGTGCAGCGAGCCCTTATGCATCAAGGCTTAACAGTACAGGTGCGGGAGCTTTAGTGCGGTAAAATTTGAGGGGACTGACCCCGATTTTTTCTTACTCCAGACGATTTGGCTGTACATTGATGTGCAAAAGGAAAAACGGCAAAAAAGAAAGAATGTTGATTTATAGAGTGCTGGGAAGGCACTCTTTTTCTATTTGTTACTTTGAAGTTCCTATCCCACAAAAAAGTGCCTGCTGTTCATGGCTTCTCTGTGGATTTATAATGATAGCACCCTGTCCCCTGGGCAGATGTTAACAATCCACAAAAAAAGGGAGATTAAACAATGTCCATCAACTATATAGATTTAAACAACGGTACAAAAATGCCAGAACTCGGATACGGTGTTTTCCGCGTAGAGGAAGGCGCTGAACTGGAAAAAGCGATTGTGGCTGCGATCAAAATGGGCTACCGCAGCATCGATACCGCAGCCATTTACGGAAATGAAGCGAGCGTCGGCAGCGGCATCAGAAAAGCAATCGAAGAAGGGCTTGTTACGAGAGAAGAGTTGTTTGTGACTTCGAAAGTATGGAACGACGGACTTTCCTATGAAGAAACCATTGCGGCTTATGAAGAGAGCTTAAGCAAAATGGGCCTCGACTATCTGGACCTGTACCTGATTCACTGGCCCGGTCAGGATAAATATCAGGAAGCCTGGAAAGCCCTTGAGACACTTTATAAAGAGAAACGCGTCAAAGCGATCGGCGTCAGCAACTTCCAAGTGCACCATCTGGAAAACCTGCTTGAAACAGCAGAGGTAACACCGGTTATCAACCAAATTGAATTCCATCCGAAGCTTACCCAAACGGAAGTGAGGGCATATTGTCAAAAGCACAATATTCAGGTGGAAGCATGGTCTCCGCTCATGAACGGCGATCTATTGCAGAACGAAACCATTCAGGAAATCGCGAAAGCCCATCAGAAAACGGCAGCCCAGGTTGTTCTCCGCTATGACCTGCAGCATGGCGTCATTACAATCCCGAAATCGATGAACGAAGAGAGAATGCAGCAGAACCTGGATCTGTTTGATTTTGAACTGACAAAGGAACAAATGGACCAGCTTGACGCGATGAACGAAAATCTCCGCAGCGGTCCGCATCCGGATGAATTTGATTTTAAAATCTAATGCACGTAAAAAAGGAAGAGGTATCCGGCCTCATCCTTTTTTAGTATGCTTTTATATGAATCGAGAGGGAGATGGACCATGACAAACTACGGAAAAAATCTTTTTAAAGGCACCGCCGCCTATTACTCCAAATACCGCCCCGTTTATCCTTCTTCCTTAATCAGGATGCTGGTAGACCGGTTCCGTTTAGATGGGAAGGGGCAGCTGCTGGACCTTGGCTGCGGTACCGGGCAGCTCACACTCAGGCTTTCGGACTGGTTTGAAAAAATGATCGGAGTAGACCCTGAAGAAGAAATGCTTGGAGAAGCAGAGCGGAACCGCCTGGCAGCAAGGGTGGAGCATTGTGAGTGGAAACCTGGTAAAGCGGAGTGTTATTTGAAGGGGGTGCAGACTGAAAAATATCGTCTTGTGCTGATGGCAAAATCGTTTCACTGGATGGATCAGTCAGCTGTTTTAGCATCATTGTACAGCCAAGTTGATGAGGAGGGAGGAATTGCGATTGTAGATGCTTATGATTCGAATCAGGAGCCCGAACCATGGCAGCTTGAACTGGATCGAATCGTAAAGAAATGGTACGGGGAAGAGCGGAAGGCTGGAAAAACCGTATATGCGCACCCGTCAATGAGCTATGAAGAAAGGGTCTCCCGTTCAGGGTTTCATGCGGAGGTCCTCCGTCTGCCTGCTTATCAGCATGTTTGGACGGCCGATTCCATCATTGGTAATCTTTATTCAACCTCCTATGGGTCAATAAGATGGATAGAAGATCGGGAGTCATTTGAAACGGAACTGAGAGAAGCACTTTTGCGCATTCATCCGGATGATGCATTTATGGAAGAAATCCGGTTAACCGTCATTTTAGGCCAAAAGAAAAAAACGCCCTAAGGACGTCTGTCTTTCTCCACCAGCGCAAATCCAATATGGGATAACGCCGCTGCCAGAGATTTTTTTACTAAAATTCCGTCTACTATCAAATTGCTTTGGACCATATTTTGAGCCTGCACAGGCAGGATGCCCGTGAGGATTGGGGTGACTCCGATTAATGAGAGCATGTTCGCCAGCTGGACGAGGTGATGGATAACGTCTCTGTTAACGCGGAGAATCCCTGATAAATCAAGAATAAGGTATTGAAGCGAGCGGTCTGAGCTCTGTTTCAAGGTGGACTGGATGATAATCTGTGCCCTTTTTTCACTGATGTCGCCGATAATCGGCAGAACGGCCACTCCGTCTGTGAGCGGCACCATCGGAGCAGATAGCTCTTCGATTTCCCGGTTCACCTTGTCCAAATCGAGGACATAGCTTAAGAGGGAGGCCATCGTAGTGAAAAGTTCAACGTGCTCTTCTTCAAAGCTTACCGTTTTAGAATCAAGGCCGCAGATCGTCCCGTAGTTTTCCCCCGTGCTGTAATTGATCGGAATGCCGATAAAGCTTCCTCCCGCAAGATTTCGGGTAACGTCCATATCTTTTGTTAATTCATTTTGGTTCAAGTCCTCTATCAATAGGATGCGGTTCCCATGATCGACACTCAGTTTGCAGAATGTATCCTGAAACGGCATGGTTTCCCCGTTGCTCAGCAGCACATAATCCCGGTTCACAACCTTTTCAATTTCATTGAATCGCTGATCATTTTTCGCAATGAAAAGGGTGTTCAATGGGACAACACCACTCATAAAACGCAGAATCATTTCTGCCGCCTCGTCAAAATTTTTAATCGAATGAATCATGGGAATCCTCCCTTTCTATTGGCTAAAGTGTTGTGATTCAGTTCATCTTTTGAGAATCAATGAGAATTCCTGTGGATTAAAAAAATTAAATACCCTTTATTTCCTTCCTTTAAACATGAAATCTCCACTAAAACACCTAAAATTTCAAAAAAATACATATTTTTCTCCGCAAGTGTCTCATTCTCCTGTAAAATATAGGTTGTGTTTGTCAAATAATAGAATTTAATAGAAGGAATTTAAAATGGAAAAAACAAAGAGACTCATTCTCCTTCTTCCTCTGATTTTTACATGCCGGTACGTGCTTTCTGCCGTTCAATCTGCTTCTCCTGCAGTACTTGCGGATTGGGCAGCTAATACTCTCCTTCTTCTTGCGGCAGCCGTCCCCGTGGTGAAAAAAGCCCATGTGAACAAGGCAGCTGACTGGATTGTACTCGGAGGATTTGTATGGTTTTTATGCGTTCTCCATGAAAAGGTCACGTTTGTCTCCCTTTCTTCTTATTTAACTGCGGAACACACGCAAAGCCTGCATGTTCAAACAAACCTCATTAATCTTATTCCATTTAAAACCATCTGCATGACGTTCAGCCGGCCAGACATTCCTGCGGTAATGATGGTTCAAATTGCAGGGAATGCGCTTATGCTCGCTCCGGTTTCGTTCTGTGTCCAGCATTTAAAAATAGCGAAGGATTGGAGGACAGCCATGTTCATGACCTTTTTGGTTTCAGCGGGAATAGAGGGGGCCCAGCTGATTCTCGCTTTTTTCCAATCAGCCATTCCTTACGCAGAAGGACGGGCAACAGATATCGATGATGTCATTTTGAATACGTTCAGCGGACTCATTGGATGTCTGATGTTTTGGGCCGTTAAAACCGTCAAAAGCAAACCGGCCGATTCAGAGGTACACCATTATTAATTGTTACCAGGAGGATTTTCATGTTTAACAGAAAGCTAGTTTTCTATGTTCTTATTTTTCTTCTTTTCGCAGGACAAGCAAGTCCGGCCAAGGCAGCTGCAGCGGTGCCAAATGTGTACAGCCACTACGGTGTCGTTATGGATGCAAAGACCGGGGAACTGCTTTATACGAAAAGACAGGATGAAAAATGGTATCCGGCGAGCATGACCAAGGTGCTGACCGCGATGATTCTGATGGACCAAGTAAAGCCCGGCACAATGATGACGGCAAGCAAAAATGCCGTTAGCAAAGACGGCAGCAATTCCTACTTCCGGTTAAAGGCGGGCGAAAAAATGAGCCGGGACGATGCTTTGAAAGCCCTCCTCATCTTAAGCTGCAATGATGTCGCCGCGATGATCGCCGAGCATGTAGCAGGAAGCGAAGCGAAGTTCAGTGTCCTGATGAACGAGAAAGCAAAGGAAATCGGGGCTAAAAAGAGCCACTTTGTGACGCCGAATGGACTTCATCACAGCAAACACTACACAACCAGCCAGGACATGGCGCTGATTACAAGGGAAGCGTACTTAAACTATCCGGACGTCCTAAAAACGATGGGAACGAAGTCCGCGACGGTCCGTACGTCGAAGCGCACCGTAAAAGTGACAAACAAGTCCGCCTTCCACAGCATGCCGAATGTAATCGGCGGAAAGACGGGATACACGAATGCAGCCCGCAATGCCCTTGTGGAAATCGTCCAGAAAGGGGATGCCACCCTGATCGGAGTCGTCATGAAATCCACAAAGGCACATGCCGTCAAGGATCTTGCCGCGATGACAGCCTATTCCTTCTCGATGATGCAGACGATCCAGCCCGTTTTCGCCGGACAAGCCGTTGCCACCATTAATGTCCGGAATACTCCCGTTCCGCTCGTCGTGCAAAACGCCATTTCCTTTTCTGCCAAAAAGGACTCAAGGCTGCCGGTTACGATTAAAAATATTTACCCCAGAACGCCGATTGCATCCATTGCGGTTGGACAGCCGTTTGGTGAGGTGACGGTATGGAAGAACGGGGTGATGGTGGGGAGATCGCCGCTTATTTCGACCGTTGAAGTGCTGGGGCCGGTTAATCTGTAACTTTAAAAGACAGCCTGGTGTAAAGAGGGCTGTCTTTAGTCATTTATTGAAGGAAAACAGAAAAATAAATGGGGTATCACCAAACGGATAGACTTGTTCTTGAATCATTTTTGTCAGTAATATAGCGGAGATGATGAAACCCTTGAATGTCTGCCTGTTGGTA
This sequence comes from Bacillus sp. FJAT-42376, assembly GCF_003816055.1. Classification (NCBI taxonomy): domain Bacteria; kingdom Bacillati; phylum Bacillota; class Bacilli; order Caryophanales; family Bacillaceae; genus Bacillus; species Bacillus sp. FJAT-42376. The sequence goes on from NZ_CP033906.1 coordinate 1,054,201, forward strand.
CAAGTTTTCAAGCTTTTCCTTGTCTTTGCAATAAATCGTTACATTTATAGTATCGACCACTAAAAGAACCAGCTGACAATGGCTGTTTACAAATTCCTCATACGTATCAACCCGTTCGTAATGCTCCCCTCTCGGATAGGCTTGCAAATTTGCAAAGATGAGATAATACATATTGTTTTCCAGAAGTTTTCTAAGAAGCAAGCCGTCCATTCCGCTTTTCTCTTCCGGAAATAGAGGTCTCTCTAGTGCATTATCTTCCACAATATAGGACTCTTCATGCCCGATTGTCCAGACGAATTCAGTCATCTCAAACGGAGCCAATACTTCCCAAAGAAATCTTCCGTGTTCATTGGGGATTTCAAAATCAATGCCTCGTTTCATTTTATCTCCTGCCTTTTGTATTAAAACAACTTTTCCTATTAATAAGAGCCTAACATAAGCAGCGTCAGCAGAGAACAATCCCCATTTAAATACAGTTTTTTGGGGCGGTGCCTGACCCAACATCCTTCACCGCAGCGGGGGACAGAGGCAGCGGTCTGCGATCCCTTATGCGGCAGCGATTTGCAGAGGCGGTGCCGTAGCTTTCATACGGTAAAATTGTTGGGGACTGGCACGGTGCCAGTCCCGCGATTCTTCACCGTACCGGGGGACAGAGGCAGTGGTTTGTGAAGCCTTCTGGCCCAGCGGTTTGCGGAAAAGGTGCCAGAGCTTTAGTGCTGTAAAATTTGTGGGGACTGACCCCCGCCATTGCCCCGCCGCCACCAAGCTTCCCCACCCAATCCCCCTATTATAATAGGTCTTTTTTATACCCCAATATTAAAAAAGTACAGCTAATATTAAAAGATTGCTAGTTGTTAACGCTTTCAATCCGGGACCTTCAGCATATAATTGAGCTGTAATCATACAAAAACGTTCAAGGGGGTTTACAGATGAATAAGTTTTTAAAAGCGTTTTCATCTTTGATGGTTCTGATGCTGTTTGTCGGGATGCTTGCAGCATGCAACAGTAAAAGCACGGGCGGAGGCGGCGGTGGCGCCGGAGTCGATGTGGGGATTGTCCTTCCTACAAAAGATGAGCCAAGATGGGTACAGGATGAGCAGCGTTTTAAAGAAGCTCTGAAAGATTCGAAATATACAACGGAAATTCTGTTCAGCCAAGGTTCTTCCGCTAAGGAAAAAGAAAATGTGGAAACATTGCTGAATAAAGGAATCAAGGTTCTGATCATCAGCCCGCAGGATGGCGACGCGGCTGCAGCAGCGGTTGAAGCAGCGAAAAAAGATGGCGTTAAAGTTATTTCTTATGATCGTCTGATCACGAATACGGATGCCGTGGATTACTACGTAACATTCGACAGCCTGGCTGTTGGTGCAGCTCAGGGACAATACTTAATCGACCATGCAAAAGGCAAAGGGACTCCATTGTACCTGTATGCCGGTGCAGCGTCTGATAACAATGCGTTCTTGTTCTTCCAAGGTGCTTGGAGCGTTCTTCAGCCGAAAATCGCGGACGGAACATTCAAAGTGGCGAACTCAAGTGAAGCAGAAGGCTTGAAAGATACGGCTGAGCTTTCCCGTGACCAATTGAGCAAAATTCTTGGCCAGGTAACGACGAACTGGGATCCAAGTGAAGCGAAAAACAAAGCGCAAACTCACTTGACTGCAGCGAAAGCTGACATGAAGGGCGACGTTGCGGTTCTTGCTCCAAATGACGGAACAGCTCGTTCCATCGCTGATGTTTTCGGTTCTGACGGAGATGTGAAAAGCTTCGTAATCACTGGACAGGATGCAGAGAAAGCTTCCATCCAATACGTAATCGACGGCAAGCAGTCCATGACGGTCTTCAAAGACGTTCGTACGCTTGTAAAAGATGCAATGGGTATGGCAGTTGAAATCCTTGACGGCAAGAAACCGGAAACAACGGGTGAATACGATAACGGCAAGAAACAAGTTAAAGCAAAACAAACGGACGTCATTGTCGTGGATAAAGAAAACGTGAAAAAGGAATTGATCGATTCCAAGTATTACGAAGAGAAGGAATTCTCAGGTCTGTAAAAACTTAAAACAGGCGGAATAGTGGTAGAGCTTTCTATCACTATTTCGTGATTGTACCAGCTGTTTTGTTAAGGGGGATCACATGATGAGTGAATACATTCTGGAGATGAGACAGATCTCCAAGCATTTTACAGGCGTCAAAGCACTCGACAATGTCAACTTCAAGGTAAGAAAAGGCGAGATTCACTTCCTCGTCGGAGAAAACGGCGCGGGGAAATCCACGCTGATGAAGGTGCTCAGCGGGGTGTATCCGTATGGAACGTATGACGGAGACATCGTCTATGAGGGTGAAGTGCAGCAGTTTAATAAAATCAATGACAGTGTGAACGCAGGCATCGCGATTATTTATCAGGAGCTCGCGCTGTTCCCGGATCTCACCGTCTATGAAAATATTTTTGCCGGAAACGAAGTGAAAAAAGGCGGGGTCATCGACTGGAACGAGACGATCGTCGAAGCGAAGAAAATGCTGGCCAAAGTGAAGCTGGATGTGACACCGGATACGCTGATCAAGGATCTTGGCGTCGGGAAACGGCAGCTCGTGGAAATTGCGAAGGCACTGAGCAAGGATGTCAAATTGCTCATTCTCGATGAACCGACCGCGGCACTCAATGAAGACGATAGTGAAAACCTTCTCGAGCTTCTGTGTGAACTGAAAAAGCAGGGCATTACATGTATCATGATTTCGCACAAGTTAAAAGAAGTGATTTCCATTGCCGACCAGGCTACGGTTCTCCGTGATGGCCAAACCATCTGCACGCTGGACGGCCCTTCGGGAGAGATTACCGAAGCCGGCATCATCAAGAACATGGTGGGCCGTGCCATTGATGATATTTATCCGAAGCGCCCGAAGAAAGCACCGGGTGCAACAATCCTTGAATTATTCAATTGGTCTGCCTATGACCCGAAACTTGGGCGGAAGGTGATCAAGAGTGCAGACATTCATGTAAAGAAAGGCGAAATCGTCGGTCTCGCAGGACTGATGGGATCCGGCCGGACCGAGCTTGCCCTCAGTATTTTTGGGAATGCCAAGGGATACAAACTCGAGGGTGAAATGAAGCTCAACGGGAAGCCGGCGAATCTGAAGCATACGAGTGATGCGATCCGTGAAGGAATCGCTTATGTAACGGAAGACCGGAAAGGCGACGGGCTGTTCCTGATCCAGGATATCAAGAACAACATCAGCGCCGCGAACCTGAAAGGCATCTCCACTAAAGGGGTGCTGAACAACAACGAAGAAATCAAAATCGCTGACCATTATAAAAAGTCGCTTCATATTAAAACATCCTCACTCGAGCAGCTCGCCGGAAACTTGAGCGGAGGGAACCAGCAGAAGGTATCTCTCGGCAAATGGCTGTTCGTCGGGCCGAAGCTGCTCATTCTTGATGAGCCGACCCGTGGAATCGATGTCGGGGCGAAGTTTGAAATTTATACGGTGATGAACGAACTGATCGACGCCGGGATGAGCATCATCATGATTTCATCCGAGCTCGGGGAAGTGCTCGGCATGAGCGACCGGGTATACGTCATGGCCCAAGGCGCCATTAAGGGCGAGCTCGCCATCGAAAACGCCGATCAAGAAAAAATTATGCAGCTTGCGACGCAATAGGAGGTACTAACCATGAACTTTTTTCGTGAAGCCAGAACGCTAATCAGTGAAAACATTCGTGACTACGGCATGTATATTGCCCTGTTCGCTATTATCCTTACATTCTCCATCATGACGGACGGACTCTTCATGTCGTCCCGGAACATCAGCAACCTGATCGATTCCGCAGGGTATATCGCGGTGCTTGCCGTCGGGATGACCCTTGTCATCGTTATCCGCCACATCGACTTATCGGTGGGGTTCGTCGCCGGTTTCCTCGGCGCCATCGTCGCAATCCTGCTGACGAAGGCAGGACTGCCGATGCTTGTTGTCATACCGGTCATTCTCGTACTCGGGATTGCGGTCGGACTGTTCAACGGTCTGCTCGTTGCCCAAATCGGAATCCCGTCCTTCGTCGCGACGCTTGCCGGAATGCTGATCTTCAGGGGAGCGCTCCTTCAGGTGACGGAGAAAACCGGTACGATCATCATTCAAAATGATTCGTTCAATGCCATCGGGAACGGGTATATCCCGTCTCTTGTGGAAGCGGGCGGACTGCACGTGCTGTCCCTGCTTGTCGGGCTTGCCGGCATTCTGTATCTGATCTACAGTGAAATCAAAACACGCCGGAACAAAGTAAAGTATGGATTTGACGTAACGTCTGTCGGAATCTTTATTTTGAAACTTGTTTTCATCTCTGCCATCATTGCCTATATTACCTGGATCCTTGCAGGCTACAATGGCTTCTCATGGACCGTTATCATCATGCTGCTCGTCGTCATCGTGTATCACTTCCTGACAACGAAAACCGTTCTTGGCCGCCACATCTATGCGGTCGGAAGCAACCCGGAAGCGGCACATTTGAGCGGGATGAACGTGAAGAAAATTACGTATATCGTATTCGGTTCCATGGGGATGCTCGCTGCCCTGTCCGGAATCCTGTTCACCTCCCGACTTCAATCCGCGACCACGACAGCCGGAACGCTGTTTGAGCTTGATGCCATCGCGGCAGCCTATGTCGGCGGTGTATCCTCTGCCGGGGGAGTCGGAAAAGTAACGGGTGCCATCATTGGTGCGATCGTTATGGCCTCCCTCACAAGCGGGATGAACCTGCTTGGTGTCGGAATCTCCTATCAGTACATGATTCGCGGCGGCGTACTCGCCGGAGCGGTTATCTTTGATGTTATGACACGGAAAAAACGATAAGAAAAACGTTGAGGGACTGAAAATAGTCCCTCTTTTTTCTTGTTTTTGTAGATGGCCGGACAGGATATGGTTTATCATTAGGAAGAAGGGAACGTTTTCACTAAATGGGGAACAGGACTTAAGACACGGCGTACGATATTTAGATAACGCTTACATATAAAGGGGTGGATAGGGATGATCAAGCTCCTGATTACGGATGATGAACAGATTGAGCGGGACGGGATGCAGCTCATTTTACATAAACATTTTCCGGAACTCATCATCGAACAGGCGAGAAACGGGAACATGGCCGTTCAGATGGCAAATGAGTTCAAGCCGGATCTGATTTTAATGGATATCAAAATGCCGGGGATGAACGGGCTGGATGCGGTGGAACAAATCCGTTCCGGCGATCCAGGCATCAAGTTCATCATGGTCACGGCCTACGATACATTTGATTTTATGCGCCAGGCCATCAAGTTCGGGGTAAAGGACTATCTGCTGAAGCCGAGCAAGGCGGCGGACATCGTCATGACGATCGGCAAGATTCTGAAGGAAATCGAAGAAGAAAAGAGAGTGCAGGAAAGCAGCTTGCAGGAACGGCAAAGCACCCGGTCCCTCGCGGAAACGGATGCCGTCACCCAGCTGCTGTTCCACCATGTCCATGATGTCCGGGTGGACCGGCTGATGGACATGCTCGACATCCAGTCAGCAGATAAGATGTTTGCAATGGTCGTCCTGCTGCCGGATGGAGAGGACCATTTCTATCCGCTCGTCAAAGAAAAAGTAAGGCGGACCGGGAGCGGCTGGGTCGGGGCTTTGAACGGAAACCAGCTCCCCGTCATCCTCTTCAGGAAACCGGGCCAGACGTTCCGCGCCCAAGCCTCGACCCTCGCGCGGGACATTCTCTCCATCGCAAAATCAGGAGGGCAGGACAACTGGTTCGTCGGAATCGGGAACGTATATAAATCCCTCGACCAAATCAGGCAGTCCTATAAGGAAGCGCTCATGGCCGCGATGGATACAGCCGTCCCGTCCAAATTCAGGTTTTATGCCGATGTACCGGTCACGGGCGATGGAAGCGAAGAACCATTCGCCGGCCGGCAGGAGAATGAAATGTCCGACCATGTGCGCCGCGGCGAATGGACGCAGGTCCGCACAAGGCTGATGAATCTCATCCAGCACTTTGAGAACAAAGGAACCGACCTGATCCAAAGCCAGCAGCGCATGCTCGAAGTGCTCTGGATCGGATCCCGCGTCATGAGGGAAATGGGCATCGACACCATCACCCCCCTCTATTCCTACCAGACGTACCAGTACCGCCAGCTGCGCTCTGAAACCGACGCCCTGCTCGACCGGATGATCCAGGCCTACACAAGCCACTTCGAACGAACCGAAGCCGACACCATCCACCAAATCAAACAATACATCATTGACCACTCAAATGAAGACATGTCCCTGGACACACTGGCCACCAAAGTGGGACTAAGCCCCATCTACATCAGCAAAATGTTCAAAGAAAAACTCGGCATCAACTACATCGACCTCCTAACCGAATGCCGGATCGAAAAGGCGAAGAAGCTGCTCGGGAATCCCGAGAAAAGCATCAAGGAAATTACGTATGAGGTCGGGTACCATGATCCGAATTATTTCAGTAAGGTGTTTAAGAAGGTGTGCAGCGTGTCGCCGAAGGAGTATCGGCGGGGGATTTTGGGGAGGGCGAATTGATCTTAATAAGATAATAAGACAACCTGCTGATTAAGTAGGTTGTCTTATTTAAAAGGTTATGAGATTATTAGCTGTTTTCGCTCAAAGTACTGATGAAGCCGATACTCACAAATCTCCTTCGTCCAACGATAAAGCGTTTCTTGCGCGTTATTATCAGTTTCAATCTGAAAGGAAAATTCTCCTTCATTAAACCTCACTAATCCATCAGAACTCCCGCTCCATTTACTCATTGGCATTTTCTCAATTAATCCAGCCACTTTCTCCTGATTATATCCCCAAAGTTTTTTCCCCTGTCCATCTGAAAAGTCAATTCTCTTTCTATATTCCTTGGATGTGAGATAGGTATGAAAGAACGGAGCAACTTCAAGGGCAGTTATCGGTTTATACCAATCGTCTATTCCCCGTTCCAGCATTGCCAGCAGGACAATCATTTTATAGCTTTTATTCATCCCGGTGCGCTCTACTTCCTGCAGCCAGTTTTCATGTGATAGAAATACCTGCTGTTCATCGGCGGTTAATTCATGGGCCCAATTTAGAAAGCTAAAAAGAGTTTTAAATTCTGACTTATACTCATTTGCAGAAAGCTCGCCATATAAATGCAGCTCCAGATAAGTAGGTCTCCTGCCAAGCTCTTCTTTCACCATTTGATAGTTGCTGAGCAGTTTTTCTTTACGAGGCTGTCTTTTTTTTGTTAATTCTTTTAACAGGTTAATGACTTGAATATCCAAATCCACGGTACAGGAAAGCGGAACAACCGGCTGAATAACCTTTTCCTTTTTAGCGGTGGGAATACTGGTATCAAAGAGGCTCAGCTTAATATCGGCATTCCGGTAGTTTCCGATAAGATCAATGATGACACAGTGGTCTTTTTCAGGATGCAGCCGCAAGCCCCGTCCGATTTGCTGGGTGAAGATGGTGAGGGATTCGGTCGGTCTTACGAATAGCAGAGTGTCCACTGTTGGAATATCTACGCCTTCATTGAAAAGGTCCACGACGAATATGGCGTCGAGTTCACCATCCGCTAATGCACGGGCGGCGTCCTTCCGATTGACTTGTGTTTGCCTGGAGTGAAGGGAAACCGCCCGATAGCCATTGTCTGCAAAGTATGCAGACAGGAAATCTGCCTGGCGGATGGAGGAGCAAAAGACAAGCGTTCTTGTTTTCCTGTAGGTTTCCCATGACTGTAAGATATGAGCTGCCTGCTCCGTCCTTAGCTGGGCCGCCATCAGCTCTTCCTGGTCATATTGCGTTCCGCGCCATGTCAGCTTTGAATAGTCTGTTTCATCGTAAACACCATAATAGTGAAAAGGCGAAAGCCACGTTCTTTGGATAGCCTCAAGAAAATCAATTTTGTAGGCGACATTCCCTTCGCATAGCGCGTATACATCGCGGTTATCGGCACGGTCAGGTGTAGCTGTCACACCGAGCAGGAAGGAGGGGTTGAAATAATCCAGCACCTTCTTATAGGAGGCCGCCGCCGCATGGTGAAACTCATCGACTACAATCAAATCGAATTCCTCTGGATCAAATACCTCCAGATGGCGTTTCATGCTTAACGTTTGAATGGAAGCAAAGAGGAGCTCCGCATCCGGATTCTTTTGCCGGCCGTTATATATCCCGGCGGTTTTGTCAGGCATCACCTTCAGAAACGATTCAGCGGACTGGTGCAGGATCTCTTCTAAATGCGCAATGAACAGGACCTTGCCGAAATTCTTGGCGAAGAAACCGGCCAAATAGGTTTTCCCTAGACCGGTCGCCATTACCACCATGGCTTTTTTGTAGCCTTCTTCGACCGTACTGGTCAGCTGTTCAAGTGCTTCTATCTGAGCGAAGCGGGGTGCTAGAACGGAGTAGCTTTCCTGTGACTCCATCACAATCGAATCGGGATCAGGCTTCTCCTCATCCGGCAGCATGAGCTCCTGCTCTTCCTGCTTCGTCCACGTTCTTGCTAACTCCGGGTGCTGCTGATGAAAGTTTATGTATTCTTCTTCGTACCGTTTGGCGGTTTCAAAATTTATTGGAATCGTGTTTTCCGCTTGAAACAGATCAATGAATTTCCGGCTCGCTTCTTCAAATAGAAGCTTTTCCTCGTTTTCAAGAATGCCGACACTCCATTCCACCCCATTGGTTAAAGCGGATTTTGATAGATTGGAAGAGCCGATAATGGAATGGCCCTGCGCTTCGGATTCAAACAAATATGCCTTCGGATGAAAGCTGATTCCATTGCTGCGCCATAACCGGACTTCAATTTTTTCATGAATCGATGCCAGTTCTTTTAACGCATCCGGCTGGGTGACATATAAGTAATCTCCGGTCAGAAGCTTAATATCAGCTCCACGGTCAGCGGCTTGTGCCAATGCTGACTTAAGCAAGGAAACCCCTGACTTCATGGCAAAGGCAGTCAGAATATAAATCGTGCCGGACTGCTGAATCCGGTCAAGAACCGGATTCAGCAGCTTCTCTGTATATAAGGATACCTTCATTTAATCCTCAACCTGCACCAAAAAAATCTTCTCCTCAAACCCGCCGCGCTTTTCCGCTTTTTCCTGACGGATCTTTTCTACTTCGGCAAGACTTGAGCCGTGCACCTCTGCAAAGGCCTTGATGATTTCCATCAGGTCTGCCAATTCTTCAATTGCCTCTGCGTTTGTTTCAGCAGTCATGTACTCATCCAGTTCTTCGAAGCTCTTTTTCTTCAGTTCATTGATGTATTCCTCTTTTTCGAGGATCCGGGTTTCGAAAGACTTGCCGGTTGCTTGGATGATTTGGGGGATGTTGTCGCGTACGAGTTTGTTGTAGACAGGCATAGCTTGATTCCTCCGTTTTGGTTGTTTTTCTTATTTTACCATTTCTCGAACTCTTCATTTCAAAAGTCTATCGTAAAAAAAATGGAACATATTTACAGATTTAAGATTTAACGATAGGTGCTTATAGTTCAAAGGATGAGATTATATATAGAGTTTACGGTATTCATAGCTATTAAATAAAATTTATAATTCTATAAATTGCAAAAAAACACTTAGTATCACTACCAATTTTTATAAAATATGTTTATAATTTAGGTATATTTTACTACTGTGTTTACTATGGAGAAGTGTAACTCAAAATTGAAAAGGGAGCAGATTAATGGAGAGAGACTTGGAAATAATCAAAGATATAAAGAGAATTCAAAATGACCTTAATAAGAATAAAAATAGAATAAAAGACGATTCAATTAAAAGAAAATTTATAAATGTAAGTCAGCAATTAACTCAATTGATCTGTGATATAGAATCCAAAGCAAAAAACAGTTGCAACGTTAATAATAAGATAACTTCAAAGTCTGAAATTAATAGACAATCAAATAATAAAAAAAATAGCGGTAATAGTCTAAAGACGTCAAATACTAAAAAAGTAATTAACAAAACGAACAAATCAACAACTCCGAAAAAAACTAAATCGGTTCCTGTTAAAAACAATCAAATTCATTTAGCTCATAAAGGCAGGAATGCATCTAGAGTATCTAGTTTGTATAACCCTCAAGGAGGGTTTAAGTTTGGTTCAGGGTACCATATAAAAGAATATGAAGACTAAACTAATTTACTATTTCCTGAACAGTTTAAGACGAAGCCAAGTCAGGTATGAGAATAAAATCGATCTTAATACAGACTTCAAATTTAACAAAGTAAAATGAAGAAATCATGGACAGACAAGTCAGCATTCGTGTGGAAACTAGGGAAGAATAGAGAGGTTATGCCGGTTAAATACATTTAGTGTAGTACATGAAGATATTTATTACTTCTAAAAGGATAGGATATCCGTCGCCCAGCCTGGTGGAGCTGGAAGATCTTCTTCAAGCTCAGTATGTTCGAATCAGGAATCACTTGCCGGCCGGCTCGGGGAAAATGTTTCACCCTATACGACCTCTGCAGGGATGAAGCTTGAAACACCTGAGCAATTTATCAGTTTTAGCTTATATCATGAAGGGATGCATTTTAATACGTTTAATTTGTGTAAAAGGCTGCTGTCACGTCAGCAGGGAAAGGCCACTTTTTAATGTATGGTTTTTTTTGTTGTTTTTATATCTGCTGGCGAGTGTAAAATCCATCTCGACATTGACACCCCTTGATTAGTGATTTGTTATTATCTCAATATCTGTAAGTTTAAGAAAAACCTGTGAATTATCGGTATAAAAAAAGAGCCTGCTTAAACAGGACCTTTTTCAATTGCAATAGTTTTCAATGAACTTAATTTATAAAATATTTATGAGTAAGTGGTTACTCTATCTTGATAATGCCGTTCCAATTCTTCCAAACTACTCCACTCTAAGCATCCTGATGGAATAGGGGCTGAATGATTAATCAGGGCTAATAGTAATAGTCTTACATTTTCAGCTAACTCATGATTTCCACTTAACTCAAGTAAAGCATTATATGGTTTTTCCTCTGATACTTCCTTTGTTAAGAATGCAAATTCAAAGTTTTTCAATGAAGCTATTAATCTTACTCTAGATGGTTGCTTATGCTCATTCACAGCATTTATTATATTTTGATTAGTCGCCCATGCAGAGTTTCTATTACCATTTATTAATGTTGGGTAATCACTATCATGAAGAATAGCGTAGCTTGTACCAAAGTGGTTTAAAACTCTAACTAAGGAAACAATTGTTGCTTTGCCCCTAGCTTTAATGATATGAACATCCTTAAATTGTTCAGGATTATTGGCTATTATGTATTTAAAGGCAGTATACTCTGTATCTCCCTCTACAATAATTGAATGCCCGCCAAAAAAGAATTCAGCTACATAAGGATCGCATAGGTTTAGCAACTTCAAAAGTCTTCTATCATTGTCATCTAATTTTGCCCTTTGAGGCCTGAAAAGGGTAGTTCCTTTAATTTCACCTGACAAGTCACGCTCTACCCTGACTATCGTTGTATTGTCTCTTGAAAAATCTACAAAAGCCGGGGAATGCGTTGTAATCATAACCTGCCAATTACTCTCGCCTGGCAACTCATATAATACACGACAAGCTTCTCTTACTGCACTAGGATGTAAGTATAGCTCTGGCTCATCAAGTATCAATACGTTTGGTCTTTCATTTGTAGTTGAGGTTTCCTTTATATAACTAAGAGCAGCCCACAATAAAGTTCTTCTGCTCCACTTCCTTGCCTGTCTATGGTGCTCTGATATCCATTTTCTGGACCCATTAGCAGTTTTGAACCGGCTTTAAATAGATTAATACTTTTCTCAAGATCATCTTCAGGCCTGGCATCAAACTTAATTTTATAATTAGGGAAAATTTCTTTGACTAAGTTTGAAATTCCTTCTTCAGCTCTATCAATTTCTTCTTTTGATTCCTCAATAATCTTATTTTGTATTACTTTTACTTGTTCTAATAGCTTTCCAAACTCAGTTAATTCTTCCTGTTCTTCACCAGTTTTAACTGTTAAAGATTTAACACGATTAGTTATAATAGTAGAAAGCAATTTGATGATTTCAGATGCTTGATCCTCTGGATTTGAAAAAGCATCTACTTTGTGTTGCAAAGGTCGTCTAGAATTAGCAACATTGGCAGCTCCCCATGGTACCTCAGCTAAATCCCAATCTTGTATTTCTGCATTCCACCCACTTCTTTTTGGTTTTCCAATCGTTTCCCATTTCCATCTCTCTTTTACTACGTTTTCACCTGTTGTTCTGTCTATCCATTTTTCTCCTGGTAGGTTGTCATAAACCACTGTTTGAAGAACAATTTCAGGAGAGTTTTCAGAGCAAATAATCCCATTAGGGAAATCATCAAGAGTTAACTCACACTTCCTGGAACCTTCACTCATAACAACCTCATATGTACATATGTCCGCAAGGTCAAACCCTTTTATATAGAACGACCACTAAAAAGGGATCCCGGCAGTATTTTTCGGATCCAACGGTATATAACCTCACTTACCGAAATATAAATTTCTACTACCATTTTCTTGATTTTATTAGTAAAATATCCCTAACAATTAAAAGCAGGTGAGTGTTTTGACAGAAAAAAGAACTGGCGTAGTAGCAAATGATGAAACTTTAGAAAAAAATCAATTAAAATGCGGAATTATCATGCCTATTTCTGGATTAGATGGTTATCCAGAAACCCACTGGCTTGAAGTAAAAAATATTATTACTCAAGCGGCTAATCAAATTGAAACATTATCTTTTAAAACAGATATCGTTAGTAACTCTGAAGGTGAAGTTAATATCATTCACAACAATATTATTTCTAATATTTATAACTCTGATATCGTAGTTTGCGACATAAGTTCTAGAAATCCTAATGTTTTATTTGAACTCGGGATGAGATTAACCTTTGATAAACCAACTGTAATAATAAAAGATGATAATACACCTTATATTTTTGACACAAATTCAATCGAGACACTTGAATATCCGTATGATTTAAGGTTTAGTAAAATAGTAACTTTCAAGCAAAAATTAGCTGAAAAAATCGCTTCGACATATAAAGCATCCCAAAGTGATCCCACATATTCAGCATTCTTAGGACATTTCGGTAAATTTAAAGTAAAGAAATTAGATCAAACCGAAATTACAGAACCAGAGCAAGTTATCTTAGAAGAACTTGAATTTATACGGAAGGAGTTGAGAATATTATCAAGTGAAAGAGAAAACCAACATGTCGTAAAAAAGAATTCATTACCTAACTATAAACAGAATTCATTACCTAGCTATAAAATGAAACAATTACGTTCAAATATTGCTGCTTATTTTCAAATTTCTAAAGACGAGCGGTCACCAATGGAAATTTTAAATTCGTCTGAATTTGAAGATCATATGTTTGTAAATGGCCTAGAAAACTTTGTAAAACAAGTACATCCAAATCTGTTACCTCTCATAATTGAACAAGAACAAACTAGAGTAGGTATAAACAACTTTTAAATTCACTAAAAACATGGAAGCCTTTTTTAGGCTTCTTGTTTTTTGAGTCCTCGAAGCAGTTTGCCGTTTTCCAGTCGACGTACTTCGAACCGTTCATTACATTTCATATGGCTACAGATCAGGACCAGCTACCAAACCGTTCCTCCTGTACTTGGGGCGGAAAGGCTTTCTGAGAAGCTAATAAAGGAATTGGTGGAATGAGGGCTTCACAACATAATGTTCCATACAAAAAGTTGCAGCCGGCTCGATGCCAGCTGCAATTTTTTATTTCAATCCTGACTGCATTTTACTGTCCACTTTTCTATTCAGAAAGGAGATGTATACAAAGCTAAATTTAGTATTTCCTTCAAATTCATAGGAGGAAGCTGAAACTAGAGATACATTTAAACCAAAGGGAATTGTAAAAATAATAAAGTGAGGGATATATATGATAAAAACCAAGCATGCATATAGATAAGCAGTAGAAAAGCTTAAACAAGATAAGAAATTCATACTTGAACAAACTAAAAAATATAAAGAGATGGGCTTAGAGCCTGATCACATTGATTTAGCAATTCAGCCATATTTTTTCTTTCCATGAACAATTAAAAGAAGAGGTTGAATATTACGAGCGGATCAAGCGCGGGGATTTTGAGCCGGTTTTCAATTTGAGAACTATTGGTAAAACATTAATTGCGTATAGAATTTATATTGGAATGTCACAACAAGACTTAGCTAATAAACTCAACGTATCTCCATCTCAGGTATCTAGAGATGAGAGAAATGAATACTATGGAGCTACATTTGAACGTATACAAAGTGTTATGGACGCAATGATTATCAACTCTGTAACACGGATTGATTCATCATTAATCTCTGCATAAAGCAAAAGTAATCTAAACTTACAGGAGAACATAGATTTTTTCAACGTCTTGAAGAGCAGGGCCGGGGGCTTGCTCTTTTTGTATAATAAAAGAAAAGGAGGATAAATATGCAGTTAATCATTCGGCCTTCACAAAAGAAAGACATGCAGCAGCTGATGGAGCTGGATCGGCTGATCTGGAACAGCACGAATACGCCCGCTCTGCTCCATTGGGACTCTGTAGAGGATTATGAAAAATCGTATCCGGAGGGACAGCAGATGGTAGCGGCAGAGGGTGACCGGATAGCCGGATACATAAGCTTCAAGCATCCTTTTGATGTGCCGTCAAATCGGCACGTATTCGACTTGGCGATCGGGATTCATCCGGATTTCCAAGGCAAGAAAGTGGGCAGCCGGCTTATGGAGCACTTGAGGCAGATCGCCCGCGAACAGGGTGTCAGGAAAATTTCACTCAGAGTCCTTTCCACAAATGAAAAGGCCATCGCTTTTTATAAAGCAATCGGGTTCAAAGAGGAAGGGCGGCTCCACGAGGAATTCTTTCTGGATGGGAAGTATGTGGATGATTTGCTTTTGTATAAGATGGTGGATTGATTTGGGAGGGAGAACAGGGAGTTTATAAGTTTAACCGGACGGCCGCGTGATTTGTTTTAAAATAGAGCAGCCAGGCGGCTGCTCTATGATCAAGGAATATGAGTGAGCTTCTCCGGGTTCAAGACGGAGTAAATCGTTTTGATTTTGTTCTCCTTGATGTGAAGAGAGAGGACCGCGTACACGTGCTTCCCGGCGTATAGGATGAGGCCTGGATCTCCGTTTACGTAAGTGATGGTAAAGGTCATATCCTGAGGGGACTTTGACAATATCCCCATGTAAAAGCGGACGATGCGTTCCGCTCCAAGGATTGGGAAGATGGCTGCTTTCACTTTTCCTCCGCCGTCCGTTAAGAGGGAAGCGTCTGCAGACAGGAGGCTGAGCATTTTGCTTGTATCTCCTGAAGCGAGGGCTCCAAAAAATTGTTCGGCGAGCCATTTTCCCTTTTGGGTCATTTGGGGTTCTTCCTTTGGGGGGACGATGCTCCTTTTAGCCCGGGAGAAAATTTGCCGGCAGTTCGCGCTGCTTTTGCCGACGATTTCCGCGATTTCCTCATAGCTGTATTGCAGAACTTCTTTTAGGATGAAGACCGCACGCTCTGTTTCGGATAATTGCTGAAGCAGCAGCAGGTAGGCCATGGATACCGATTCTTTTAAAAAAATGTGGCCGGCCGGATCATCACTCGGGCGGTTTTCGGTAATCAGCGGTTCGGGCAGCCACATTCCTGTATACTGTTCCCGTTTCTTCGAAGCAGATTTTAGACGGTCGATACAGCGGTTTGTCACCATTTTGCATAGATAGGCTTTCTTATTTTGAATACTCCCTGTCTCTGTTTCGCTGAATGTGATATACACATCCTGAAGCAGATCCTCCGTATCCTGTACACTGCCGAGCATTCGGTATGCCAAAGAGAAAAGCAGGGGGTGGTGAGCGGTGAAAAGCAATTCGGATTCATTCGGACTCACATTATGCCTCCTTTAAAATTCCAGGGTTTGCACACTTTTGAATCATCAAGGCTGACGCTCTTTTCGCGCTCGCGAATGCGGCATCTGCAAGTAATTCGGTGCGGCCGGCTCCATCTCCTGCAATGTAAAGGCCGGGGATATCAGGGACCGATGGACCGAGAGGAAGGTAGCCATTCATTGCACAGGAACCGTTTGAGACCGTTATGTGAGGTAAGTACTGATAGCCTTCCAGTTCCTTTCTCCAGCCTGGCTGCATCAATTCCAGGAAATTCTCGAGCTCTCTTTGATCAGACTGGGCGTTTGAGGCTGAGTCCGTCCCTAAATACTTGATGAGGCTGATTACGGAAGAGCCGTTATCGCTTAATTGAGCGGCTCTCGATTGATTGGTGAACAGGATCGGCTGGTCGATGCCGATGGCAAATTGCTCGTTCGGTTTTGGGAGGTGACGGAGTGAAACGTCGAGACAGGCGGCATAAATCGGTTTGACGCGCTGCCTCCATGTTTCTAATGAGGTTCCAGCCGCTCCTTCGATTAAGGAGAAGGTTTGTTCAGGGCTTGCTGTCGAAAGAACCATCGGAACTTGGATGATGTCCCCGTTTTTTAAAGTAATCTCAAACCCTGATTTTTTCTTAATCGAAACAGCAGATTGATGAACGATGTCCGCGCCGAAATCTATAGCCTTTTTCTTTAAAGGATCGATCATGGATTGCCAGCCGCCGTCGATATAGAATACCCCATTCATCCCCCTCTGCACTTGATCGAGCACAATCGCGGCCTGCTGATTTTCGGGTCCGATGCAGTACGTTGAGGTTCTGCATAGTGCATAAAAAGCATGCCGGACCATGGGATCAGTCATCTCAGACTCAGCCCAATCCCGCAAGCTCCGTTCGCCGATTGATGCAGGCTTTAGATTCATCAGCTTTCTCATCACCTTTCCGAGCTCGATCTTACCGGATAGCGATAAAAGTTTTGTGGATAGGAGGGAGGGGAGGCTCGCGGGAAGCGAGAAGATCGAGCCGTTCCAAATAGCTCGGCCCTTCGTATCAGGTACACCGCCCGACAGTTCAATCCCCAGTTCATCTAATACCGCTTCCGCTGCTCCCCCTTTATAGAGAGCATGTGCTCCGATATTGAAATAGGCGCCGTTCTTCTTGACGGTTTTTGCCCGGCCCCCAAGTGCTTTTCCTTTTTCAATGACCACCGTTGAGATCCCGGCCTTTGCCAAATAAACGGCCGCCGTCAAACCAGAAATCCCTCCGCCAATAATCGCAGCTTCATATTTTTTCATCGTAAATTCCCTCTTTCTGTTTTTACAAACAAGACGAAGAGGGGAGGTGGTCTGTGACAAATTAAGAAAAAAATGTATCCGGAAAGGGTAAACTACCTCAAGTAATATGAGTTGGTTCATCCCGAAATTTATTACTAAATAAACCTATGTAGCAACCAAAACCGGTGGGAGAAAGAACCGTTTGATCAGCAGATGTGATATATAAAAAACCCCGAACCAGTAATAGGATTCGGGATTTGTATGTGTTTACTTTTTTAGCAGTTCGACTTCGCCAATTCCTTCAATAACCAGTGTTAGCTTGCTGGAATCGTTGTAAGAAGTGAATGGGAGGTTTGCGTAAATAATGGTTTTGTTTTTCTTTCTATCCATACTAAAGCTTCCGTCCGAAGCAAATTCATCCCCATCTGTATCAATGACTTTCATATGATCTGCAATAACGTTCTCGTCTTCATAGACCTTGTTCAATGAAAATATGAGATTTAAGGAGGTTGGGTTTGCTTCAGCTTTGGAAACGAGAATGTTTGACACAGCATCTTTCATAACATATTGAACCGTTTTACCTGTTGTTTCCTTATTTTTTTCGGTTACTTGAAGGTCCCAGCTGCCATTAATCTTCTTGAGTTTTTCTTTATCGTAGAAAACATTGACACTTTCCACCTCTACTACAGCCCCTTTTAAATCAGGCAGCATTCCGTCATTAGAAGTAGCCAGTACCTCATACTGAATGTTCCCTGATTTTACATCTTGTAGTGAATTCTGATGCTCAGAGCTGGATAGATATTGATTGTTCCCCTTTAATGGCTTTGTATCTGGAATATTTTCATCAATGTATTCGCCATCTCCGTTTCTCAATCGATAATCCATGCTTACTGCTTTTACATTCTTTAGGATGGAAGCATCTTCAAAGGATAGCTTGAAATACAACCCTATTTTGTTGTGATCCGAAAAATGCCTGTCCAGTGTGATGGTAATATTCTGATCGGCTGCCGTGCTATGATCTTCTTGTGTAAAACCGTTATTCACCGCTTGTTCAATCCCTTTATCTCCAAAGTGCAGGAATCCGTTTATCCCGGCCATTACATGCTCATTCGACAGGACCATGCCTGTAGCAATCAGCGCACAAGCAGCGGCCGCGGCCCTTTTCCAGATGAACTGGACTTTTTTCTTTTTGGACCTCGCACGGATCCGTTCATAAGATTGATCGAATGCCTGCCTTACTGGAACTGGAATTTCTTTTTCTTTATTCATGATTTGGCTAAGCTCTTTTTCGAAATCATTTTTCACAAGCCATCACTCCCTCGCTCTTATAATAGGTCGTTCTCAAAATCGTTTTCGCCCGGGAGAGTCTGGACTTAATCGTTCCCTCAGGCTCCTTCAGAAATTCACTGATTTCCTTCACGTTTAATCCCACGATATAGTACAAAATAAGAGCCAGCCGATAGACTTCATTCAAACTATTCAGCGCATCCTCTAATTCCAATTTGTGATATTCATCGTTTCTTTTCTCGGGAAGCAAGTGTTCATGGATAACCGATAAGTTTTTATTTTTGCTGAGCATACTGTTGCACTTATTAATGAGGATTTTACAAATCCATGTATTGAAGTACTCATCCTTTTTTAACGTATGTAAGTTTTCATAAGCCGAAATAATCGCATCCTGCACCGCGTCCGCTACATCCTCATCATTGCGCAGCAATCGGCTCGCTGTCCGGTACAGCACATCTTCGTACTGCTTCACCAGTGAAACAAACGCTTCTCCGTCTCCCTTTTTTGCCTTTTTAACCAAGGCTTTCAGTGATCCCATACAGGCACCCCCTTACTCATGTTTTGTTTTTCAATAGATTAGATAGGGAAGTGGATTGATTGGTTGCATGGCGGGTCTTTTTATTTTTAATTATAGCGGTTTTCTGGGCTATGCCGGACAAATGCCGGGTTCAGTGGTGATATCTGACATTAATCCCGGACATCGCAGCATGGAGTAGCTGATGCTGGACATGGATCCCGGACATTGTAGGATGGAGTGCTGATGCCGGACATTAATCCCGGACATCGCAGGATGGAGAACTGATGCCGGACATGGATCCCTGACATTGCAGGATGGAGTGCTGATGCCGGACATTAATCCCGGACATGGATCCCGGACATGGCAGGATGGAGTGCTGATGCCGGACATTATTCTCAGACATGGCAGGTTGGAGAACTGATGCCGGACAAGGATCCCGGACATGGCAGGATGGAGTGCTGATGCCGGACAAGGATCCCGGACATGGCAGGATGGAATGCTGATGCCGGACAAGGATCCCGGACATCGCAGGATGGAGTGCTGATGCCGGACATGAATCCCGGACATCGCAGGATGGAGAACTGATGCCGGACATGAATCCCGGACATCACAGAACAGGTGTACAAACCGCACGATGCGCATTCTTGACTTATCGGGCTCCCCATGTTAAATTTATCTTGAAATCGAGATAATTATTCAAAAGGAGCTGTGGACCATGAACCACTTGAAAGGCATCCACCATGTAACCGCAATTACGAGCAGTGCTGAAAAGAACTATGAGTTTTTCACATATGTATTGGGAATGAGACTAGTTAAGAAGACTGTGAACCAGGATGATATCCAGACGTACCATCTGTTTTTCGCAGATGATAAAGGAAGTGCTGGAACGGATATGACGTTCTTTGACTTCCCGGGGATCCAGAAAGGTGTGCACGGAACGAATGAAATCTCCAAAACGTCGTTCCGTGTTCCGACTGATGCAGCGCTTGATTATTGGGTGAAGCGGTTTGACCGTTTAGATGTAAAGCATGAGGGCATTACCGAGCAGTTCGGGAAAAAGACACTGTCGTTTGCTGATTTTGATGATCAAAAGTATCAGCTCATTTCCGATGAGCACAACGAAGGAATCGAATCCGGCACACCATGGCAAAAAGGGCCGGTTCCACTGGAATATGCGATCACCGGACTCGGACCGATCTTTGTCCGGATTGCAAATTTTGATTTCTTCAAGCAGATGCTGGAGAAGGTTCTCCTGTTTAAAGAAACGGCGCAGGAAGGTGCGTTCCACTTGTTTGAAGTCGGCAGAGGCGGGAACGGGGCTCAGGTCATTGTCGAGGATAACCCGGATCTTCCGGAAGCAGTTCAAGGCTTTGGAACGGTTCATCATGCAGCGTTCCGCGTGGAAGACCGGACTGTCCTGGATGAATGGACGGACAGGCTTTCAAGCTTCCGCCTGCCTAACTCCGGATATGTGAACCGCCACTTCTTCGAATCCCTATATGCAAGAGTCGCTCCGCAAGTGCTGTTCGAATTTGCGACAGACGGACCTGGCTTTATGGGGGACGAACCGTATGAAACACTGGGTGAGAAACTGTCTCTTCCTCCATTCTTGGAGCCGAAGCGCGAGCAGATTGAGGGATTGGTGCGGCCGATTGATACGGTGAGGAGCACGAAGGAGTTTGTGAAAGAATAAAGGAAGGCTGGAGATGATCTCTGTGTGGTACAGGGATCATCATTTTTTATGGGGAAAATTAAATATACCGCTTCTTAATCGCATACACCGCAAGCTGGGTCCGATGCTGCAAAGCGCTTTTTTTCAGGATTCCGGTGACGATATTTTTGACACGGCCTTCGCTTAAAAAGAGGAGCTTGGCGATTTCTTTATTGCTTTTGCCTTGTGCTATGTATTTGATCAGCTCCATTTCTCTTATTGTCAGGTTATCGGGCGGGTGTGATTCAGAAGTGTTCATCCATTCGTCTTCCATAACTTTGAATACCATCGGATGGAAAATCTTCATATGATTCGCTGCGCATTTGATGGCGAGTATAAGTTCGGATCCTGTTATGTTCTTTAATAGATAGCCGTCAGCCCCGGATTTAAGGGCAAAGAAACCGCTCTTTTTGTCTGCCTGACTGGCTAAAAAGATTACCTTTACTGCAGAGTGAAGGTGTTTAATCTGTTTTGCAGTCTCAAATACATCGCATCCAGGCATTTCTATATCGATCAGGATGACATCTGGAGCGAGGGTACTGCACAAGGCAAGCGTTTGCTCCTGGTTTTCCGCGCATCCGGTGACATGCAGTTCGCTGTCTTTTTCTATGAGGTACACTAAGCTTTCCCTTAGCAACCCTGACCCATTAACAACTACTATGTTGATCATTTGCCCACGCACTTTCCTTTCAAAATTACCTCTATCATAGCAATCCCGTTTTATGGTTTGACATGAAGTTTGTTAATTTTCAGTTAAAAAAATTAGGAATTTCGGGTCATGAAGCGTGCCGGAATCACAAACTGTCAAAAAAAGTCATGACTTCAGCGTGACGATTGCTGTCTTTCAACGTGATAGGCAGGACCCTATACTATTCTTAGATTGAATAGGAGGTTGTCCATATGAATCACAAAAAGCTCTCATTATTATTTTTAAGTGTCGTTCTGCTGTTTACTTCCGGAAGCTTTTTCAGCACACCCGTCCAAGCGGCTGGGGCTTCCCATGTTGTGATCAGTGAGGTGTATGGTGGAGGCGGTAACAGCGGTGCTTCCTACAAAAATGATTATATTGAACTTTACAATCCGACGGACTCTGCGGTTAATTTATCAGGATGGTCTGTTCAATATGCTTCAGCCAGCGGTTCGTTCTCAAACATAACGAATTTAACCGGAAGCATTGGTGCTCATGAGTATTATCTGGTTAAACAAGCGGGGGGAACCGGCGGAACAACGGATCTGCCGACTGCGAATGCAGCTGGTACCATCAATCTAAGTGCAAGCAGCGGAAAAGTGGCCCTTGCGAAGGTGACCACTTCTGTCACAGGTTCCAAGGATTTAAATGTGGTCGATTTTATTGGCTATGGTTCTGCCAATGATTTTGAAACAGCAAAAGCAGGGACCATTTCAGCCACTTCAAGCGCGGAGCGCAAAAATGATAATGGCGGAACAGCGAATGGACAGGGCAATGGCTGGGATACGAACAACAACTCTGCCGATATCGTTGTAACGGCCAGTCTGGATCCTCAGAACTCATCTTCCTCAGGAACTGGAACAGGCTCTGAGCCGTCAGTGACGGAGGATGACCATTTGGCGCTTGGGAATCCAAGCGGTGCAACAACCAATACAGCGAATTCCACGAATTATTTAATGACAAAGCCTCAATACGATCTTTCTTACAATGATTCAAAACGTACGCCAAACTGGGTGAGCTGGCATTTGGATGCGGATGACAGCGGAAGCACTCCGCGTCAGGATGACTTCCGCGCGGATACGTCCCTTCCTGCAGGGTGGTATGAAGTAACAGCAAGTGAATTCTCGGGATCAGGATTCGATAGAGGCCATATGTGTCCTTCAGCTGACCGTACCTCTTCTGTTGCTGATAATTCGGCTACATTCTTCATGACAAATATGATTCCGCAAGCACCGAACAACAATCAGGTGACTTGGGCGGATTTAGAGTCATACAGCCGCGAACTTGCTGCTGCCGGCAACGAATTGTATATCATCTCCGGTGGCTATGGAGTGGGAGGTACTGGTTCAAACGGATACAAAACGACCGTCGGAAATGGAGTTGTCGTCCCTGCAAAAACATGGAAGGTCATTGTCGTCCTGCCTAAAGGGGATAATGATGCCAGCCGTGTCTCAGCTTCAACGAGAGTCATCGCGGTTGTGGTACCAAACGACCAGACTGCTTCAAGCAAACCGTGGTCTTCCTACCGGGTAAGTGTCGACAGCATTGAATCGATGACTGGCTTCAATTTTATGTCATCTGTGCCTGCAAGCGTTCAGGATGCGATTGAAGGAACTGTGGATATCGGACCTGCAAACTAATTCGATAGAAAAAAGAGCATGCGAGAAGATGATTTCTGTAAAAACAGGAATCATCTTTTTTAGTTTCCCTTCTCACCCCTTCAGATTGATCGTCAGCCACTTTCCTCATTTAAGGATAGAAAGAGGGGATACACCGCATACTAAAAGAAAAAGTTTCAAATACGAAGGGATTGCTTCACCATGTCAAAGACCAGGAAAATGAGTGCGGCCGAGTTTGGTGCACTATGGACAACGTATCATAAAAAGACGATGATTCTTCGGATACTGGAGGGGCTAATCGGAAGTGCGGACGATGAGGAAGCGAAGAGTTTGATGTCTGATCTCCACCAGAAACTTGATAAGAAGGTTCTTGAAATGGAAACGCTGATCGCAAACGAAGGGGCAGCCGTTCCGGCAGGATTTACGAGTCAGGATGTTCATCCTGATGCACCCAAACTATTTGATAATGAATTGGATATTATGTTTTGCCGTGTGCTGAAGGAAATCAGCATGGGGATGTACGTCCTTCACATGACGATCTCTTACCGGGAAGACATTATAGAATACTACACGCAGCTGACGGAATTAACGCAGGCGTATTATTTAAAGTTCACTCAATATTTAACTAAAAAAAATCTGCTGCCGATTCCGAATTATAGCGCTATGCCCAAGTCAGGCGGATACATAACAGATCCAACGTACACAAAAGGCCTGCAGTTGTTCGGAGAAAAAAGACCTCTCAATACGATTGAATACGGCATTCTGTATCATTCGATCGAGACGAATATTTTCGGAATGGAACTGATGAAGGCTTTTGCCCAATGCAGCAAGGATGAAGAAGTAAAGAAATATTTCATCAAAGGGCATGAGCTGGCGAAGGAAATCTTACAAGAAACGAATAAGGTCCTGCTGAAAAATGATATTCAGCCGCCAGCTTCATCCGGCGGGACGTTGACAAGCTCCACAACGGCGCCTTTTTCCGAATATCTTATGCTCTATTGCACCTATCTGCTTGGCGGATTCGGGCTTGGAAGCCAGGGGTTTACCTCTGCTTTTGCTTTGCGGAGCGATTTGAGTGCGAAATCGGCCGTTTTTGCCAAAGACACATTTGAATATACGACCGAAGGGGCTAAATTAATGATGGAAAAAGGATGGCTGGAAGAGCCTCCTGGAATGCATGGCTGATTAGGAAGAAATGGATCATACCGGCGTGAGTGCTGCGGAAGAGTCTATAGCAATAAACACCCAGCTGCTTTAGCTGGGTGTTTATTGTTATGAATTAGAGAGTAACGATAACCGGACCGTTTTTCGTAAGGATGATGGTATGTTCGATTTGAGCTACATAGCTTTTTTCAGTTGCATAGGTCCAGCCATCTTCCTTTTGGAAAACTTCTTCTTCAAAGGTTGAGATGAATGGTTCAAACGCGATGACCATCCCTTCCTTTAACAGCTCCTGATCCCAAGGGTCATCATAATTTAGAATATGATCCGGTGCTTCATGTATTTTGCGTCCAACCCCATGTCCTGTAAGGTTTTTAATGACCGTGAATCCATGCTGTCTCGCTGTTTCGAAAACAGCCTTTCCGATTCTGCTTTTCTTTGAACCGGGTTTCGCTTTCTTCAGACCTGCTTCAAATGCCAATTTAGCCACTTCGCAAATCTTGGATAATACCTCTTCTCCATTTCCCACTACAAATGAGATTCCTGTATCGGCAAAATATCCGTTCTTTGATGCCGACACATCAATATTGACTAAATCGCCTTCACGGATCACCCGCTGGCCTGGAATCCCATGTGCCACTTCATCATTCACACTAATACATGTGTACCCGGGAAAGTCATATTCACCCTTTGGAGCCGATACGGCCCCGGCTTCTTCCAACCGTTCGCCCGCTAGATCATCAAGCTCTTTAGTCGTGATCCCTGGAACGGTTCTTTCTGCTAATTCATCTCTGATCGAGGCAATGATTCTGCCGATTTCCTTCAACCCATTAAAATCTTCTTCTGTTTTTGCAATCAATTTTTCCTACCTCACAATTCTTTTATCAACTTTTATTAAAAGACTGAACTGCTCATACAACGTACCAGCTAGGCTGGAAAGCAGTCAGGGCGCTATAGTGCGTATGAAGTAAGTATAAAGCAGTTAAAGCATAACGCACAAATCCATCTATTCCCTGCATCTCTTTAAAAATTAAGCTCAGTTAAAGCCTGATGTTGATTTTTAACACCAGTTGATTGAAGTGGAAGGCGCTAGACTCCTGCGGGAGCTGCGGGACAGGTGAGACCCCGCAGGCGCAAAGCGAGCGCCTGTAACGGAAATCAACAGCCAAGTTAAACAGAGCTGAAAATTAAAAAAGGGGTTCTCCGTTTCGCCACGGGATTCCCCTTTTTGATTTAAGCCTGGCTGATTAAGCCCTGCTCCACATAGTCATATAAGAACCGCACATTCCGTTCATACATGTGGGCGCTGTTCAAATGAGCATGCTTTAATGGAATCGGTCTGCAAAGTATTTCGTCTGCGGTCAGTCCTTTCCGCTTATTGTCTGAGACAACGCTCATCATGTCATTCAGGTAGGTTTTCATTTTATCGATCTGTTCACGCTTTCCGGCAGGGCCGTGACCCGGAATCACCGTATCGATTTCAAACGGTGCGAGGCGGTCGAGGATGGTGAGCCATTCTTCCGGGCGTCCATGTCCCATCCAGGCATGGTGATCGGCGAGCACCAGGTCTCCAGCGAACAGGATCTTTTCCTCCGGTACATACATCAGGAGATCGCTGCACGTGTGGCCGCAGCCGAAATGATGCAGCTCCACTCTCCGCCTGCTGCACTCCAGGACGAGTTTATCCTCTATCAGCAAGGTAGGGAGCGTCTGCTCGAGCAGGTCGATGGCTTCCCAAAGTCTCCGCTGGTCGGATCGTTGAATCTCGAGGGAGCGCCGCAGCTGATCGCTTTCGGTTTTCGCAAGCTGTTCCTCGGTTTTTTGAAGGGAAAGGATCAAAGCTGATTTCCGCTCGGCCCGACTCATTTCAGCAAAAGTCTCCGCCATCTTTTCCCTCGTTTTCGGGGTTGAAATAATCACACTGTCCCTGAAAAGCTGGTTTCCGTTCGTGTGGTCGCCGTGAAAATGGCTGTTGACCGCGTACTTCACAGGATTTCCCGTGAGGCTTTCAGCAGTAGCCCGAAGCTCGGCGGCTGCCTGGGGAAGGGCAAATGTATCAAACACAAGCGTAGCCTCTCCTAAATTGACGAATCCGGCATTGCCAAGCGCACCCATTCCTTCCTTCACAATGGCCGCATACACTCCCGGCCTCACTTCTTCGCACGTAAAGTAATGGTTCTCCATTAGGACCTCCTGGCTTTTTGGCGTTGCCTAACCAGTTCGGGATGAGATGGCTCAATCCCTTTTTCTAGAAAAAAATGAGAGATTTGGAGGAGGGAGGGAGGCATTTTGTCATAAAATGCTGAATACTAAGGATAACCGGCTTTTTTGTGCAAGAAAGATCGGACAGGCATTCGTGTCCTTAAATAGAATAGGAGAAGAAGGGAGGCTGGCGGATGGACTGGCTGGACCGGATGAACCGGGCACTGGATTACATAGAGCACCATTTAGAGGAAGAGATCGATTATAAGGAACTGGCAAAGGCCGCCTGCTCCTCGGAGTTCCATTTTTCGAGAATGTTTTCTGCCGTCGCTGGCATTTCCCTCTCTGAATACATTCGGAGGAGGCGCTTAACGATGGCCGCATTTGAGCTGCAAAAAAGCGACCGGCGGATTCTGGAGATTGCCAACCAATACGGGTATGAATCAGCGGATTCATTTTCACGCGCGTTTCATAAAACTCATGGAATCAAGCCGTCGGAAGCACGCCGTCAGGGAACTCAGCTGAAAGCCTTCCCGAAGCTGTCTTTTCAATTAACGATTAAAGGGGATACGGAGATGGAATATCGAATTGAGAATCTGGACTTTGAACTGATTTTGACAGGGAAAAGGGAGCCGGTGAAAACAAGCCGTGCCTTTAAAATCATCCCGAAGCTGTGGAGCCAGGCAAAAAAAGATGGATTTATGCAGCAATTAATCGATCTGTCATGGGAAGATCCTAAATGTAAAATAGAAGGCATATTAGGCGTCTGCGGCAAAGAAGCCGCGATCACGGATGAGGAATTCGACTACTTCATGGGCGTACGCTATGAAACCGGAGCTCCGGAAGGCCATGAAGTCCTGACCATCCCTCCCGCAACATGGGCGGTGTTCCCAAATATCCCGGACGCCTGGAAACGCCTCTATTCCGAATGGGTCCCCACCTCCGGCTATGAACTGGCCAACCTGCCATGCATCGAATGCTACTACGGCCCGGGCCGCAAGCCAAAGCATGAATTGTGGGTGCCGGTGATCCCGAAGTAATTTGGACGGACTGGGACTGACCTGTTACATTAATAGAAAGACAAAGCAACGGGGTGCTGATTATGTATTTAGCTAATTTCGAGGATTTTATCAATGAAACGATCCTGAAGCGCGGAAAAGATTATTATCATAAAGGCCAGGTTTTGAAAATTCGGGAAGCGGATGGTATTCATAAGGCTGTTGTAGAGGGCAGCAGCTATCCTTATCATGTTTCTATTAAGACGGCCGGCGGAATGGTTCTTGAAACGTATTGCGACTGTCCGTTCGACGGTCTGTACTGCAAGCATGAAGCGGCCGTGCTGTTTGCTCTTAGGGACGGCATGGCGGAAATGGATTCCAATGAACATCCGAAGAGGAATCCGAAGAAAAAAGAGCCAGCAATTGAAGACTTGCTTCCTCAAATGAAAAAAGAGGACCTCATACGTGTATTGATTGACCTTTCTGACACCTATCCGGAAATTGAGAAAAAGCTGCTGTTTGAATTTGCGCCTGTTGAAGACGAGGTGGCAGCGAGCAAAAAAATGATTCGCGAATACATCCGCAAGGCCAAGAAGCAAGGATTCATTTCATATGGCCGAGTGGATCAGGCACTCTATGGAGCGTTGCTGACCATTGAAAAAGCCCGGGCAAAAATGGATGCCGGCCAGCCTGAGAGTACGGTGCTCCTGAGTCTTGCCGTCATGTCGATCGTTATTGAGATGCTGCAGTATACAGATGACTCGAGCGGATCGATCGGCGATGTTTTGTTTACAGCCGTTAATCTCATCGATGAAGCCGTTGAAGAGGGTTTGGAGCAGTGGCCGGAAACGAAGCAGAAAGAATTGATGAAAGCCATTTTAAAAGAAGCCATGCATGCCAGATACGATGATTGGAGCGATCAGCGGGTTGATCTGCTTGGCGCATGTGTCCAGTTCGCTGATGATCCGGAACTCCGAAAAGAACTGGAAAAGCCGCTTTTGAAACGCCTGAAAGAACTGGATGGCGAAGATTATGGGGTTCGCTATGAGGAAGAAAGCATCATGGGCTTTTTGCTGGAACTATACGAAACGGCTGACCCGGAAGAGGCGGAAAAGTTTTTAAAAGAGAATCTAAGCTACCCGTCATTCAGGGAGATAGCGGTTCATCGCTGTTTGGAAAGCGGGGACTATCAGCAGGCAATTTCCCTCTGTGAAGAAGGGATCAATAAAGAACGGCATGGAAATACAGGCACCTGGAGAAAGCTTGAATATAAGGCCTATGAGCTCCTTGGCAACGGTGAAAAACAAAAAGAACTGGCAAGGAAGCTGATCAGCGGCAATGAAGGAATTCAGTACTACATCAAGCTGAAAGAACTCTATGATGCGGAAGAGTGGGCAGTTGTTCTGGAAGAGCTTATAATGGAACTTCACTCATCAAGTCCATATTCCCCTTACCTGGAAATCATTAAAATCGAGAACCGGAAAGATAAGATCCTGGAGTACTGCCATGCCTCCCCAAGTCAAATAGTGAGATTGCATCCATATATTCAGGAGGAATACCCGGAACAGGTCAATGAGATTTTTTCCAGGCACATTCGAAAGGAATCATCCCATGCCTCCAACCGCTCCCAGTATAAACAAGTAACCAAGATTTTTGAACCTTACAAAAAGGCATGCGGGGAAGCAAAGGCTAATGAGCTGGCGGAAGAACTGAAGAAGGAATACCACTACAGGCCGGCAATGGTGGACGAGCTGGAGAAGGTATAGGCAGGAGAAGCAGATCATGTGTGGTCTGCTTTTATAAGTCTTGAGTTTGTCTTACTCATAAACAAAAAGGACTATCTGTTTATTTTAAATTTGTATTAATAAAATCCACTAATTTTTCTGTGAAAATTACTGCTATTGGTTCATCATTTGTTTTATCGTTTAAATTAAGAACTGTAATTTTAAAAATGATATTCTTGTAAACTAACATTGATTCATCAAAACTGGATAAAACCTCTTTATTTTTTAAACCATAAGGTACAGATTGATTCCAATATAGCATATCATTATCCATTGGTTTTTCTAGATAAATTAAGTCAAGGGAAGTAACAACGTTAGTATTATTGTTTTCAAAAAATACTCTTTCATTAGTTTCCTTGCCGTCCATTTTGCCTCCAATGGTAAGAAATTCCCTTTTTCCAAAAGATTGTTTTTTTCCAACAATGGTTACTTGAGTATCTGTAGATGCCCCTTTAAATTGAAAACCTTCTACCTTAATTGACTTACCTAAATCATTTAATAAGGATTGATATCGATCATATGATATAAGTTCAGGTTTCTTTTTTTCGGCATGTATCTTTGTTGTTGTTTTAACACCCTGATGTTCATTAGAATTGCAGCCTGATAATATAATTAATGCTGAACAAATTAAAATCTTAATAAAATTCCCCATCGCCTCACCGATCCTATCGTTACTTATTACTTATAAATATAATACGCTTTTAAATGCAATTGTATATTTAAGTTAAAAAATGTTATTTTTGGATAAATTAAAAATCTTTTATATGTTTTATTTTTCCAAATCCGCTATTTCGCATGGTAATATTTACATAGACTCATAACGATGGAGATTGGAGAAAAATGATATGAAATTAATGGGGAAAATAAGCTTGGCTGCTGTTTTGGCTTTTGGGCTGTTTCAGCCAGCTATATCTGCAGACGCCGCGGTGACAGAATTTTCATCTAAGTGTACAAAGTATGGTGTATTAAAACCGAATGTAAATCCGTCTTTTCAGCATATGAATTGCTTATTAACGAATGCTGCATTAGCGGCTAATATCCCGCCAGAAGTAGTGAAGGCTGTTGCTACGCAGGAAAATGGCAAGTGGCAGCAATTCGGAATTAAACCAGTTGATAGCGGTCTCGGACTAATGCAAGTTACTAACTACCCTGGTTATTCCAAAGATAAATTGAAAAATGATGTAATCTATAACATTAACGCTGGTGTTAGCATTCTTTCAAAAAAATATGATGACAATGTTCCCAAGATAAAGGGGGCGGGCCGGAATATGATTGAAAACTGGTATTTCCCTGTTATGGCTTATAACGGGATCAAGCCTGTGAACAGTCCGCTTATACAAGCAACCGGCAAGAAAAATACAAAGGCGTATCAGGAAGAAGTGTTTAGCAAAATAGTGAAAAATAGCTGGATGGAGTCTGAAAATCTAACGCCATTTTCTTTCACTACGCAAGATTTTATATATGATCCAAAAAGCTCTCAGAATATCGTTTTTCGGAAGATGGAATATGCTATAAAAGATGCACTACATCCTACGGCTTATCATTTTAAAGCAGGAGATAAAGTGACAGTAACAGTGAAAAGCGGCAATGTAAGGGTTCATCCTGATACTAAAAATTCGAAGAAAAACGCGGGGAGAAACACCGTTTTATTCATTCGGGGAGATTTCGTTTATGACAAAAGTATGGCTAATCAATTTGTCTGGTACCCGGTAAGAACGGCTGATCAAAAGATTAAGGGATATATTTCATCCGCTTATATTAAAAAACTTAAATAGGTTATAAGAAAAAAAGAAGCGACCTAAAGGCCATCATAAACTTTATAAATGGTATAGGGCTTTTTTTTTGAGCAGGAATGTTTTGACCATATGTATTGAACAATAAACAGTTGGGCTGATTGGAGAGGAAGGTGCGAGACTCCTGCGGGAGCAGCGGGACAGGTGAGACCCCGCAGGCGTTTACGCCGAGGAGGCTCACCGCCCGCCCCGCGGAAAGCGAGCAGCCTGTAACGGAAATCAGCCATCCCCAATACTCATTCAAGAAACAGATTTCGAAAACTTCTAAAGAAAAGAGGCACTCTCTCAGCAGAGTGCCTCTTCCATTAGTCTTCCTTCAATTGCTTTTTCTCGATCTTATGCAGCTGGTACAGCCTGTAAATATGACTGACGACGACTTTCAGCACCGCGTATACCGGTACGGCGAGGATCATGAAAAGCAAGCCTCCCATGCTTCCTGCGACGAGCAAGAGCAGGATGATGGTCAGTGGGTGGATATCGAGTTTCCTTCCCATGATGAGCGGGGAGCTTACATTCCCGTCGATTTGCTGGACGATGATCGCGACAATGAGGACTTTGACGGCCATGAAAGGAGAGTCAATGAACCCGATAATTAACGCAGGAACAATCGCTAAGAACGGTCCAATAAACGGAATCACATTTGTAAACATGGCGACAATCGCAAGGATCAGCGAGTACTTGATCCCGATAATCAGGTAGCCTATGTACATCATCACGCCAACGATAAAGCAGATAATCGCCTGCCCCTGAATGTAGGAGCTGAGTGCAGAATCCATATCCTTCAGAATTTTTTTCGATTCATTTGCTTTTAGCGGGAAGAAGCGGGCAATTTTCCCTGACAGCCCTTCGCTGTCTTTCAGCAGGTAGAACAGGATAAACGGAACCGTCACAATAATGGTGGCAAGGCTTGAAATGATGCCGATGACCCCGGTTATGCCATTTCCGATATTGCTAACATTGCTTTTAAGATAATCAGAGACTTTGGTGGTCGCCTGTTCGACCGTCATGTTGCTGTTTTCCTCAAAACGGGACATCCATGAGCTTTGTCTGATTTCATTCGTTTTTGCCTGCAGTGTTTCAATGATGCCGGGTGCATTGTTAATCAGCGTCTTGAACTGCTTCTGAATTTCCGGCCCGATCAGGAAAAACAGCAGCGTGCCGATCCCGATAAACAAAACGTACAGAACAATAATCGACAGTGTCTTCGGAATGCGCTTTTTGTTCAGAAAAAGCACAATCGGCCGAAATAAATAAAAGATGACGCCGGCAATCAAAAATGGAAAGAACAGCGTCTGAAAAATGATGACAAGCGGTGTGAAGATAAACTGGACTTTCACAGAAAGCATGATAATGACCAAAATGATGATGATGGCATAACCAATTCTGAAAAATTTAGAGTTCGGCATATTTGAACACTCCCTTTAATGGAACGGCTGTGATACGTTCAGATTTAAAAAATGCAGACACCCTATTATATAAAAAAACGGACGGAAACGCATTTTTTTCCAAAAAAAGACGGACGGGCGGCCCGAATCGAATATCATGGAACCATTCATTATGCTGAAATGGTCCGATATCCATCACCGTGTCCCTTATGATGAAAGAGGTTTTACCTCGTCAAAAACATTCTAAATATCCCTGCCCATTTCAAAAGATAATGGAATGTTAAAACGGGTCTCCTCCCACTACAATAAAAGTATGGAACGTGAAAGAGATGGAGAGGGGGCTTTGTTTTTTGCTTTAAATGTAAACGCTATCATATTGTTTTTTTGAATGTGAAATAAGAGGGAGTCAGATGAAGTGCGGCAGACGAATAGTCTGCTTGGAGATTTTCTCCGGAATCGCGCATGCGACGTGCAAGCAAAATGTGCCGCTCCCGCTCAGCCTAATAATGGGGGCTGGAGCATGCAGCTAGTCAAAAAAGAAAAGGGGGCTTTAACGGATGGCGAAAAGAAAAGGGTTTGTCTGGTTTGTATCCATCCTAATGGTGCTTGTGCTGGGGTTAAGCGGCTGTTCAGGAGCGAAAACTGAAACCGCGCAATCCGCTGATGGCGGAAGCAAATCGATTACGGTTCTTGTTGAAGGGGGAAGCCCTGCTTTTAAGGTGGCGAAGGAAACGGCCGCTGAGTTTAAAGATAAGACTGGTTATGAAGTGAAAATCGAGTCCGTTCCCTATACAGGAGTGTACGACAAGCTGAAGGCGGAGGTCGCCTCCAGAGCGGGAGCATTTGATGTGGCAACGATTGATATTCTCTGGTTTCCGGCCCTTGCAGGCGGTCTGCTTCCGCTCGACGGCCTGATCACGGATGAAGTGAAAAACGACCTTTTCCCGGGTCTTGTCTCAGGAGGAAGCTTCCAGGGCAAGGAGTATGGGATGCCGGTTTGGACCAATGCGAAAAACCTGATTTACCGCAAGGATCTGTTTGAAGATCCGAAAAATAAAGAAGCGTTCAAGGCAAAATACGGCTATGACTTAAAGCCGCCGACAACTTGGCAGGAGTACCGGGATACCGCTGCTTTCTTTACGAAGGATACGGATAATGACGGGAAAGCGGATATGTATGGAACAACCGTTTTCGGTGCGAACAATGGGGATGCCGTGGCAAGCTGGCTCGATCATGCGACCCAGGCCGGAGCGGGACCGCTTGTGATCGGCGAGGATGGCAAGGTGAACGTGAATACGAAGCCTTATGTGGAATCCCTGCAGTTCCTTTCGGATTTGCTTTTAAAGGATAAGTCCGTTCCTCCTGGTGCACTGGAGATGGCATCGGCTGAGACGTCAGAGCTGTTCTGGAATGGCAAAGCCGCGATGATGCTTGCCTGGGGACATTTTTATGTACCTTCCAATGATGCAAGCCAGTCGAAAGTTGCCGGCAAAGTCGGCAGTGCACCGATGATTGGCGGAAGCTCCGGAATCGGTGCGGTACCGGGTCCATGGTATCAGGTTATCCCGAGTTCCTCCAAAAAACAGGACATCGCAAAAGAATACTTGGAATTCATTTACGGGAAAAATGAATCATTCATGAAAACCCTTGGTGTCGCTGCAAGAAAATCCGTTTTTGAAAAATACAGCAAGGAAAAAGGCTATGAGCATCTTGAGCCGCTGATGGCCACGTTGAGCGGACCGCAGACCCAAAACCGCCCGGCCATTAAAGAGTGGCAGCAAATCGAAAGCGAAGCCCTGATACCGGCTGTCCAGTATGTGCTTTCCGGAGAAAAAACGCCTCAGGAAGCGCTGGACTGGGCGAAGGAAATCATTGAGGGCATCGTTCCTCCTCAATAATGATGCGACTGGGATCTCCTATGAGGAATCTTCTGTTCCTTATAGGGGATTTTCTTGAAACGAAAAGGAGGTTAGGATGTGAAAATCAATAACGGACGGCTTTCCACCCTGTTTTTTTTGCCAGCCGGCCTGTTCATGCTTGTGTTCCTTGTTTACCCGATTGCCATGCTCGTGAAGGATAGCTTTTACCGGATTGATTTGCTGAATCCGGCGGCGGCTCAATTTGTGGGGCTTGCAAATTATACCGAAACCATTGTTTCCCCGAGGTTTTTGAAAGCGTTGTGGAATACGGTCATTTATATCGTCTGTGCGGTCGGAGCGGAGTTTTTGCTCGGTCTCGTCCTTGCCCTGCTTTTAAGCCATGCGTTTAAAGGCAGCCAGGTCATCCGGACCGTTTTGCTCAGTCCGCTTATGATTGCCCCGCTTGTCTCAGGGCTGATCTGGAAGTTCATGCTGAATGATCAATTTGGCATCATCAACTCGGTTCTTTATAAAATCGGCATTCTGTCAGACCCTCATCAAATCATGTGGCTGTCTGATCAGCGCTTTGCCCTTTATTCGACGATTATCGCGGATGTATGGCTGACGACCCCGTTTATGATGCTCGTTCTTCTTGCCGGGATCCAGGGGATTTCGAAAAGCCTGTATGAAGCGGCAGATATCGATGGGGCCAATCATTGGACAAAATTCCGCTATATTACGCTTCCATCTCTCGTGCCGGTTGCGGCCGTCGCTTTGCTGATCCGGACGATTGATGCAGCGAGGACGTTCGACATTGTCTGGGTCCTTACCCAGGGAGGCCCGGGTTTTTCTTCAGAAGTACTGAGCACGTATATGTACAAAACACTCACACGCTATGGACAAGTCGGGCAGTCGAGTGCGATGGCGGTCATTTTCATAGTCCTGCTGATGATCATCAGCTCGTTCTTTATTTCAAAAATCTGGTCTTCTAGAAAGAGCCATGCATAATGACCTGTGGAGGTGGCTGCAAATGTCTGATCTGCCAATAAACCGAACCTATCAGGAAAAACGGACAGTGATTCCCGTCTATCCCCGCCTTAAAAAGAGAGGGTGGACGCTATTCATTGTCACGCTTACCTGTTTTCTTGCCCTGCTCTTTATTTTGCCTTATGTGTATCTCCTTCTGACGTCATTGAAACCGTCGGCTGAAGCTGTCAGCTCTCCGCCGTCGTTTTGGCCATCAGAATTTTCAATTGAAAACTATAAAAATATGTTCGACTATTTGCCGATGGGCACTTACTTTTTCAACAGTCTCCTGACAGCGGGAGCGAGCACACTGATCAGTGTATTCTTAGGAGCGCTTGCCGCCTACGGGCTTTCCCGCTTTTCATCGGTCACCGGCCGTCTGTTCCTGCTGTTCACACTTGTGATCAGGATGGTCCCGATGATCAGCATTGCGATTCCGATGTACATGATTGTAAAAAATATCGGACTCATTGATACACAATTGGCGCTTATCCTTGTTTATACAGCCATCAATGTTCCGTTTGCCATCTGGCTGATGATCGGGTTTTTTGATTCGATTCCAAAAGAATACGATGAGGCTGCCAGAGTTGATGGCTGCGGCTGGTTCGGAAGCTTTATGCGCGTCATCCTGCCGGTATCGCTCCCGGGTCTTGCGACGACTGCCATCTTTACGTTCATGCTTGCCTGGAATGACTTTTTGATTTCCTTGCTTATGACAAGCACAAATGCAAAAACGGCCACAGTCGGCATTTCAGAATTTTTGACGGCCTACAATCTGGACCTTGGACCGATGACAGCCGCTGCCGTCTCCTTCAGTCTTCCGGTCATGATCTTCTCCTTCTTTGTACAGCGGTATATTGTCAGCGGCATGACTCTCGGGGCCGTAAAGGAATAGAGGACTCCGGCTTAGTTCCGTTCCTCTCTTCCTGATTCAGGCTGAGCGCGGACAGTTGTGAAAAAATTAAACAAAAACGGTGATTCTCCCTTACATGAAATCCCTTTACTGCCCGTCTTGTAGGAATTCAGGTAAGGGATGGAGAATTATGAAGGAGATGAGTGAAGGGGGAAGCGGGATGTTCCGAAGGCTGAAGCACTATTCCATTAAAAAGAAGATTATGCTGCTTGCCCTCTTTTCCGCTCTTCTTCCGCTTATTATCATCGGTCCCTTCACGTTTCTTTACTTTAGCAAAATCGTGGAGAACAAAGCATCCTCCGCTGCTGAAAGCATGCTCAATACAGCGGACGGAAACATCAATACATTTGCCGGGGACATAGAAGATATTTCGAATGTGATTTTCCTGTCAAATGATATTGAAGGATATCTGACCTACCGGAAGCGGGATGCCCGGCTTTACCAGCTGGAAACCGCCTCGAGGAATACACTGAACAGCATCACCGTCGTCAATAAGCCTTACATCAATTCGATTTTTATTGGAAATGGAACGCACAGCTTCGTCAAAATTAACCGCGGCGACAGTGCTTTTTCGAAAAATGCCTACGACGTCATCCGGCGTTCCTCCCTCTATCCGCGTTTATTAAACAGCAGGTGGGAAGGGGATTGGTTCTACGGAGATGACACGAGCCTTACCGCAGGGTCTCCGCATCCCCTCCTTTACGGCAGGATGATTCGCAATCTTGGAACGAACGATCCCCTCGGCATGCTTTTGATCAGCATCGATGATTCGATTTTTAAGACGATGTTTTCAGCGATGCCGGGAAGTATCATGATCATAGACAGCCGCACAAAAACCCCTGTTTATGCCCAGGGGGAGAAAGCTCTCTTAACGGACGGAAGTCTCTTTGATGCCATTCGGAATTCCGGGAGCAGCGGGAATGAAATCAGGGTCATCAATGGAGTTAAGTACATTATCAACGACCATTTTAATGAAAAAACAGGCTGGAAAGTGGTCAGCATTCTCCCTTACAGCAATCTCGTCAAAGAGGTGAATCAAGTCAGGCTGGTGACTATTTCCCTGCTCGCCGTCTCCCTTCTCCTATCCGTCATCATCGCTATGCTGATTACGAAAAAAATTATGGGGCAGCTCGAAATGCTCCGCCTCGTGACCGAGAAAATGGAGAAAAGGGAAGAGGTGCGGGATATTGAGTTTGACCAGCAGGATGAGATTGGGACGATTGGCCATCGTTTTGTGGAGCTTTACAGCCGGAATCAAGAGCTGACCGCCAAGCTTTATCAATCGGAGGTTAAGGAAAAGGAGGCTGAACTCAGGGCGCTTCAAAGCCATATCAATCCGCATTTCCTTTATAACACCTTGAACTCGATTTACTGGATGGCGGAAAAGTCGAATGCCAAGACGATTGCTAAAATGGCGATCAGTCTTTCGAAAATTTTTAAGCTGACCTTGAACAACGGCGATCCCATTACAACGGTAAAAAAGGAAATCGAGCAGGTTGAAAGCTACCTTCTTATACAGAATATCCGTTTTGATAACAAAATCCGCTATACCATCGAAATGGAGGAAGCCATTCTCGATAAAAAAATGATCAAGCTTGTCCTGCAGCCCCTCGTTGAAAATGCGGTATACCATGCCTTCGAGCCTGAAACCGAGCAAGGGCACATTGAAATAAAGGGATGGATCGAGGAGGGAAGCATGGTATTTACGATAAGGGACGATGGCAAAGGCTTTGACCCTCTCGAAAGCACAGAGGGGTATGCGCTGAAAAACATCAATGACCGCCTGAAGCTTCATTACGGGGAGGGATACGGTCTGCGGATTGAAAGTGAACCGGGCAGCGGGACGAAGGTTTTGGTTAGGGCCGGGCTGCATTCGAACAGATAAGAAGGGGGCATGGATATGTACACACTTTTTATCGCGGATGACGAAAAAATTGTGATTGAGGGGCTGACGAGTGCCGTCGATTGGGAGAAATACAAGATTCAGATTACCGGTACAGCAATGGATGGAATCGACGCTTTGAAGCAGATCAACTGCCTTCGTCCCGATATTGTGCTCGCCGATATCCGGATGCCCGGAATGAACGGACTGGATTTAATCCGGGAGGCGAAGCGGGAAAATCCAAATCTTCTCTTCATTATGATCAGCGGCTATTCAGAATTTACATACGCGAAGCGGGCGATAGAGATGGAGGCCGTGGATTACCTCGTCAAACCAATGGAAGCAGCCGATATTGTCGCTTCCGTAAAAAAAGCGATTGAAAAGCTGGAAAAAAGGAAGGAAGAAAGCAAGTTAACGAGCAAGATAGAATTATACGAAGCGGAACTGGAAGAGAAGCACGTATTGGATGTACTCATGGGCAGGTGCCCGCTAAAGCCCGTGCCAATCCGTCCGCTTCATGAATACGCCGTCGCGGTCATCCGCGGCCACAATGAGGCATTTGTTGTTCATCTGAGGGAAAAATGCCTGGAAGAATTCATTTATATAGTGGAAGACAGCGTCGTCATGGTTTCCCCCCGGCCTCATGATTTGCAGGACATGTTAATAAGCCTCGCGGATCTCGGAAATCCGGTCATGGGAATAAGCCGTGTCCGCCAAAATGATCTTCACTTGCCTGCCGCCTACGAGGAAGCGAAGGAAGCGCTGAAAATCGGGATCTTTGGAAGCCAGTGTTTAACGAAATATGAAGAGCTGAAAGAGTACGGCCTCCATCAAGGCACAACCATGTTGAAGGAAATTGAGCTGTTCTTTTCCTCAAGGCCAGCGGATGTTTGGAATGAAATGGGCCATCTCATCGATAAAACGATGAACTATGCCGAGGTAAATAAGCTCTCCCCCAAAAAAACGAAATACCTTTGCTTTAACCTGATCAAGACTTTCCTCCGGCATGTCGAAGCCGAATACGAATTGGAAGACAAACTGTTCGGAGAGGGATATCTCCTCTATGAAGAAATGGAGGAGCTCAAATCAAGAGAGGAACTGAAACAATGGCTTACGAATACGGTCCGGGAAGCTGTGGAATATTTAGATCAGAATCGGATTTCTTTTAATGAAAAACTGGTTTTGGAACTGAAGCAGTATGTGAACGAGCATTACAGCGAACCGATTGTGCTGGATGAACTCGGCAGGCGCTTTTACAAAAGCCCCGCCTATTTGTGCAGTCTTTTTTCAAAAAATGCGGGCCAGACAATCTTTGAATACATCACATCCGTCCGAATTGAGCACGCCAAGAGACTCCTTCGCTCCACCAATCTCAAAATTTCAGAAATCTGCGAAAAAACCGGGTACAGCAATCATAAATATTTTAATCAGGTTTTCAAAAAACACGCCGGGAAAACGCCTGGCCAATATCGGAGCAGACACTTAGTGAAGCAGGAATAAGGGCCGGAAAGGCCTTTTTTTTGTTTGTCATCTAGCGCTCAGCGGAGTCGTTTTCCTTAGCAGGCGATTTTGATGAAGCAAAAGGGATTAAAAGTAGCGACGGTCGGCGGTGGTTCAAGCTACACGCCGGAGCTGGTCGAAGGTTTTATTAAACGGTATGATGAACTCCCTATTAGGGAGCTGTGGCTGTCAGACATCGAAGCCGGGAAAGAGAAGCTTGAAATCGTAGGAAGTCTTGCGAAGAGAATGGTAGAAAAAGCGGGAGTGCCAATGGAAATCCATCTGACGCTTGACCGCAGAAAGGTATTTAAGGATGCTGATTTTGTCACAGCCCAGATGAGGGTCGGTTTGCTGGATGAGCGGATTAAGGATGAGCGGATTAAGGATGAGCGGATTCCGCTGCAGCACGGCATGATCGGTCAGGAAACAAATGGAGCTTCTTGGGGATGAAGGAAGCGGGTAATGGATTGCGATCAGGGCTTTTCAGCAGATGGCAATGGAGGAAGACCGGGGGATGCCGTTCAGCCCGTTAACGAAAAGCATTCTTTCAGAGCTCGGCTATACACACGTCCAGGAGATAAAAAAACCATCTATTCCGCGACTAAAGCGGAAATTGCCTCCTTTGTCCCGCTGATTGTGAAGGAGGCAGAGGCGGGAGGGAAAATGGCCCTGCAAATCTTTCAGGAAGCCGGCATCGCACTTGCCGAAATGACGCTTGCCGCCGCGGATAGGCTGGGGTTTGAAAATTATGTTAAAATGGCTGTAAAAGGCAGTGTCCTCCAACATATCCTGTTTGTTCAAACCTCCTTTCTAGACCGCATCAAGCAGAGCAAACCGGAAGCTGAGGTTATTACAGAAGATGTGTCATCTGCTTTGGGCTGCTATTATTTGGCCCGGAAGGAAATGACGCGTTAGAAGGCAGGGGAAGCATCAGGTGGAAGTCGTTAACGTATTACTAAGAATGGAAGGATTGCTGCAGCAGCTGCCGAAATCCGAAGCAAAAATAGCAAGCTATATCCTTGAAAATCCCCGGGAAGCAGTCAGGATGACGATTCATGAACTGGCTGCCGAGGCGAACGCAAGCAGTTCGGCCGTTTCCCGGTTATGCAGGTCGATTGGAATTGATAGTTTCTCCGAGCTGAAACTATCCATCTCTTCTCATATTGCCCGTCCTGAAAGAGCGGGATTCTACGATATTGAGCCGAATGAACCCATTTCCTCCATCAAAGATAAAATTGTCTCCAATTCGGTACAGGCGATTCAGGAGACTGCGCTGTATCTGGATGAAGAGGTGATTGATGAAATTGTGGAAGTGCTGAAACATGCGGATGTCATTTACGTGTACGGCCTGGGAGCGTCCTGGCTCGTAGCGGAGGATATTTCCCATAAATGGCTGAGGCTTGGAAAGTTTGTCAGCATCAATCAGGATCCGCACGTGACCGCGGCCGCGCTTGCTTCTTCCAATAAAAATGCGGTGTTTTTCGCGATTTCCAACAGCGGGGAGACACAGGAAATACTGCAGCTTGTGAACATCGCAAAGCAATCCGGCGTCAAAACAATCGGACTGACGCGCTTCGGAAGCAATCCCTTAACGAATCAGACGGATTTGTCTCTTCACCATGTAAGGGCACCGGAAGCGAAATTCCGCAGTGCGGCAACGAGCTCGCTCTTTGCACAGTTTTTAACGGTCAATATCATTTTTTACGCCTATGCATCCAAGTATTACGATGAAAACATTAAAGAAATCGACCGTTCCAGAGAATCGGTTCTCCGTTTTTCCGGCCGGAATTCACCTAACTTGTAAAGAAAGCGGGGCGGAGAATTCATGTATATAGCCCGGGCTCAATATGAAATTGATTTCGTGCCGACCGGCCTTGCTGAGCATATAAGCGCAGCTGTGCTGGAAGATGACACCGCAAACCATAAACCGCATCCGGAACCGCTGCTGCATATACTGGACCTGCTCCATGCGAGAGCGGAGGAGGCGGTTTATATCGGCGATGCTCCTTCCGATATGGA
The DNA here is from genome assembly GCF_003816055.1 of Bacillus sp. FJAT-42376. NCBI lineage: Bacteria > Bacillati > Bacillota > Bacilli > Caryophanales > Bacillaceae > Bacillus > Bacillus sp. FJAT-42376. The sequence continues at coordinate 1,095,685 of NZ_CP033906.1, forward strand.
GAGTGCCAGGCAGGCGGGGATGAAATTCGGGCTTGCGCTGTGGGGAAGCGGAACGGAAGCGGGATTCGAGGACGCGGACTATGTTTTCCGTTCTCCGGAGGAAATACTGAAAACCTATAAGCATATGGTGGATGAAAGTTTCCTAAAATGATAGAATATGCTAAAACCGGTCTGCAAAGGAGCTTTTTATGGCTAACATTTCATTGGCGGAAGCCGTTAAGTTAAAAAGTGTTTTGTCTAAAAGAATTCATGAGCTGGAAGAAGAGATGGACCGGGTGGCCTATCAGGAAGTGGAAAAGGGCAGCAAGGTTCCGAAACAGGCAAGGACGCTTAAGGATGCTGAGGCGGACCTGGACGAGATCCGGAAAGATTTCCGAACTCTCGACCGGCTGATGTATGAGGCGAATATTGGAAATACGGTGGAGTTCGGCGGGGAATCTTTTCCGATCGTAGAAGCGATTGAGCTCGCCACACAGCTCCGGGCAAAAGCAAGGAAGTACAAGGAGTACGGTTCTGCCCAAAAAGAAGAATATCCATATGCGTACAGTGAAAATAACTCCATTATCCGTCTGGCGATGTTCGAGCCGGAGGAATACCGATTGAAAGCGATCGAAATGGACCGGCAGGCCAATCGTCTGTCCAACCAGATTAATGCGAAAAATTATTCGGTAGAATTGAAATTTGACAGCGAAAAGTATTTTTAATCCTTGAAGAGGTGAGAATCCTCTTCAAGGCATAGAAGGAGAACTCCGAATGTACCTTTGGTACTTTAGTTTGGAAATGGCAAGCGGACAAACCAATGATTCCTGACCCATTCCTCTTTTACTGTTTACCAATGACCCACTATGGCAAACGAGGTCGATGACCAAGCCTCTTTGTGAAAATTCTCTCCTTCTATGGATCCCCCGTCATTTTGGCGGGGGATTATTTTTTTACATGGCTATGCTAAAGCATGTTGCTGATTTTTGAACCCCGGTTGATTGAAGCGGAAGGCGTGAGACTCCGAGCTTGAGAGCAGCGGGACATGTGAGATCCCGCAGTCGCAAAGCGGCGAGGCCCGCCTAAGGATAAGCGAACGGCTGCAGCGGAAATCAACAGCGAAGTTTACAGAGCTTTTTACATAAATGCATACATGAACAGCCCGAAATATAACGGGCCGAGGAAAAGGATAAAACTTCCCCCGATGAGGACCGGTCTTGCCTGCTTTGGTATTTCCTCATAGATGGAATCCCCATTCTCGTCTTTTATTTTAAAACTGAAAAAGACATCCCACAGGAGTCCGCCCGCAAAAACAAACTTCCACACAATCGGTGTGAAGAAGCTTGAGCCTGTGACATACCCCATTAGTCCGATCCACGTCAAGATGGAAACGATGAAATCGGCCCTCATCCATGTGGTTTTGTAGCCTCCTTTAAGAAGGAAGCCGATTGCGGCCGTGCCTAAAATCCCTAAATAAATGACCCACAGCATATGTATCACGTGATGTACCTGCTTTCTCCAGTATGACTCTATTATAGTTCAGAAGAATGATAGATGAACAGATACCGTGTAATGGAACTGCGTGCCCATAGTGCCCGGTCAGGCGGCCCTTGGGCTTGCCTTAACAGGACGCTGTGTCTGCTGCTGGTTTCACTGGCTGACAAACCGGTCGAATTTAGATCCTTCCGATGTTTGAAGATTGGGCTTACCCACTATGAACCCAATTCTGCTGTTCTACATAAATTAGGGGGGAATGACACGGAAATGGTGCATTCACCTAGCACGAAGTGAATTTATGAGGGCATGCGAATATAAACATACGGAGGTTATGCAAATGTATCCAATTCAACATGATTTACAGGCATTGCAATTAGGCGATTACCACGTGGGGCAAGTGACTCCCTGGGATATACGGGATGCGCAATATGGAGATTCCAGCCGGCTCTGGGGCTGTGTAGGAATTGGGATTTTCCGATGTTTCGGATGTGCCGGATGTGCGGGCTGCGGCGGATGCGGAGGCTGCGGCGGCTGTGGAGGCTGTGCGGGATGCGCGGTTCGCTGCGGAGGCTGTGCACGCTGCGGCGGATGCGGAAGATGCTGGAGAGGCCAGGAGTAAGGTCTGCCGTTTCATACAAAACCCCTGTGCATATGCACAGGGGTTTTTTGGTATAACGGACAATTTCCGCCGCATAGAGTTAATCGATATAGACTGATTTTTGGAGGAGGAGCGGAATGCAGAATTTGGATCCTTCCATGCGGCTGAAAGTCAATCGGGATACGGTGTACATCCCCGATTCATCGGGCGGTATATATTTCAGAAATAACACCAGTTCATTCCAAATGAAGGGAAGCACGATTGCTCAATGGATTGAAAAACTGATGCCTATGTTTACAGGCGAGTACACGTTAGCGCAGCTGACTGGCGGACTGATGCCTGATTACCGGGAGAGGGTGCTGGAGATTGCCGGCAGTCTTTTTCAGAATGGATATGTAAGAGATGTGAGCGGAGAACGGAGCCATCAGCTGACGGAACAGGTGCTGGAACGATACGGTCCGCAAATTGAATTTCTGGATGGATTCGGCGGATCGGGTGCTGCCCGGTTTGAGGATTATCGAAGGACGAAGGTTCTGGCAGCAGGCTCCGGCCCCTTTTTTGTCGCGCTCGTTTCCTCGCTCCTCGGATCGGGCTTGTCTAAGTTCCATATGAAAATCACCAATACGAACTGGACAGACCGGAGGCGCATAAAGGAATTAGCGGATCACGCCCGTCTGTCGGATCCGGATGCAGCTGTTGAAGAGGCCGATGCAAAGGACTGGGCGGAAGCCATCCGGCCCTTTGAGGCTATTCTGTATGTTTCAGAGGATAAGGAGGAATTGCAGTCCCTTGCCGCCATTTGCAGAGAAGAGGGGAAAATCCTGATTCCGGCGCTCATGATGGAAAATCAAGGGGTGGCAGGGCCGGTTTTATACCCTGAACAAGAAGCCGGTCCTGCAGCTGTGTTTAGAAGTATCCAATCAGATGGCGCCGCATCAGCAAAAGCTGGGTCTTCTGCCGCTTCTGCCATGCTTGCGAACCTCATTGCATTTGAGTGGCTGAAGACAGCGGCGGGACTGAAAGCAGCAGACCGGGAATTTTATCTGCTCGACTTAGAAACGCTTGAGGGAGAGTGGCATCCGATAGCGCCTCATCCTGATCGGTCTGTCACTTTGAGCAGGGCGGGCGGGATCAGAGAGCGGATCGAAAATGAAATGGAGATGAAGCTCGGGTATTGGATTGTCCGTTTCAGTGAATTAACCTCTCCTAAAACGGGGATTTTCCGAACGTGGGATGAAGGAGATCTCCCGCAGCTTCCGCTTGCGCAATGCAGGGTTCAGGCCGCACATCCAGAAACCGGGGGCGTGCTGCCTGAAGTGATCTGCGCCGGGCTGACTCATGAAGAGGCGCGGAGAGAAGCCGGTCTTGCCGGAATTGAAGCCTATGCCGCGTGTCTGTTCGGCACGGCGGGAGCGGGGGCAGGCGAAACGGCGGCGGAAGCCGTCTGCCGCGGTCTCCAAAGGGTGCTGGAAGAAGAACTCAGCCGGAGAAATCAGGAAACGAGCCCTGTCTATCCCGTTCAGCTGCAGGCAGAGGATGAAACATGCCGGTATTACTGGCAGGTGCTGAATACACTTCAATCCCGGCCTGCAGCAGCGGTTGGCAAGGAAGTGGCCGGTTTCCCGTCCGTTTGGATCGGAACGAACCGGGGCTGGACGAACAGCACCGGTCTGAACGTGACCCTTGCCATGAGAAATGCATTGAAAAAAGCCATTCAGCTCGTTCAGTCACCAAACGGAGAAGGTCAAGTGAAGCCGCCGGTGCCCCTGCAGAATTCGTTCCATCTGATTGTGCCTCCTTATGAACTGGATGAACGAACGCTTTTCCTTCAGGCAGAGTCCATATTGGAACAGGAAGGAAGAAGTGTGGAAATTGAAGAGCTTGACATGGGCCCTCTCTTGAAAGAAGGAATTGCGGGAGTGTTCCGGGTTGCTCTAAGAGAGGAGGAAGCTGAATGAAGACCATCGCAGTGATCGGTGAAGGAGCTCTTGCGGATCTTGCCAGTGAGCAGCTGGCTTCCAGCTATGAAGTGATTCATGCAAAAGCTGCCGGGGACGGGACGGCTGGAGCACAGATTGCCCTGCTTTTGCAGGATGGCTGGAACGCTTCTTTTTACAGGGAAAACCGTAAAAAACTCGGGGGCGTTCCCCGGCTGTATGCCTATATGTCTTTTGGGGAGGCTGTGATCGGACCGTTTGAAGAGGACGGATGGAAAGGCTGTGTGTATTGTGCTTCTGTGAGAAGGCTGATGGCCGGGCGGGACCGGAAGGAAATGTGGGATTTGACGGAACGATTGGATGAAACGGGCAGCTCCAGGGATGCATGGGCCACAAGGGCAGCGATGGAGCAAGTCATTCATGTGATCGGGGATGAGATCCGCTTATCCCTTAGCGGCAAGCCGGTCCGTTCAGAAGGAGCGGTCTATTTGATGAATTTAAAAACGCTGTCCGGGAGCTGGCATTCCTTTCTGGCAGATCCTTTCTGCAAAGTATGCGGCACACCTGAAGAAGACTCTCCGGAACTTGCGCGCATCAGACTTGAGCCAAGCCCGAAAATCAGTGAAGACAGCTACCGCTGCCGTTCCATGTCCGAACTCTCGCACGTTCTTTTCAAGGATTATCTGGACGGGAAAACCGGGATCTTCAATGAAAAAACGGTCGATCTCTCAACCCCGTTTGCCGACGCCATCATCAATCTTCCTCTATTCGGGGGAAATGAGGGGACAGCGGGGCGTACCCTTTCCTACGAAGCGAGCGGAATGACGGCGATCTTGGAGGGGCTTGAGCGCTATTGCGGCATGCTTCCGAGGGGGAAAAAACCGGTCATTCGGGATAGCTACAGCCAGTTAAGCGAGTATGCCATCGATCCGAGGACGGTAGGCGTTCATGCCCCTGAAAACTATGAGCAGCCCGGCTTTCCCTTTAAGCCGTTCCGCCCTGACAGGAAGATGAGCTGGGTATGGGGATACTCTTTTTTACAGGAAAGGCCGGTTCTTGTACCGGAGCTGCTTGCGTATTACAGCCTAGGCTGCGGTCATAAAGGCGGATATGTGTACGAAACTTCCAACGGGTGTGCGGTGGGCGGAAGCCTGGAAGAGGCCGTTTTTCACGGGATCATGGAAGTGGCGGAGCGCGATTCCTTCCTGATCACCTGGTATGCAAAGCTTCCTCTCAGGAAGGTTGATCCCCGTTCAGCAGGGGATGAAGAGCTGAATCTGATGCTTGACCGGATGGAATTTGTAAGCGGCTACGAGCTTCACTTGTTCCGTTCCACGATGGAGCACGGCATCCCGAGCATCTGGACTGTCGTTAAAAACCGAAATGACTCCGGCATGAATGTCATGTGTGCGGCTGGAGCCCATCTCGATCCGGTGAAGGCTGTGAAAAGTGCGGTGTTTGAGCTGGCCGGGATGATGGGGGGGCTCGGTGAAAAGCTCGAGCACAGCCGGGAACGTTATGAAAACATGCTTGCGGACGGGTCGCTTGTGAAAAAGATGGAGGATCACGGCATGCTTTACGGGCTGAAGGAAGCAGAGGAGCGGCTCGGATTTTTGCTGAATGATACCCGGCCCATGCTTACGTTTGAAGAGGCTTTCGGGCGAACGCCGGTCCGGTCCGATTTAAAAGAAGATTTGGAAGATGTCCTCGGGCGTTTCAAAGAACGGAAGATGGATGTGATTGTGGTGGACCAGACGGCGCCCGAGCTGAAACGAAATGGCCTGCACTGTGTAAAGGTGCTGATTCCGGGCATGCTTCCTATGACGTTCGGCCATCATTTAACCCGCGTAACAGGTCTTGAACGGGTGCTGAAGGTACCGGCTGAGCTGGGGTATTATCCTAAACCGCTGACCATGGCGGAGCTCAACCCGTATCCGCATCCGTTCCCATAGGAGGAGTGTGCGGTGAATACGAAGGAACTGCTTTACACCATTCACTTTGATATGGATCGGGCAAATCCCCCTGACTGGAAGCCGGACTGGGACGATGCCCCGCTTCCTTATAAAGTGTATAAAGGTCTTGAAACGTTTCCGCTTTCGTCAGCTGTACCCCTCCGTCTATCAGAATCAGAGGAGCCGAAGCAGCCGGATCTGGAGAGAATCGGACACTTTCTCTGGTACACCTACGGACTGGCGCAATGTACACAGACCGCCTATACAGAAGGGGACCTCGTTCAGTCGCTGAGAAGGTTCGCTCCGTCCGGAGGAGGCTTGTACCCGAACGAATTGTATGTGTATTTGAAAATTGAGGATGCTCCCGCAGGCGTCTACCATTACGATGTCGCAGGCCACCGGCTCGTGCTCTTAAGAGAAGGGGAAGCCGATGGATATTTGTCCAAAGCACTCGGCAGCGGCTGTGATCTTTCTTCGTGCTTCGGGGCAGCCATCATCTCGACAAGGTTCTGGAAAAACTTTTTCAAATACCATCAGTTTTCCTACCGGCTGCAGGGGCTTGATGCAGGGGTCCTGATTGGTCATCTGCAGGAGACAGCGAAGCGGTTCGGATTTGCATCCGGCGTGTATTTTCAGTTTCTTGACAGGGCGCTTAACCATCTCCTTGGTCTGAGCGACAAGGAGGAAAGTGTATACGCGGTTGTGCCCCTTTCCGTTGAGGCGACGAGATGGTGTGCAGGCGGGAACCGGCCTGAGGTGACCTCAGAAATCCTGTGCAGAACCATTCCTGCCATTCAAACGAGTTATTCGGCAGGCTCGAAAAGGATACTGGAATTTCCTGCTTTATGCGAGGCCAACGAAGCATCTTTTTTCGATTCGTCTGAATCATTCAGGCGGATCAGGCCGGCGGAAAAGCCTGTCCCGGAAGGACGGAGGCTGGAGCTGCCGGGAACGGGGGTTTCTTATGATTTGGCTGAAGCGTGCCGAAACCGGTTTTCCCCGGAAATGGATTTCACGCATGGAAAAGTCACCATGGAACAGACCGGGACTCTGCTGAGAGAGGCGTTCCGTTCATTTGCCGGCCGGAATGATCTCGACGGTCTGGGGCAAAACCTCCCCCGCGTATCCATCTATGCGTGCTTTCATAAGGTAGATGGCATTCCGGACGGAGCTTATCAATACTGCGATTCTGAACAGGAGATCGCGGAAATCAGACGCGGTGATCACCGGTTTTTCCTGCAGGACGCTATGTCTCTCCACAATATTAACCTCTACCAGGTTCCGATGGTCATCCACATAGCCGGGAGCCGGAACCACCTGCTGGATGAGCTCGGATACAGAGGCTACCGCATACAGCAAATGGAAGCGGGAATGCTCACCCAAAAGCTCCTGCTCACTGCAGCGGCCATCGGCTGGGGAGGCCATCCGCTGCTTGGATATGATGTGAATAAATGCGACGAACTTTACGGAATGGAAGAGCGGGGAGAAACGTGCCTCATCCAAATCCCAATCGGGCCCTGCCGCAAGCGGGCATGGCTTGCGGGGGGGCTGCACACGTGATGCAGAAAATAAGAAAGACCGCCATGGATTCCGCTAACGGGTTCGGTTTCGAAGTGAAAAATTCGTATTTGCAAAGCTTTTCGCACGGTAATTAACAGTTGAATTTACAGAACACTTTAGCAGTAAAATTAGCACGAAAAAAGCTCGGAGTCATTATGCTCTGAGCTTTCTTTGTTGCAGCAAATTTTGAAGATAAGCACCCTTTAGTTGAAGAAGAAATAAGTGACACTACAAGCAGAGCGTCTCATCCAATTTCTGAATCTTGGAGTGGGAAATTAAAAAAACATTGCCTAAAATGTCGATTTTGTCTCCCTTTACACGTACAGCACAATCTTTGTTCGAAGCATAAATGTTTATTTCCTCCGATAGGGGAGATAGTTCACTTTGGACAAACGTAATGTTATTTTCGAGATCAAAATGAGAAAGGACGGAAAATTTGTCAAGACCAATTCCGTCGTAAACAGAGCTCATTTCAACTTTATATCCAAAGTTTTTCGAGCATAACCATTTTGCGGACATATTGATTGCACCAGCACTTGCTCCAATCACAACGCCGCTGCTTTTTTTAATCGAATCCGATAATTCATATTCCATCAAAAAACCATTTTGTTTAAGAGTGTTCCCCCCCAATAAGAAAATGACTGAAGCATTTTGAATTATCGTTTGGGCATCTTCCTTCTGTACGTGATAATTAATTAGATGATATTCATCAAATATAATGCCAGCCTGGTCAAGCCACGATTGTTCAGTAGCACCATTATCTTCATAAATAGATGGATTTGAGCTAATCATAGCAAGCGATTTTCTATCAGTTATATCTGCCTGTAACACACTACCCAGATTCTCTGGAAAAAAATCGTTAAACCAACCTAAATAATAATGAGTTTTCATAAATACCCCCATAGCAAAGTGTAAATCTACCATTTATTCCTTGCGTCATCATTCTGTTTTCTTGTCACAAAAAAAGCTCTCAATATGAACCCATTATTGAATACAAGTTAAACAACACCCTTCACCTAACCTGCTCGATTAGTTGAATAACTACATAATTTTAACATAAATATCCAGAGAGCTGCTTACGTTTTCAACATACCAATTCGCATAGCGATTCTCCAACTGACTGACAATAACCTCTGTCACTCAGCTAAAAGTGGTGCAAATTTGAGTGCTAAAACACAAAAAACATACATTATTGTCCTTAAAATCAACGAAAAAAAGCAGTCCATTTAAGTTGATAATTGGACTGCTAATTAGTGTGTGAATTTAAGTTTTTGTTCTCAAAAACCGAACCCATTAACATTCCGGCGGTCTTTCTTTATTCCTTTTCAGCCAAGTGCTTCATCACAGACAATTTATTCTCCCAGAACCGCTCATAATAGGCGAGCCAGTCTTTCAGTTCAGCAAGCGGTTCAGGATGCAGACGGTAAATTTTTTCCCGTCCGGACTTATGTCCTTTTATAAGCTCTGCTTCAGAGAGGATGTGAAGGTGCTTCACGATGGCAGTCCGGCTGATTGGAAAGTGGGATGTGATTTCTGAGATCGGCAGCTCTTTTTCACTGAGTAATTGAAGGACCTTCCGTCTTGTAGGATCTGCAATTGCCTGGAACACATCATGCTTCTCGGCCATTGAAGTCATTCACCCTCAACTGCTTTTTTCAAACGCTCCTGAACAATCCCGTTCCAGCCGCCGTTCATACGGTCGCGAATGTCGGAACTCTTTGCATTCGGTTTTTGCAGGAGGTCATCCGGGTTTTTCCACCCGCTGTGAATGAGCGTAAACTCTGTGGCATCCCCTAAATCTTTCAGAATAAATGAAACGATCCAGCCTTCCGTATCCCATGAAAAAGAGAGTTTTGCGGGAGGATCAATCTTCAGAACTTTGCACGGAGATGGACCGAATGGAGATTGAACATGAAATTCGTATCCCTCCCGGGGTTCGAAGTCGTTGGGCATAAACCATTGGGCAATCCCCTCTGAAGTGGACACCATTTCCCAAACCTTTTGAATAGGGGCTTTAAGTGTTACTGTTTGGATAATATCTGGCAGGCTCATTTGAATTCTCCTTTTGGTGAAATAACACCTTATGGTTGTATAAAAATGATATAACACCAAATGGTTACATGTCAATCTGTAAAAAGAGGCCCAGTTAGGCCTCCTTTTTAGTATCCTTTATTAAAATCCACCCGGTTCACATCCGGTTCCTCTCCAGCTAAATACTTCTTCAGGTTCGGAAGCAGAATATCTCCGATTACGCGTTCATCATAGTATTCCGTTGAGCCTGCCGTATGAGGTGTAAGTATGACATTTTCCATTTCCCACAGCGGGCTGGCTTCTTCGAGGGGCTCGTTTTCAAACACATCCAGGCCGGCTCCGGCAATTTCCCCTGATTGAAGAGCTGCGACCATATCTTTTTCCACGATTATATCCCCGCGGCCAATGTTGATCAGGAAGGCGGAATTCTTCATTAAAGAAAATTGTTCTTTCCCGATCATGCGGTTTGTATCCTTTGTCAGAGGGAGAGTGACCACCACATAGTCACATTCCGGAAGCATGTCGTTCAGCTGATCCGGTGTGTACATTTTGTCCACAAATTCCGCATTCTTTCCGGAATGCCTCATACCAAGCACGTTCATATTAAAGGCCTTCGCGATCTTCGCTGTTTCTTTCCCGATTGCGCCAATTCCCAAAATCCCAATGGTCTTATTATGGATTTCAAGCTTCAGACCTGCGTGATGCCACGTTTTGCTCTGCTGATTGCGGAGGTAGGCATGGATGTTCCGGGTCAGACCAAGCATGAGAGCAAAAATCGTCTCTGATATCGGGGAGGCGTGGACGCCATTGGCGCTTGTAAGCATGATGGATCGTTCTTCAAGCCAATCCAGCGGTATGTCATTGACGCCTGCACTCCAGGATTGGATCCATTTCACGTTTGAACCGCTACTCAGGTGGCCGGCCATGCCTTTTCTCCACCCGGCAATGATTTCCGCGTCTTTCATATCGTTTTCCCAAACCGATTCATCTCTCCCGACAAGAAGCTCCCAATCTGGAATGGCTTCCTGAATTTGCTGTACGTAAGAATCAGCCAGGTTTTGGCCGATGATCATTTTCCGTTTTCCCATAAAAAAATCCCCCATTCCAGTCTTTCCCTTATTGTACCAAAGGAAGTCGGGGGGATGGAAAAACGGTGCTTATCGAATGGCCTGAGGAAACTGAAAGACACGGGACGGATCATAGCGATCATGTACTTTCCTTAGTCTTTCTGCATTTCCTCCAAAATACGCCGTTTCATAATTTTTCAGTTCACTGATTGGGAAATTGACAAACGAGCCTTCTGTAAGCGACTCAAGCGTCTGGAAGCGCTGCACGACCCAGCGCTGATTGGCGGAGGCGAACCGGTCTTCTTCCCAAACGGATTGAATACCGGCGATATACCGTGCATTCCGGTAGTAAAAAGCCGTTTCTTCAGGATTGACGTCCTTCACCTTTCCGCCAAGCGCATACACCGTGAATCCGGCAAAAATTGAACCGGGCGGTTTGTTTTGAATCAGTTCGGCAAGCGTTCTGATTTCATCCCTTGTATATGGCTTGTAAACAAAACGCCCCGTTGACTTGAATTTTTCAGAGGGGGGATACGTCTCCGCTACCTCTCTAACTGCTTCTAAAAATGTCTTTTCTTCAGCGGATATCTCCATTCCAATGATTTTTAAAAAAGGGGCCAGGATTTTTTTCGCTTCATCCGGCGGACCGTAATAAAATCCCCTGCCGAAAATAGCCATGCCCTCTGAGGAAGAATCATACAAGGTGGCGCTGATCGTCATCTTTCTGTCAGCCTTTGTCAGCCATTTTTGCCATGTCAGCAAAAACTGTTCCATGACAGCAGGGGAGGCTTCAGGACGGTATAGCTGGACGAGCGTAACAGAGCCTATTTTCGGCGGCAGCCGGAACGTCATCGAAACGACGACTCCGAAATTGCCTCCGCCTGCCCCTTTACACGCCCAGAAAAGGTCTTTATTTTTATTCTTGCTTGCTTTCACAAGCTCACCTTCAGCATTTACGAGCTCAAGCTCAATCAAACTGTCGCAGCCCAGTCCTAAAAAGCGGCTTGAGTACCCCCAGCCTCCGCCAAGCACATATCCGCTTACGCCTACAGTCGGACAGGTCCCGCCGGGAAACGGATACCCTCTTTTGCCTGCAAACTCGTATAGCTGTTCATTTCTGACACCTCCGCCTGCTGTGATGGTACGGCTGGAGGAATCCATTTTAATCGTATTTAAGCGGCTGATATCAATAACGAGCACATTATTCCCGACAGAATAGCCTTCATAATGATGTCCCCCTGACCGGATCCTCAAATCAATCTGATTTTTTACTGCCCATTTGATGGCGTTGGAAACATCCTTGACTTCGGATGCATACACAATGATGAGGGGGAATTTTTGGATGGAACGGTTCCATTCCTGCCGGGCCGCTTCATATTTTAAATTTCTGCGAGTAACGACTTCTCCGGTTAATCCATTCAAATCCAGTCCAAACACGCTGCAGTCACCGCCTTATTTCTTTATTCTATTTATAAGTATGAAAGGCGCTGCCCTGCATACCACAGTTACATGCAATGGCCAATCAGAAATCCTTGACAGACAGCCCTGGTATCCATTATGATTTTTTTAACAGCTGAAAGAGTTGAGGCTGTGCTCGAAGAAGAGCGTATATACTCCAAAGGGGAGTAGCTGACAGTTATGTCGACAATACGTGATGACCTCATCACCGGCCTGACTGGCAACAGAAATGTTGTTTGCGAGACCTTTGCCATAATGGTGAAGGGATAAATAGGATGATTTCAAACCTTCACCGGCCTATGGTGGAGGTTTTTTATTTACAAAAACCTTCATACGCATACGACAAACCCATGAAGGAGAATTGAATTTCTGTTGAAATTTGATCTGCAAAAAAGGATTCTTTTATTCATCACCATGCTTGTAACCTTTAAATTGTACGCCGTTACGATTCTGACCCTGGACATCTACAATCCGCCGCGCTCCCTTGCCCTGCAGACCCAGCAGATCCAGGCTGAACAGCCGAGGATGCTGCTTAAACATAGATGAAAGAGTGTTCACTGAATGTTCCTTTTTCAGCCGTTGGATGCAAAAAATTCCGGGTAATCATAAAATGCATGAATGAACAGGATACTAAGAAACATAAACCGAAAAAGGGGGACCCACTTTGGATGCCGGCTTATTGTTGGAATATGGATGGGTATTATTAATACTGATTGGACTGGAAGGGATTCTAGCCGCCGATAACGCGCTTGTCATCGCAACGATGGTGAAGCATCTTCCTGAGGAGCGAAGAAAAAAAGCTTTGTTTTACGGGCTCGCAGGGGCATTTCTGTTCCGCTTCGGCTCCCTGTTTATCATTTCTTACCTCGTGGATATATGGCAGGTTCAGGCGATCGGAGCTCTTTATCTTTTTGGCATCGCGTTTTACCACATTCTCAAAAAGCATGTGCTGAAGCCAAAGGTAAAGGAAGAAAAACCCGAAGCGAAAGAAGGCTCCGGATTCTGGCTCACCGTCATTAAAGTGGAAGTCGCCGATATTGCCTTTGCCGTTGATGCGATTTTGGCCGCGGTGGCTCTGGCTGTGACCCTGCCGGAAACAAGCCTGCCGGATATCGGAGGACTCGACGGAGGCCACTTCGCTGTCATTTTGACAGGAGGAATCATCGGTCTAGTCATCATGAGATTTGCTGCAAGCTACTTCGTGGTCCTGCTTGAACGCAGACCCGGTCTTGAGACCGCGGCCTTTGCCATCGTCGCTTGGGTAGGGGTAAAACTTGCCGTTTACGCATTATCCCATCCGCAGCTTGCGATCATTTCAGAGGGCTTTGGAAAAAGCGTCACATGGAAAGTCATCTTCTGGTCTGTGCTGCTGATCATCGCTGTAGCCGGATGGTTCTTATCCAAACCGAAGAAAGAGCTTGCATAAGGGGAAAAAAGCTGCCGTGGAATCGGCAGCTTTTTTTATATGACAATGTGGGATAGGATAGGTAAACGCGCGGCCTGCTGTTAGTCTGTTGAATTGGGCAATACGGGGGATTTGCTAGGTGCAGGTTACGGGGAAGTTTGTGGGGATTGGGGGTAACTTTGTGTGGATTGGGGGTAACTTTGTGTGGATTACGGGCAAGTTTGTGTCGAGTGTGGGCAAGTTTGTGTCGAGTGTGGGCAACTTTGTGTGGATTACGGGCAGCTTTTTGTCGATTGCGGGCAACTCCGTGTCGATTACGGGCAACTTTTTGTCGATTACGGGCAATTCTGTGTCGATTACGGCCAAATCGACACAGTGCTGCAAAATACGACTCTTATTGGCCCGTCCCTAATTGGGGAATATGGTCCACTCATTGAATACGGGCCAGTTCGGCCGGAATGCGGGCCAACTTTCACCGAAAGCGGGCCAGTTTGGCTGAAATACGGGCCAACTTGCATCGAATACGGGCCAGTTTGGCTGAAATGCGGGCCAACTTTCAACGAATGCGGGCCAGTTTGGCTGAAATACGGGCCAACTTTCAACGAATACGGGCCATCCGACAAACTCCGTCAAAAACCGACCGGCTCAGAAAATACGACCCTTCACAATAATACTGGCCGGTGCCCGCCTTGCTCCGAAAAAATGCCCCTTCATACCGATCACGGGCACCGCCGTGGCAATAATTCCGTGACTCATTAACCCATACCAATATCCTATATTTCTATAAAATCCCAAATTAACCTTTTCTTTCATTGTTATCCATGTTAAGTTACAACTGCGTTAATTTTATATTCATAAAAAGGAAACGTATGGACCTGCAAAACTATATTAGTACATAATTCAGGAGGAAAAAAAGTGAAAAACAAAATGAAGTTTGGTTTTATTTCAGCAATCGCTTTATCTGCTTCTATTTCATTCCAGGCTCATGCAGCAAGTTCTCCGCTGTCTACAGCTAATATCGCTGGCGAACAATTAAAAAAAGCTACATCTGCGTTTGCTGCGACTACTGACTCTGGTGATGTTTATACGATCAATGAAAATTATGACGCCTTTACAAAACGGCTATCCTATACGGAATCAACTATTGGAAAAGTACCCGGTGCTGCGGTTCGCAAAAGTCTATACGAGAAATATGTAACACCTGCTAAAAAAGTAAAAGAGCGAGTCATTTATGAAGTTTCTGAAACCAGATTATTGGGGTCCATTTCAAAATCGACGCTCTTTAATAAAGAGGAAAAAGCAAAACTGGATCTGAAAAAACTTAACCGGCTGAAAACCAGGGCAGTTGAAATTAAAAAGGATGGCGGATACGCCGCTGTTCCACAATCCATTGTAAATGAGTTAACTTGGCTTGAAGATTATTTAAAAGTTGCGGCGGCTGATCCTTTTTACAAAAACAGCAAAAAATTCGTTCTAATGCTGGATTTCGATCCAAGTTCTAAGCAGGCAATGTTTGGCGGAATCAAAATTGGAGATTCCAGACAGAAAGTTAAGCTTCTGCTTGGTGAACCGATAACAGCCTATGGAAACGATGGATGGGAATATGACTACAACGAAACCGCATATGGCGGTGAATTCCTTGGAGTTGAATTTAAAGGCGGCAAATCTGTATCAGCCTTGTTTTATACAGCCAGGTCTGACAAAAACCAATCCTTTTCAAAAGAATTTGCCGATGCATACCCTGGAGATTTATACCAGTCAACGGATTCATACAACAAAAAACTGAAGGTTAATTCCCTTTTTGTACTAAATGGAACCGGTAAAGACTTTGTATACCTTCAAAATTTCGATGATACTGAAACAGTTCAAGAGATTAATCATTATGTAATTCAGGATAAAAACAAAGTGAGCTTTATAAATGTAAACTCAAAAGAGGACTTTACTAGAGTTCCAAAATGAAGTGAGTACAGGCACCACCAATCACTAGCCTGCTCACTATACGGGTATCAGAATATATGAATTCATGAAAACTGCATGGAACAGCCATGCAGTTTTTTTTATTCTCTTTATGCCCGTTCCTGCTTATTGGAACTGCACTATCAAATAACTTGCGATAGGGATGATTGTATTTAAACGTTCAGCCCCTCCGCTAAGGATGGCGTTTACAATATTAGGGAGGATCGCCTGCTGTTTGATTTTTAAGTGTCCAGCCTGCATTTTACTGAATAAGGGCCGGTTCCGATAAGATACGGGCCAACTTTCAACGAATACGGGCACCACCATGCCGATCACGGGCAACTTTGTGCCGATCGCGGGCAACTTCATGCCGATAACGGGCAATTCCATGTCGATAACGGGCAACTCTGTGTCGATCACGGGCAATTCCGTGTCGATCACGGGCAATTCCGTGTCGATTACGGCCAAATCGACACAATTCCACATCATCCGCAGACTTTCACCCTAATAAAAAAAGACGCGCCAGGTTCAGCGCGTCTCCCGTTTACCGCAGCTTCTCTTCCAATTCCTCCCGATAAGGCATCCCGCCCTGGGCACCGAATTTCGTGACGGAGATGGAAGCGGCTTTGTTTGCAAAACGGATGGCCTCCGCCAGGCTTTTTCCTTCGGCTAACGCAACGGCAAAGGCTCCATTGAATGTATCGCCTGCTCCCGTTGTATCGAGCGCTTCGACAGGGAAAGAGGGGATGACCGTCTCGCTTTCGCCATTATAATAACGGACCCCGTTTTTTCCTTCGGTAATCAGGAGCTTGTTCGGGTATTTCTCTAAAAGAGGTTCATCTCCAAAAATCAGTTTTGCTTCGGTTTCATTTGGTGTGACGTATGCGGCATTTTCCAGAACCGCCCCGCTTACCTTTCTTGCCGGCGCGGGGTTCAGAAGCAATGGGACCCCGTGGGTTTTGCATAATTCGGCTGCATGCTCCACCGTTTCTTCCGGGATTTCCTGCTGAATGAGCACCATTTTCGCTTCCTTCAAAATCGGAAGGGCCTCATCCACTAATGAAGGGGAGACGTGCTTATTGGCTCCCTGTACGACAACGATGCTGTTGTCCCCCTCTGCAAGGATGATATGGGCTGTGCCGCTTGCGGTTTCCGGTAATGACTTTACATAATCTGTCCGGACTCCGTTTGCCTGTAGATTGCTCAAGATGGATTCCCCGTAGGAGTCATCCCCAACACAGCCGACCATGTAGACGTCTGCTCCTAATCTTGCTGCCGCGACTGCCTGGTTCGCACCTTTTCCGCCTGGTACCGTTTTAAACGATTCGCCGAGAATGGTTTCTCCGCTTTCCGGACGTTTTGCTGCTGTAACAACCAAGTCCATGGATGAACTGCCGATTACTAAGATTTTTTCCATCGTTTCTCTCACTCCTGCCATTCTGTCTCCTATTATGTATAGCGGAAATCGCATGAAAATACCAACGAAAAACAGACTCTTATGAGGAGTCTGCTGTCAGCTTGCCAATTCCTTTTCCCGTGCGGCCGACCGGTTTGCGATCCATTTCGAGCAGACAAGGTAGGAACGCTGATAAATCGGGCTTTGTACAAACGGATAAATAAACGTAAAAATGAAAACCGGACCGCCGATGACTAAGCCGATGATCACAACTAGGCTTTCCATCATAATTCGCACCCGGCTGATGGAGATGCCCGTTTTATCCGAAAGGGAAAGCATAAAGCCGTCGCGGGGACCTGCTCCGATGCCGGCAGCAGAGTACATGCCGCCTCCAATCCCCATCGTGATGATGGCTAAAAGCAAGATCGCAATATCAGCAGGAAGGCTGGATGCACGGGGGAGAAAGCCGGTAAACAAAAACGCATCAACGAAGACACCGACTAGGACGGCATTTAAAAAGGTGCCGATATTGATGTATTTGCGGCCGATGAATAAGGAGCACACAATCAAAAAAAGCCCGACGAGAATGGTCCATGTCCCGATCGTGAGGCCAAAGCGGTCTCTGAGCGCGATATTCAGCATATCCCACGGGCTGACCCCTAAATACTGAACCTGTATCGCCATGGCGATGCCGTAGCTGAAAATCAATAATCCAATGAAAAAGATCCCTAACCTGGAGCTGTACCGCATCTGTATTCCCCTTTTTTGGATGTTTACATCCGACTATACGTCAAATACGGTGTGAAATAAATAGTAAAAAGGATTTCTTCAGCTAAGTTTTTTTATAAAAAGCACCCGATCCTTCCCAATTCCGTCGTAATCCGAATGAACGGGGATTCCCTCCATCATGTTATTTCCCGGAACGATTTCAAATCCCATTTTTGTATGATAGGCAATGGAACCCTGGTTCACGGGAGACGTAATGCAGCGGACGAAGCTCCGGTCAAAGTCCTGAACGGTTTGGAAAAAGGACCGGTAAAGCAGCTGACCGATCCCCTGTTTCCGGTATTCGGGCTGCACTCCTGCAAAATGGATGTACGCTTCGTCAGGATTGCTTTGCGAGAGGAAGCCAACAAGAAAGCCGATCATCTCCCCATCTTTTTGGGCAAGGAAGCTCGTATTGGAAAAATGATCAAAAAACAGCTTGGGAAGCATATCAGCCATCTGTCTGCCTCCCCACCAGTCATTAAGGACGGCGGAGATGGTGCTGAAATCTGAACGTTTGATGCTCCGGATATTCATGGAAAGTCCCCCTTTCCATCTATTAAATCATTTAAAACGGCTTTAAGACCATCAGTACAATTAAAATAATCGCGGAGGAATGAAGGAACCCATTGTAGGGAGCCATTTTTTTCCCGATTTGAAGGTACGATTCCGGCAGTTCTTCGCCTGAATGATTTTCGAGGATGGCTTTTTGCTCGGCCATCCGTTTAGGCAGGATCACAGCAACAATGGGCTGGACGGCAACGTAAATGATGAGGGAAGCGATGTACCATACTTTTGTGAAAAGATCCGGATTGAGAATACCTAAGAGAATGCCTGTAACGAGAAGGATAATGCTCCCGACTTTTGCGAGTTTTTCAATTCCATCATTCACGTGAAAAGCAAAGTGAGCCTGGGATACCGTCTTCGGGCGGTTCATCAGGATTGGAAGAGCGAAGGTAGCCCCGAGTCCGCATACAGCGGCAATAACATGAATAAGTACAATGATTCCGTAAATGCTCATAAACCTTTCCTCCTAAGTTTTTGATAGGATAATAATACCAAATAAGAAAAGAGAATATGATTAAAATTACAAAATTTACAATTTGTTACACGGATGAAAAATTGGAATATTTATCTCGCTGAAACGAGACTAAACCAGAAATAAACCGAATATATAATACTGTAACTCAGTCTTCCTGACATACATGAGGTTCATCACAAAGCGAGGAGGAAGTAAAGATGGGTACAGTTGCCTTTATTCTTCAAATTTTATTGGGATTGGCGTTTCTTTTCTTTGGCTTTAACAAGTTTGGTTCAAAGATGAACGAAGAGTTTACCCGCTACGGCTACCCGAAATGGTTCAAAATTGCTACCGGAATCGTCGAAGTTGTGGGAGGGGTGTTCCTTCTTGCCGGTTACTGGAATGATCAGCTGACCGCCTGGGGATCTTTGCTTGCAACCTTAACCATGCTCGGTGCGGTTGTGACCCATTTGAAAGTAAAGGATGCGGGATCAAAATTTACAGTTCCGGTCGTACTTCTGCTCGTCTCAGTATTTCTGCTGTATGTGAACAGCGGGAACTTTTAATGGGAGAAAGCCCTGTCTGGAAAATAAGACAGGGCTTTTTTATATCCTCTTCATCTTAAGTGGTCCCGTTTTCCAAGAGTTCAACCGGCAGCTGCGTTTCAAAAGGGAGACTGTCCGTTTCTCCGCTGATCCTTTGGGATAAGCGTTCAATCGCGGTTTTCGCGATATCATAAATTGGCTGCCTGATGGTGGATAACTCCGGGAGCAGCGCACGGGTCGTTTCCGTCCCGTCGTATCCGATCACTTTGATGTCTCCGGGAATGTGCTTTCCCCGTTTCTTTGCTTCGTTTATAAAGGCGGCCGCAATGAGATCATCGCTTGCAAACAGTCCGTCTGCACCGGGATACTCATCGAGAATCCGCTTTACTAAAGAAATCCTGTCCCCGTCTAAGGGAAGCTCATACGTGACGGGGTTCCGGCTATACGCTTCCATCACATCCTCATATGCTTTCCGTCTTAGATTGGCAGGAGTATCGAGTTCTTTCGGCCCGTTGACATGGAGGATTGTCTTGCAGCCTTTTCGAATAAGCAGTTCCGCTGCGGCTTTCCCTCCCGCATAGTTGTCTGAGCCTACAACCGGGATTGTTTCGGACAAGTAATGATCAATGGCGACAATCGGCAGATCCTTTTTGCCTGAATTGAGAACTCCGCGGTTGTAGGTAACGGCAATTACGCCATCCACTTGATTCCGGATCAGCATCTCCATGTATTTTTCTTCTTTATCCATTCTGCCCAGGCTGTTGCAGAGAAGCAGCTTATATCCAAGCGATCCGGAAATGTTCTCGATGTGAAAGGCCAATTCGCCGAAAAAAGGATTGCTTGTATTGGGGACAATCAGGCCGATTACATAGGTCCGTTTATGATAAAGGGAGCGTGCCAGGTCATTAGGGAAATAATGAAGCTCCTTCATTGCTTGAAATACTTTTTCTTTTGTTTTATCGCTTATATAACCCCGGTTATTCAGTACGCGGGAAACAGTCGTAGGAGATACGCCGGCTGCTTTTGCCACGTCATGTATGCTTGGATTCATGGAGGGACCTCCTTATCTCTTAAATCGTCATCAGAAACATCTTATCTTAAAGCGACTGAATTGTTCAAAAATATTTTGACATATGAAACCGGTTGACATAAACTTTTAAGAAAGCGCTCTTATACATTTATTTAACAGGAAGATGACGCCGGCAGCAAGGGGAAATGGCGAGAATTGATCGAAACATAAGCCTTATAGAAGATAATCAAGGAGGAAGAAGATGCTCACAAAAATGAAACTTCAGCAGGCAGAAGATGCGGTCAGGGAAGCGGAAAAAACGATGAATGAGCGTTACCGTCTCGGCTATCACATTATGGCACCGGCCAATTGGATCAATGACCCGAATGGCTTTGTTCAATATAAAGGGGAATACCATGCTTTCTTTCAGCATCATCCATACAGTGTGAATTGGGGGCCCATGCACTGGGGCCATGTAAAAAGCAAAGACCTCGTTCACTGGGAGCATCTCCCGATTGCACTCGCTCCGGGAGATGAGTGTGACAAAGACGGATGTTTTTCGGGCAGCGCAGTCGATAACAACGGGGAACTAACGCTGATTTATACGGGTCATCATTATACGGATCGAGAGAAGGACTTGTTTTACCAAAACCAAAATATAGCCGTAAGTACGGATGGGATTCACTTTGATAAACTAGGTGAAAATCCAGTCATCGCAGCTCCGCCTGCAGACAGCTCCCATCATTTCAGGGACCCAAAAGTGTGGAAGCACGAGGATCATTGGTACATGATTGTCGGCAATTCCGATAAGAATGAAACCGGGCGTGTCATTCTTTACCGCTCTGCCAATCTGAGAAACTGGGATTATATTGGTGTTCTTGCTCAGAGCGACGGCACACTTGGGTTCATGTGGGAGTGTCCGGATTTCTTCGAGCTTGGCGGCAAGCATGTCCTCATGTTTTCTCCGCAGGGAATGAAGGCGGACGGCGACCATTATAACAATCTTTTCCAAACCGGGTACCTCGTTGGGGATTACACATATGAAACCAATACCTATCTTCATGGCGGGTTCAAGGAGCTGGATCACGGCCATGATTTCTATGCTGTCCAGACGTTGAAAGACGATAAAGGCCGCCGTATCGCGATTGGCTGGATGGATATGTGGGAGTCGGATATGCCGACAAAGAAGGACGGCTGGTGCGGTGCACTCACTCTGCCACGCGAAGTAACGCTCGGCAGCCGGGATCAGATTCTGATGAACCCGGTGGAAGAGCTGGAACGGCTCCGCATGGAGGAGCACCGGGTTTGCTCGAACGAAACCATCCAAAAGAGCTATACAGCAGAAGCAGCTGAAGATCTTATGGAGATTCAAGCCGTTATAAATATGGCCGCTTCATCCTCAAAAAAAGCGGAGATCAAGATTTTGGGCTCGAATGGAGAGCATGCCTCGGTTTCCTATGATGCCGAACTCGGGCAGCTCACATTGGATGTATCGAAGTGTGGAAAGAAGAAAGACGGAATACGCAGGGTTTCCCTGAAGAACACCGGTCTTCTTACTCTAAGAATCTATCTGGACCGCTCTTCCATCGAGGTTTTCGCCAATGATGGAGAAGCTACGATGACGAGCCGGATCTATCCGGAAAGCAAACGGCAGGGAATTGAATTCACGGCAGATGCCGATCTTTCCATCAAAGAATGTACGTACTGGAAGCTAAAGGATATCTGGAAATAAAATCAGCAAGGGACAGGCGGATTCTGGCGCTTGTTCCTTCTTTTGAGGTGAGACAGGTGAAAAAGGTATACTGCGTTGGAGAAACATTGATCGATTTTATCCCTATGCAAAAAAACAGAGCGCTAAAGGATGTCGGAGGCTTTGAAAAAGCTGCAGGCGGTGCGCCGATGAATGCGGCGATTGCCGTGGCCAAATACGGGGGCCATTCGGTCATGCTGACTAAAATGGCCCAAGACCACTTCGGCGATTTTCTGCTGGACGTCATGTCTGCGAACGGAGTGGATGTCTCGCATATTGTAAGGACCGACGAAGGAGAAACCGGACTTGCCTTCGTTTCTGTGGACGAGGATGGAGAACGGAGCTTTACCTTTTACCGGAAAAATGCGGCAGATTTGCTGCTGGAGCCGGAGGAGGTTGCGGGTATCGAGTTCCAGGAAGGAGATTTCCTCCATTTCTGTTCCGTTGATTTAGTGGAAAGTCCCATCAAACAAACGCATCTGACACTCATCGAAGAGATCCGCCGGGCAAACGGCACGGTCTGCTTTGACGTAAATGTGCGGATTCCCCTCTGGCCGGACGAAGCAAGCTGCAGGAAGACCATCCTCGAATTTGTGCCGCACGCCGACCTTATTAAAGTATCAAGCGAGGAGCTTGAATTTGTCACCGGCATTGCGGATGAAGAAAAAGCCGTTCAATCCCTGCTATGCGGCAGCGTTAAAGCTGTTATCTACACGAAAGGCGGCGAAGGAGCGTCGATCTATATGAAGGGCGGTCCAGTATTCGAAGATCCCGGCTTCAAAGTAACCGTCGAAGACACAACAGGCGCAGGAGATGCGTTCATCGGAGGTCTGTTAAGCGAACTGCTCAGCCTCGAAGCGGTACCGGACACACTCATCCAAACGCTCCACACCCATCATAGCCGGCTCCTCACATTTGCCAACGCAAGCGGAGCACTCGCCGCCTCAGTGAAAGGAGCCATCGAAGCGGCACCGGGCCGGGAAAAGGTAATGGAATTTATAGATGCCCAGCGGCCGTCGTCGGAGTCGGGGCAATAGTAAGGATTTTTCCATTTGAAGAGAAGCTAGCTTGCTTCTCTTTTTGTTTTGTTCATTCGTGAACAGGGCGGGAAGGATGCTTGGTTCGGCAGGAAAGAAGAGATTGGCAGGAAAACGGCCGGATGCGGCAGGAATAGCAGCGATGTTGGCGGGATAGTTGCTAGATTCGGCAGGAAAGAAAAGATTGGCAGGAAAGTTGCTGGGTGCGGCAGGATAAGCAGCGATTTTCGCGGGATAGTTGCTAGATTCGGCAGGAACCAGCCCCATTTCGGCAGGAAAAAAGAGTTTGGCAGGAAAAAGCCCGGATTCGGCAGGAAAAGCAGCGGTATTGGCGGGAAAGGTGCCAGGTTTGGCAGGAACCAGCCCCGCTTCGGCAGGAAAGAAGAGATTGGCAGGAAAGTTGCTGGGTACGGCAGGAAAAGTAGCGATGTTGGCGGGATAGTTGCTAGATTCGGCAGGAACAAACCCCATTTCGGCAGGAAAAAAGAGTTTGGCAGGAAAACGGCCGGTACGGCAGGATAAGCAGCAATGTTGGCCGGAAAGTTGCCAGGTTCGGCAGGAACCAGCCTCACTTTAGCAGGAAAAAAGAGTTTTGCGGGAAAATGGCCTGGTACGGCAGGATAAGCAGCAATGTTGGCCGGAAAGTTGCCAGGTTCGGCAGGAACTAGCCCCCTTTCGGCAGGAACCAGCAGCGGTGCATGTCGAAACAATAAGTAACCTTCCTCCCAACCTTCCCGTCCATTAAGAAAAGGGGGAATTAGATGAGACGACTATATAGAACGGCAATTTTTCTTATGATTCTATTGATCCTGGCTGCAGCATGTTCCCATGAGACACGAAACGTCATTGTTCAAGGAACGAAGCAGGAGGACAATCGGAGAATTTCTGACCGCGGTAAGGTGCAAAGCATCATCCACATCATTGACACGGCGGAATGGGAAAAGGCGAAGATAGATATCCGTCCGCCTGATTACCGTCTCGGCTTTGAAGAAAATGAGGGAAAGCGGGTCTACTACGATGTTTGGGTGGATCCTGAGCAAAATCTGCTTACGCTTGCCACGAGGAGTCTTTATGGTAAACTTTCAAGACAAAACTCCGCCGATTTATTAAAACTCTTGAGTGAAAAGTAGGTCAGCAGGGCTAAGTAAACTGGAGGGAAAAACCATGAAACTTGATCACACCGGCATCGCTGTTAGAAGGATGGATGAAGCCATTGAATTTTATACGGATGTTCTCGGCGGCAAGCTCGTCGAACGATATACAAGTGAAAAGCCAGGGGTGGAGACGCATATTGCGGTCATCCATCTTGATAACCAGGTCATCGAACTGCTCGAACCAACCAGCAAAACCTCGCCCATCGACCGGTTTATCAGACAAAAGGGAAAAGGAGTCCATCATCTTGCATACGAGGTAGACGATTTGGACAAAGCGATCGATGAGTATGAAGCCCGGGGGTTGACCTTCTTAAAGGATACGTACCGGACAAATCCATTTGGCCGCAGACTGATTTACATGAATCCGGTTCATACGCATGGTCAGATTATCGAACTTTGTGATTACAAAGGGTAAATGGAAACAGCCTTGGAATTATTCTATAGGCTGTTTTTTTATAGGTGATTATTCATATGAATGGAGAAGGAATGGCCTCTGGAACTAGTTAATATCACTCATTTATGCAGGTGAGTGGGAATAAGATGAGGACTTTCTTCCAATTGGGGTATATGGTAAAAAATGATAAAATTAAGGATAGATGAATGTGGGATATTGGCGAAAATAATGAATTTCCGAGGTGAATAAGGATGGATTTATGGGGAGCGCTCAATAGCGCCCAATCGTACATCAGCGGCGGAATTGAAGGATTAGAGGAGAAGATCAGGAAGCTTCAAAAAGCAAACAGTGATATTTCAAAGGAGCAGGGTCAGGGGCAAAGGGAGATTCACATCATCCAGCAGCCGGAGCTTGCCAATGAGTGGAAGGGTCCGCGTGCGAACGATTTTGATGACTCACGTGAAGCGGCCTATAAGGACATGGAGAGAGTATTCAGCAAGGATTACGATGAATATCAAGAAAAAATCAGCAGTGAAATACAGAGATTGCAAAATCAGCTAAATGATTTAAAGATGGCGATGGCTTTTGCGTCTTCCATTGAAGACGGCTTAAGAGCCGTTGATGACACACTGGAAAGTGCCCAAAAGCAATTGGCTTCAATTGGGAAGGATATTGAAAGCCTGACGAGGAAGGTGTTCTCATGACGGATATTAAGCTTGACCATGCGGAGGTTATGAAGCAGCTCGCCGATATGAAAAAGGCGCTCAGTGAGATAAAAATCGATCCGCCTTCCGCTGAATCGCTCGGTGAAAACGACCTCAAATTCACGAAATCGTGGCTTGAAAAGGAAGAGCAAGTTCATAAATTTGCCGGTGAATACGTAAAAGCGGTCCTGAAGAATATTGAAGATACCGAGGACAACGTGAATTATTTGAGAGAGCAGGATGAGGCAATTACAATGAAATAAGAAAAGAGAGGCAGCGTGACAAATGACCAAAGTATATGAATCTGACTCGTTAGCCACGGCCATTGAAACACGGACCAAGCAGTATAAAGACCTCGAAGACAAGCTGATTGCCCTTGAAAACACGTTTAAGGCACTTGTCGATAATACCGAATTCAAGGGAAAAGGCGCCGACAACATTAAAAATTTCTACCAGGCCCAAATTGATCTGGTCACAGACTGGAAAAAATTTATCCAGGCCGTTACGGATTTCTACAGTGATGTTCCGAAATGGGCAGAAGATCATAACCTTGCAGAATCGACCAAAGTGGCCGTTCCTTTTCTTAAGGAAGGGCTTGAAACAGGGTCGAAAAACAGTAAAACGATGGTCGAAACGCAGCACAGTGATCTTGAGGGGATTTTAACATCCATTCATGACCTGATTTCCCTCACCGCTTTCTCCACAGAAGCCTATGACACCAATATGAAAAAAGCGGACACGAAAAGAAGTGAAACGGTTACGGCGGTAGAGAATCTTGATACTTCCTATGAGGAAACGTATAATGCTCAGGCCAGTACGATCGGAGTCGTCCAGCAAGGCTATATAGCCATCATGAATGCAACCGCCAAAAGCGGTTCGGTTCAGCCTATGAATTTCAACGTCAAAACCTATCAGGCCGACCCCATCCACGAAGTCCGGAAAAACGTGCAGGAATCAATCGATGCGTACGAAAAGCAGCAAGAGGAAGCCCAGAAAATCCGCGACCAAATTGCCGCTGAAAAAGCGAGAATCGAAGCAGAAAAGGCCCGCATCGAAGCCGAAAAGAACAAGCCGTGGTATGAAAAAACATGGGACGGCGTCAAAACGTTTGCCGGCGAATTCAGCGGCTATTATGACTCCGTCCGGGCAACGACAGGCGTCGATCCCGTCACCGGCCGCAAGCTCTCCAACGCTGAGCGCGTAGCCGCCGGCGCCATGGCAGCCGCAGGCTTCATCCCCGTCGTCGGCTGGGCAGGCCGCGCCGTCAAAGGCGGAAGCGCCATCGTCAAAACTGCCAAAGGCATGAACGCCGCCAACCACATGCTCGACGCCTACAAAAGCACAAAAGCCATGGACATTCTAAACAAAACCGAAAAAGGAATCTACGGTCTCTACACCGCCAACAGCGCCTGGGAATACGGCAGCGGAATGGACATGTTCGGGAACAAGCTGACGGAGGAGCAAAGGCAGAATGCGCTTTGGAATGGATTGACGATGGGGCTTGTGGGTGGTGGAGCTCATATTATTGATAAGGGCGGACTCCAAAAGCTCGGCAGTAAATTGCCGTACAGCAATACTCATGCAAAAGATTACACTGCAAATGCCCATAAAACCCTTAAAGAAATCGGCAAGCAGGCAGGTTCTAAAACCCACCAACTCATCAAAGAAACACCATTAGCAGCTAAAAGAGTCCTCCAAGTAGCAGGACGGGAGTTAGCCCAAGTAGATATTCCTCTTGTAGTGGTGAGAGAAGCTGTTACTACAACTGGGGAAAAAGTTAGAACGCTAGGAATGGAAAGCAGGAAGCTTGGGGATTTAACTCAGAATAAAAGGCATATTGTAGGGGAAAATGGTCTGCCGAAGTCAGATATAGATCCTTACGGAGGTTATTTTGAAAGAAAAGATTTTCGTACTAAAATTTATAATGCAGAATATACCCCGCATGGCAATAAGCATATAAAGGCAAAAACAGAAGAAGAGGCAAAAAGATTTAGCGAAACCGGAAAGAAACAAGCTCAATATTTACCATCTGTAGATAATAGCATAATTGAGAAAGAGGCCTTATTAAAAGGACATGTACTAGATAAAGGAAATAATAACTACTATTTCTTCCACGATGCTGGTAAAGTAATTGGGTATGATAATGGGCTGCCTACTAGTTGGGTCAGAGCTGAACTTACTAGTGGCGGTTCATACCACGGACATCCAATAGCTGGAGATAGACTGGATAAATATCTGAAAAAAATGGGAGTAAAATAAAGCGAGGTTGTTTAATAGTGAGAAAATATTCTAAATTAAATGTTGATCAATTAAATGTACACCCACTGAGAATACCTGAAGGATGGACAGTTAATTATAATAGTTTTCTAGAATTTGATCCACTTGCTTTAAATGAAGAAGATGATAGATGGTATTTAATGAGCGAAAGTCTTTTGCAATTAAATCACTCAAAAAAATCTATTATGGTGGATTTAGGATGGTATCCAGATACATCAGTAGAAGGTAACTTTTCAGTAGATATAATTAAAAATGAGGATTGGGAAAATCCGCTAGATTCTTATGAAACTAAGGATTACCGGGAAGTGATCAGGTTTATTGAATCTACTCTAAAAAACATTACGGAAACGCAGGATATTTAAAACTGAATTAGAGTTTGAAATAAGTGGAGTAAAATAATAGAGGAGATAATTTTCTTCAAAAAAAGGCTCTTTTCTTATTTGATTAAGGGAGTCTCCTATAGAAAACAACAAAGTATAAACCACTCTAATTGGCAGCTAGCAGTGATTTAGACATTTTACGAAATAAATAAACAGGAAAAGTCTAGTCTTTTAAAAAATAATTGCTTACCTAGAATACTACCTAAAGTACTAATACCTTAGTAGAGCCTTTTGTACATAAATGGGCTCTACTTTTTTTAATCTTTATAAATCCTCCAAAACAAAAAGCGGTTTTATCAAGACCATAAATTTCAACGTCAAAACCTATCAGGCCGACCCCATCCACGAGGTCCGGAAAAACGTACAGGAATCCATCGAAACCTACCAAAAGCAGCAAGAAGAAGCCCAGAAAATCCGCGATCAAATTGCCGCTGAAAAAGCGAGAATCGAAGCAGAAAAGGCCCGCATCGAAGCCGAAAAGAACAAGCCGTGGTATGAAAAAACATGGGACGGCGTCAAAACGTTTGCCGGCGAATTCAGCGGCTATTATGACTCCGTCCGGGCAACGACAGGCGTCGATCCCGTCACCGGCCGCAAGCTCTCCAACGCTGAGCGCGTAGCCGCAGGCGCCATGGCAGCCGCAGGCTTCATCCCCGTCGTCGGCTGGGCAGGCCGCGCCGTCAAAGGCGGAAGCGCCATCGTCAAAACCGCCAAAGGCATGAACGCCGCCAACCACATGCTCGACGCCTACAAAAGCACAAAAGCCATGGACATTCTAAACAAAACCGAAAAAGGAATCTACGGTCTCTACACCGCCAACAGCGCCTGGGAATACGGCAGCGGAATGGACATGTTCGGGAACAAGCTGACGGAAGAGCAGCGTCAGAATGCGCTTTGGATTGGGCTGACGATGGGGTTAGTTGGTCGAGCTGCTACTAAAATTGATAAACTTAACGCTGGAAAATCTACTATAAAAATAAGTAGAAGTCATGTAGGTAATTATAGAAAGAAAGCGGAAAGTTTTGATTTTAATTCATGGGAAGGTCGCCGTGTACGTGGGGAAACTAAATATACTCATATTGGGCTAAGGTTATTAAGCACACGTGAAATTAAAGATTTTAAAAAGGAGATGCATGCAAACGGTATTAAAGTAAAAATAGACAAAAAAGGCATGTTGCCAGACGAAGTTGCTGCTGCTTTTGATCCTAGTAAGGGTCATATTTATTTAAGAAAAGATGCCTCTTATTTAAGTGCAACCCATGAATCTTTCCATGCTAAGCAATGGAAGGAACTTGGAATGGAAAAGTATCAAATGCAAACCAGGTTGGATAAGGAAGAATATGTTTATAGTAAAATTATGGAGAATAGTAATCGTTATAACAGCAAAGAAATTCATGAAGCGCAGAGATATATTTATCAGGTGCGAAATGGAATTTGGCCTTCACCTGATTGGGAAGGATTTAAATAATAAAGGATGGGTAAATAATGAAACTGAATTTAACTCCAGAAAAGGCCATTATGCTTGCAGAATCATATAAGAAAAAATATAAAATATCCGGGAAAACTCCCACAAATACAGAGGAAGCAGTAAAATACTATGAGAATTTTTATAATGTTCAAGGCCCAGCGTGGTTAGTTATATCTGTATTAGATAATAAAATATTTGAGGGTGATGATGAATTTACTATTGTTGTATCTGACACTAAAGAAAAAGTTGAATTCTTTATTGATCATTCAGGAATATCACATTATCCACATATCCCTCAACAAAGCGCAATGAGTGATGAAGAGTTTGAGGCTATTTTTGAAAATGATGAAGAATAATCTCTAGAACTTAGAAGAAGGACAATATGGATCCAATTGAAAGCGGATATTAAATAGTGCCTAATACTACCTGAAAACGGGAAGTGGTAGGCACTTTTTTTAATAACTACAAATTTATTGCCCACGCCAAAAGGGGTTCTGTCCAGCCAGGATGATAAAACGGAGAAAAAAGATTATTTTCTCCAGTCTTTTAAATTGTGGAGGATATCTATATAATGCCGAAGAGATTAAATGAATCTGATCAACTAGAACAAAATCACTTTCCAATTATCGCTTTTTTCAACGCGGTTTCCTTTATCTATTTCTTATGATGGTATTGATTTATTTCCAAACCGAGAGAATCAGCAGAGAAGGCGCCCATTGAAGCCGAAAAGTGTGACTTTAGGCGATAATTTGCGCTGATTTGAAGTGCTATTTCTCACATCCCACCTTATACCCCAGCTACTTACAAACTCAGCAAATCGTTTATATTCCTTCGTTTCAAGAAATGTCTGTGTACTATTCATTTAAATACCTCTTCAAATTTGACTTAGTTGTCTTAGGGTGCTCTGAATCTTCTTCTAATTGGCTTTGTTTAGACTGGACAATATCTGCAATGACTGATTTCTCCGGGATGATTTGATTTTTTAAATGTGTGTTTCCTTTTATTTTTATAAGAAAAAATGGCCTTCTTTTTTAAAGGGGATTTTTAAACAATTGGAGTATTTAAAATGAAATGGGATTTATAAGAAAAAATTTATAAATTTTTACTGCGGATGTGTCGATTTTGCTTATAAGGGTTCGTCGTCTTATTAGAAGCAGATATAATCTGTGAATATTGGAAGTAAATATCTAAAAAATCAGTTGCAAAGACAAGGAGGAAAATTTAATGTATTTTGTTACTTCAAAAGACGGAACGAAGATCGCCTATGACAAAGTTGGCCAAGGGCCAGCTCTCATCCTGATAGCAGGTGCCTTTAGCTACCGGAAATTTCCTCAGCAGGTGGAGCTGGCTAACTTGTTGTCCGAGTACTTCACGGTTTACAACTACGACCGACGCGGCCGAGGAGATAGCGGTGATACTAAGCCATATGATGTTGGACGAGAAATTGAAGATCTTCAGGCTTTGATTGTTGAAGCAGGTGGTTCGGCAAAGGTTTGGGGATTATCTTCGGGAGCTGTTCTTGCCCTGCTAGCTGCAAAGAAAGGGTTAAACATTACAAAATTGGCTCTGCACGAACCTCCTTTTGTGGTTACAGCGGAGGACCGTAAGCCGCCGAAAGATTTTGTGAGGTATACTGCTGAACTTATTTCCAAGGATAAAAGGGCTGAAGCCATTAAGTACTTTATGACCAAGGGCATGGGGGCACCATCATTTGTTGTCAGCATGATGCGCATTATGCCGGGTGTGTGGTCTAAGCTTATGGCGGTTGCTCATACGCTTCCATATGATGCTGCTGTGCTGGATGGCTATATGGAAGGAAAGGAACTGACTGCTGAATGGTGGAGCAGTGTTACGATGCCAACGTTGGTATTAGAAGGGACAGAGAGCCCTGCATCTCTTCGTCATAGTGCTCAAGCATTGGCGAACGTACTCCCCAATGCAAAATTGTTGAGTAAAAAGGGTCTCGGTCATACTAAAAAGCTTGATACAAAAAAGATATCACCGGAGCTTACCGTATTTTTTACGGCTAATCACTAATTAGGCAAAAATTTTTACAAAAAAGTATGGAAAAAATAGTTTCGGTTGTTGATTTAACAGGCAGGTCTCCGTTGAATAAATAGAAGGGGATTTTTGATGCGATTTTACTCAATTAGAACGAAGCTTCAGCATAAAAAATAGGAGGTTATGACTTATGAGATTTATGATGATTGTAAAAGCGACTACAGACTCAGAGGAAGGAAAAATGCCTAGTCTGGAGCTTATTGAGGCGATGCAGAAGTATAACGAAGAATTGGTGAAAGCGGGTATTTTATTAGCAGGAGATGGACTACATTCTAGTTCAAACGGAATAAGGATTTCATATCCTGAACCAGGTGGTAAACCAAAGATTTTAGACGGGCCATTTACGGAGGCAAAAGAATTAATTGCGGGATATACCTTGATTGAAGTTAAATCAAGAGAAGAAGCTATTGAATGGGCATTAAGGATGCCAGATCCACATGGATTTGGGCAGGGAGAAATTGAGCTTAGGCAGGTATTTGATGCAGTGGACTTGACAGATAATCCGGAATTCCTGGAAAAAGAAGCAGCACTTCGCAAACATGTAGAGGAGCGAATAAAAGCGTGAGTTTGCCCCAAACACAACGAACAATTGAAGCGATATGGCGAATAGAATCTCCAAAACTCATTGCAAAGTTAACTGGGGTTGTACGGGATGTTGGTCATGCAGAGGATTTGGCACAAGATGCCTTGGTGATTGCTCTTGAAAATTGGCCGCATGCCGGGATACCAGACAATCCTGGTGCATGGCTGATGACGACGGCGAAAAGGCGTGCGATTGATTTTTTGCGAAGAACGAAGATTCGTGACAAAAAGTATGTAGAGATTGCTAGAAATACAGATTTATATACTGAGGAAGACATAGATCATGTTCTGGATGAGGAGATTGGTGACAATCTCCTTTGTCTGATTTTTATGACCTGTCATCCAGTATTATCAAAGGATGCCAGAGTTGCCTTGACACTGCGACTGTTATGCGGACTTACCACGGAAGAAATAGCGCGTTCATTCCTCGTCGCGGAATCAACTATTGCTCAGAGAATTGTCCGTGCTAAGAGAACCCTTAACGAAAAAAAGATTCCCTTTGAGGTACCTCTTGGAGAGGAACTTAATAATCGCCTGTTGACCGTACTGGAAGTGGTTTACCTTATGTTTAATGAAGGATATTCAGCAACTTCCGGGAACTACTGGATTCGTCCTTTACTATGCCAAGAGGCACTGAGACTGGGACGTGTCCTTGCCGAGATCGCACCTAATGAACCGGAAGTTCTTGGACTAGTTGCTTTAATGGAAATTCAATTTTCCCGGTTCAAAACTCGAGTTAATTCGAAAGGCGAACCTGTTCTTCTTATGGATCAAAACCGTGCAAAGTGGGATCAATTATTGATTCGCCGAGGTTTGGCAGCACTGGAGCGCAGCCGGAAGTTAGGGCGTTCACTTGGGCCATATTCATTGCAGGCAGCCATCTCTGCTTGCCATGCTCAGGCACCGACTCCAGAGGAGACAGATTGGCCGCGAATTGCTGCTCTTTATGAAGCTCTTTCGATTGTAATGCCCTCGCCAATCGTAGAATTAAACCGGGCAGTTGCTATATCTATGGCATTTGGTCCGGACATTGGCATCCAGATTGTAGACGAGTTGAATGCTGACCCATCCTTAAAGAAATATCATCTATTGCCGAGTGTTCGCGGGGATCTTCTGGTGAAGCTAGGTCGTTACGATGAGGCTCAGACAGAATTTAAACGTGCTGCATCACTAACCCAGAATGAACGTGAACGAACACTTCTGCTTAATCGCGCAATGGGATGTGGAAAAGGAACATCTACATAAAATTTTTTCCCATCCTTGTCGATTACCTCGTTCCTTATTCGTCGTGTGGGTAAAGGAAGGGTTGAGCAGCCTATTCTGCTCGTCATTTCTTCCAACTTAAACGAGGAGGCGAAAGCAATGAGGTTTTTATTGATTATCAAAGCTACAGAGTACTCCGAGGCAGGACTAGCCGGCGGAAAGGATTACCGAGAGGCGATGATTTCGTATAAGAAGTCACTGGCTAAAAAAGGTGCACTTCTTGCCGATGAAGAGCTTCAACCAAGTTCAATCGGGTTAAGAATAACGTATCCAATGAAAGGTGAAAATCCACAGGTATTGGCTGGCCCGTTTCCGGTAAATCAAGACCTTATCATGGAATATATGCTGATTAATGTGAGTTCGGAGGACGAGGCACTAAACTGGGCGCTAAGAATGCCGGTTCCAAAGGTGAGAGGCAAGTACGAGATAGAATTGCGAAGATTAAAAGAGAAACTAGAGTCCATACAAGACCCTGGAATAAAGGCGATGGAAGCCTCTTTACAAGATCAGCTTAATGTGTTGAAAAATTTATAATGTCAATTAGGTAAGTTTATTTGTTTTATTCAAGAAAAGATTTTCCAGGCAGTACATAAACCCTATGAAAAGGAGCGTGTGTAAAAATGAACCAAGAAATAACTGATTTTATTGATGCATTAAACGAACCTTGGCAGGGAGAACTTGCCACTAATCTGCGGGAGGCCGTACATCAGGCCATACCAGATGTACATGAACGCATTCAATACAAAAAGCCACATTTTCTAAAGAACGGAAAGTACGCTGCTGTTATCTCGATATCTAAAGCAGCAGTCAGCTTTACCATTTTTAATGCCGTCACATTGAATCTTCCGGAAGGCATGTTCGATGGACCTCCAGAAAGAAAGACAATGAAGCTCCGTAAAGGGGATGCGGTTGATTTTGAACAGCTTGTCTTATTAATTAGTCAAGCCTCAGAAGCGCTTTAATTACAATTCAATTCTATAAATGATTGGATGTAAATATTAAGAAACCCAGCTAATCTTCTCGTGTGAAGATAGCTGGGTTTTTTAAAGTTAGATGGGATGAAATCAGTGGAGTTTATCGCCTATAGTGATAGCCGAAAAGAACAAGCCATAATAAGAAAAAATATGGGACGGCGTCAAAACATTCGCCGGCAAATTCAGCGGCTACTATGACTCCGTCCGGGCGACCACAGGCGTCGATCCCGTCACCTGCCTCAAACTATCCAAAGCCGAGCGCGTAGCCGCAGTGGCCATGGCAGCCGCAGGCTTCATCCCCTTCGTCGGCTGGGCAGGCCGGGTGATTAAATGCGGAATCGTAATCATCAAAACCGAAAAATAATTAAGATAATACATGGAGTAATTATATTGATAGAACCTGTATACGAATATCATAGTCGGGGTTATCTATAATCATAAATTTAATTGGTATGTGACTGATAGAGAGTTATGGTTTTTAGATTGCAAAAAATTTTATGAAGCAGTTATCAGGACAGCCAGAATGATAAAACGGAATCCCGTATTTTATGAAAAAAAGAATCCATTTTGAAAAATGATGGTTCAAAATGGATTCTTCTTCAGCCTATTAAGTTTCGGTTTTATACCATCTTTGCTCTTAAAGTAAAATCACTTGAAAGCATTCAGTGCGACCTTGGCCGCTTTTGCTATAAGTTCATTATCATAGGTGGCATCCTTGGTATCACGGGTGGATAGAATCGCGATGATGATGGGATCTCTGTTCGGCGGCCAGATGACCGCGATATCGTTTCGCGTTCCGTAGTCGCCTGCTCCGGTTTTATCGCCGACTTCCCATCCTTTAGGAACAGCCGCACGGATCAGCTCGTCTCCAGTCGTATTCCTCCGCATCCAATCTGTTAGGATTGCTCGCTTCTCATTCGGGAGAACGCCATCGACCGTGAAAGCCTTGAGGCTGGTGGCAAGTGCTCTTGCTGTACTTGTATCACGGATGTCTCCTGGGATGGCGGTGTTTAAATCAGTCTCGAAGCGGTCAGCTTCGGTGACATGGTCGCCAATTTCCCTCAGTCCTTTTTCGAAGCCGTTAGGTCCGCCAAGCTTCTGCAATAAAAGGTTCGCGGCGGTATTATCGCTGTATCGAATTGCAGCATCGCAAATTTCCCTAAGGGTCATCCCGGTATCCACGTGCTGCTCTGTGATTGGGGAATACGTGACCAGGTCATCTTTGGTGTAGGTGATGACCTCGTCCAGGCTGTCAATCGGGTTTTGCTTTAGCAATACCCCTGCGGCCAAAGCCTTAAAGGTGGATGCATAGGCGAACCGTTCATCGGGCCGATAGACCACCGTGCGATTTGTACCGGTGTCGATTGCATAGACGCCGAGCCGGGCATCAAACTGTTTCTCAAGCTGCCCGAACTTTTGGCGAGTTGCATGACTTGTACGGTTTGTTTGTTCTCCTATTTCTTTTGCCTCGGTCTGCTTTAATCCTTCTCCAAAAGGGCTTAAACTTACAAGACTTAAACT
This sequence comes from Bacillus sp. FJAT-42376, assembly GCF_003816055.1. NCBI lineage: Bacteria > Bacillati > Bacillota > Bacilli > Caryophanales > Bacillaceae > Bacillus > Bacillus sp. FJAT-42376. The sequence goes on from NZ_CP033906.1 coordinate 1,131,426, forward strand.
TAATAATCCAACACTCATCCATATTTCTAGCATGCTCACACTTTTCACCATGATCCGTCCTCCCATGAGTTGATAATGTTGGTTCCATTCCAGTCTGAGTCGATCCACTTAATCACATAATAAACACGGATGAACGGTGCAATGTTCATACTGTTCCGTCTCTATCATTCGTAAATTTCTATTTTGATTAAGTTCTATAGATGTAGAATAGCCCCAACAGTTTCTTTCCGGCCTTAAGCAGTTAGTTGAACGCTTACATTTCCATAGTGAGTTGACGATAGTCTAATTAGACTCTATACTAGCATAGTCTAACCAGACTATTATGTAAAGGGATGAAGATTAAATGATAAAATCTTTCTTAATGTTAGGTCAATCAAATATGGCAGGCCGGGGATTCTTGCATGAGGTAGACCCTATCTATAATGAAAAAATAAAAATGCTCCGCAACGGACAGTGGCAAATGATGACAGAGCCTATTAATTATGACCGCCCTGTTGCTGGTATAAGTCTGGCAGCATCTTTTGCAGAGGCGTGTTCGAAAGCAAACCCTGATGAAGAAATTGGTTTGATTCCCTGTTCGGAAGGCGGCAGTTCCTTGAACGATTGGCATCCGCAGGGTACTCTTTTCCGACATGCTTTGTCTGAAGCTCGATTTGCTCTTGAAACGAGTCAAATTTGCGGCATCCTTTGGCATCAGGGTGAAAGTGACAGCCACAATTCTCTGTATGAAACGTATTATGAAAAGCTATCTCTTATCATGGAAACTTTGCGTAAAGAATTAAACCTTCAAGATGTCCCATTAATCATTGGTGAGCTGGGTGACTTCTTAGGGAAAACAGGTTTCGGAAAGTACTCATCTCAGTTTCAGGAAGTCAACGAACAGTTACGTCGATTCGCTCATGAGCAGCAAAATTGTTATTTTGTATCGGCAGAAGGCCTGACTTCCAATCCGGATGGTATTCATTTGAACGCCGTTTCCCAACGGAAATTCGGCTATCGCTACTTCAAAGCTTTTTCCGAAAAACGTCATATCTTAGAGCCTCTACCTGATGAAAATCAGTCACTAGAAATAAAACGTACCTATTCGAAGACTGAACAAATCTATCTTCACAGTCTGAATTTGGCTCTCGGGAAAATCACATACGCTGAATTTGAAGCACAGATGGCAAAGGTGATGCAGCCATGATTCCCTTACTCATTCTTGGCTTACTTATTCAAAACCCCGGCGCTCATGGATACGAACTCTTAAGTTTAATGGAAAAACGGCATTATAAATATATCGTTAACTTTACGAAAGGATCCTTTTATTACAATTTGCAGCAGCTTAAAGAAAAAGGGTTGATTGAAGAAACACATCAAATACGCCCAAACAGCAATCGTGAAATTCATCCCTTCAAAATCACGTCTTTAGGAATAGAAGAATTTGAAAAATTAATGTCCAAATATGGAACGAAATCCGAGTATGTAAACCTATCAATTTATGGGGCATTACTCTTTGCGGATGTATTCGATAAAAATAAATTATTGGAATTCATCCAATCCCAAATGGATCAAACGGAAGCCAGAATTGCTCTTCTCGATGAGTACTTAGCTAATACGAAGGAATTGCCTGGCAAGATGGATTATTTTCGCCGCATGAACGAAAATTCCCGTTCTCATCATTTAGTGAACTTAAAATGGTTTGAAGAATTGAAGGCAGACATAGAAGAAGCTGAAGCTGCTGTATAAATAAAAACGATCATCACCTATCCGCATTGGAATGGATAGGTGATTTTTTATGTTTTCTGGAGATGGATTTGTACTCTCAGCACTAGATTGGTCAGAAGGTTAACCTGATGAAATCATTCAAGCTTTAAGAACAAATGAATCATTTTAGAAAAAAGGCTCTATCAAAGCCTGATGTTGATTTTTAATACCAGTTGATTGAAGTGGAAAGCGAGCGCCTGTAACGGAAATCAACAGCCAAGTTTAATAGAGCTAAAAAAGTAATTTGGATGTATTAAGGGCACTATTTTTGTGAAAAGCACAATCCCCCTATTTTCTATTTATATAAGTTCCCCTTCTCTCTATTTTTTGTATTAAAATGGAATTTAAGGGTTTTCTTACAGAAAGACCGGGGTAAATAAAATTGTTTCAAAAGATATACATAAAACAATTCTTCCGGCTATATCATCCCTTTCACAAACAGCTGCAGAAGCCTCATGGGGAAAAGAAGGAGCAGAAATGAACGGACAATATCCTGATTTAAACCGTTATCGGAAAGATTATCAAAAGCCGCAAAATCCGAAAAAAGTGAAGAAAGAGGAAAAGGATGGATGTTTAGGGGACCTCGGGGAAGGCTGCATGGAGGGCTGCCTGCCATCAGGGTGCGGATGCGGGGGATCGGATGGATGCATGATTCTGATCATGGTTCCGGTTCAGCTTGCGGTCCTTGGAGTTTGGTTCTTTGACAAACTGTTTTAATGAAGAGGCAGACGACGGCCAATAAACTTTTCCAGGAGGCCCCCATGAAAAATATCTACATTCAAAGACCTGTACCAGGTCAAATAAACGAGCTGCACCAATTCTTTATTCGGGTTATCACCGACACATTCACCAAAGAAGGGCTCGGCGGAAAAAAAGAGGACATAGAAGAGGAAATCGCTTCAAAGTTTAAAGTTCTTCAATGTGATTTCGATACGAGGGGGGATGAGCGGTTCTTTTTGACTGCAGCAGAAAATGGCAAGATCATTGGCACGATTGAATTTGGTCCGGCCAGTGAGCTGATTTGTGCATGTACGAACGGTTCCATTAAAGATCTGATGGAGGTTGGCACGGTGTTTGTGGATCCAGATTATCAGCAGAAAGGGATTGGCAGCCGGATGCTGCAGGCGGTGTTTGCTGAATTAAAGAATCGGGGATTTGAGGAGTTTTGCATGGACAGCGGCTACAGCCGGGCACAGGCAATCTGGAGAAAAAGGTTCGGCGAGCCGGAATATTGCCTGCGCAATTATTGGGGTGAGGGATTAGACCATATGATATGGAGATTGAAGGTGCGGGATGTTTTAAAATCTTGATTCACAAAGTGCCTGAAGTATTTAGCAGGTTTGTTTAACAAGCAAGTGAAACTTAAAAGAGAGTAGAGATTTAAGTATGAATCAATTATATGTGTCTTTAAATAAAGCAGGTTTGATGTTTAAGGGGCAGACAGAACAAGGAGAGGTTGATTATATTCATCTCGAAACTCAAGAGAATGGAACAATACATTCAGTGGACGTGAACACATTTGAAACGCTTTTCGGGGATGTGAAAAATAATCCAAGCTATGAAGCCTTGTCGGGATCTCATACTTTTACATTGGAAGATACTCAATACACGATGACAGCGGAGGAAATGGGTTATCAAAAGTATTTCGACAAATGGAAAGAGCACGGATTGTTTAATTAACAGATGCATGGGTTAAAGAAGAATTGTGTGTTGAGCAATTTTAGGACTGAGGCCATATTGCAGTTACTCTGTTAAAGGGGGCTTTAATTGAATAAGGAACCTAATTATATCCCAAAAGCCCAGAACAACCTGTTCCAGGCTTTTTACTTTTCATATAGTTCTTGCTCAAAATGTTATTCAAATTATCTGTTCAGCGTTTATAGGTGATATCTTCCCGTTTATAGACTTTATTGGTTGGGGATTAAATCTGCACAATTTGATCCCCCTTTTCTATGTTTTGATTAATCCTTAAAACAGAACCCGTTACTTTCGTCATCTGCCGCTCAGGCTGTATTCATTCAAAACGGCTGCATGATCACCTGTCGTTATCAGGCTGATGATTTCATGATTCTTAAGCCGGATGGCCTTTTTCAGTTCCTTTGAGTTTGGAGCCGCTCCGTATTGCATCAGGTAGGCGACCATGTATTTATTATTTTTGGTGATAGCGAGTTCCATGGCAGAGTGGCCGGATGCGGATTTCGAGCAGGGGGTGTGGTTCTGTTCCAGTGCAGCGGCAAGGCTTGTGACATTGCTGCTCAAAATACTGGAAATCAGGATGTTATCCGGCTCCTTCCTTTTTTTATTTTTTCCATACACATATAGTCCAATGGCTATGATCATCACGAAAGTCCAGGAGATGGCGGGTAAAAAAGAGCTGATTGATTCGACATTCATGCTGCGTTGACTCCTCCGATATTGGTTTCTTACCACAGTTATATCGGGTGAAAAAAAGAATCGTTTAGTCCGGGTTCTGATTGCCACAAAACAAAAAGCCCCTGTTAATGGGGCTTTTGCTTATTTTCTGGCCATGTTTGTGCTGTAAAGCTCGTTAAAATGCAATTGGGGCGGCAGTTCATAGTTCGGGATCACTTCTGTTTCATTTACACTGTAGCCGAACGACACGATGGAGTGATTAGCATAAAGGTTAAAATTCGTGATAAGTGTCTGAAGGAAGCTGTGCTGGGAGAAAGGCTGCTGATTCAAAACCATCACATAAGGCGTCGTTACTTCAGGAAGATAGGATTGGATGGCGCCGCCGACTGTCTGATTCGCACAGCCGACTGCTGTTGTAAGCGGATGGGAGACAGACGTTAATCTATTGGTAACGTGCTGGTCGGGTGAAAGATCAAGAATAACAACAAGGTAGTTGCTGTAGGTTTGTTCATATACATTCTCGAGTCTGGCAATTGTGCTTTCGTCTGCATAATTCAACGGGAGAAGCAGGGTTAGTTCAAGAGGGATATTCCGTCTTTGTCTTGCCTGATGGCGTACAAAATGGAAGGCATATCTCCAGCGGCGGTGCTGCTCTGTGGTTTGCAGTTTGGCTGAAATGCTGTGTTTGGAATTGACCCGGTAACTGGCGAGTTCAACCGGTACATACTTGATGTCACAGTGTTCAGTCAGCCGCAGCCAATATTCGTAGTCTTCAACGGGTTCTGAACCGTAGCCGGCAATCTTCGCTGCGATGTCTTTTTTGTAGAGAAAGCAGATGCCAATGGTGCAGGCATTCAACAGGTTTTCTTTCGGCTGGTTTAAATACCTGCGAAAGTGGACCATGTCTTCTTCGGTCTGAAGGAATTGACCTTCGTCATTGAACATCCGGAAGGAGCTGTGCACAAGTCCGATTGGTTCCGGGGAAGACTCGATTAGATTCCGCAGTGTCTCAATGAACGGAGCATAATAGACGTTGTCGCTTGATACCCATGTGAAATAACGGATCTCTGAATCGGAGAAAAGCACGTCAAATCCGCGGTTCAGAGAATAGGTAACGCCCTTGTTAACCCCATTATCGAGAATGGTTACTCTCGGATCATAGGAAGTAAGCGATTCAGCGATCACCTTCATCTCCGGCGCTCCGTCAATGACAATGACAAATTTAAAATTCGCGTATGTCTGGGCAAGAATGGACTGGATGGCTGCTGTTAAAAAAGCAGGATTTTGATAATAAACAGGCATAACAATGCCAACATCAGGCATAACAATGCCAACATCAGGCATAACGGGTTCACCACCATTAGAATGTAAAGTATCTTATTCAATCCGGCAATCAGTGGCTTGTATATTTGTCTAATGAAAAAAGAAGCAGGCAACCCGCTCCTTTTTATCCCTCTTTTACAATTCCGATAGCAAATCCGTCATATCCTTTGGAACCGACCGTTTGAATGGCGGTCGCATCAATTCTCGGGTCTTCTGAGAGCAAATCGATAAACTGCTGGACCCCTTTTACACTGGCATCTTCAGCGTCCCCATCCACGACATGTCCTCCACGTACGACGTTATCTCCAATGATGACTGCTCCGGGATTGGCAAGCTCGAGTGCCCATTTCAAATAATGGGGATTGTTCGGTTTGTCAGCGTCGATAAAGATAAAGTCGAACTTTTTCCCTTTTAATCCGGGAAGGGTGTCAAGCGCCGCACCTGTTACAATCTCCACCTTCTGTTCCAGTCCTGCATTCCGGATATTTTCTTTTGCCACCTCTGCGTGCTTCGGATCATACTCAAGCGTAGTGAGGTGCCCGTCACCCGGCAGCGCGCGTGCAAGCCATATGCTGCTGTATCCGCCAAGTGTGCCGATTTCCAGTATATTTTTTGCCCCTTTCAGCTGAACGAGCAAATGAAGAAATTTTCCCTGATTCAATGAGACATCAATCGCAGGCAGACCGGCATCTGCATTTGCTTTTAATACAGCATCCAGAATCGGATCCTTTGGATGAAGTTTTGTACTGAAATAATCGTCTACCTCTGTCCATAATGCTTCTTGATTCACGTTTACATCCCCCTTTATTTTTATGAATTGTATCATATTTCCACTCTTGCCGGTAAGGCAGGAAGGGGAAAGGAAAAAAATGTCGAATGGGTAAGGGAAAGTCAATCTGGGGGGATATTGCATGAAAAAGCTACTGGTTCTATTAGGCACTGTGCTTTTGTTCAGTGTAACAGCAGGGTTTCAGACCATATCGGAAAAAACGGAAAAACCGTTTCATCCGGCGGAATTGGGAGACCGGTTTTTAAAGGGAGACTATGAAGCGGTCTACAGCCAGACAAGTTCCGAATTTAAAGCAGAAGTGCCGATGAAGGATTTTATACAGCTGGCCGATGAGTTTAATAAAGGTGTCACAGGCTATAAGCTTACTTCCCATCTAACTCTAAACAGAGAGCTGAAGCAGTATACGTGGACCGATCAGACAGGAACGAAAGGGATATCCGTTATCGTGCAAAAGGATTATACGATATCCGGTTTAAATCTCATTCCGCTTAAACAGCATGAAAGCGACAAAGCCTTTACAAAAAACAAATACACCATGCCGTTCAAAGGGCGGTGGCTCGTATATTGGGGCGGAACAAATGTCCTCTTGAACTACCATTATCCGTATGAAAGCCAGCGCTATGCGTATGACTTCCTGGAGATGAGAAGGGGCCAAACGTACAAAGGGGATCCGGCTGAAAACGAAAACTATTTCGCATTTGGAAAACCGGTAACAGCACCCCTTGAAGGGAAGGTCGCAGCCGTTGCCGATGGCATCAAAGACAATGTGCCAGGGGAATTGAATGCAGCTCAGCCTGCAGGAAACCATGTCATCATTCAGCACAAGAACGGCGAGTACAGCATCCTGGCCCACTTTAAGAAAAATTCCATTAAGGTCCGAAAAGGGGATACAGTCCGGACGGGGCAAATCCTTGGAGAATGCGGAAACTCCGGCAACTCGACAGAAGCACACATCCACTTCCAAGTAAGCACAACCCCTGATCTCATGAAAGGAAAGTCCGTAAGAATTCGTTTTGCGGATGGAAACGAGCCGGTCAGAGGCGAGTTTGTAAAAAAATAAGCAAAGAAAGTCCCTGCATCCGATGCAGGGACTTTTAGACGTGAAGGACGGCTTCTTTGTCTTCTTCGTAGTAAATGGTCGTCATTTGCCGGTTCATGCTGTTGATAAAACTGCTGTACTGAAACGCGAGAGCGGTCATGGAAGCCTTCTGCTGGGAAATGGCCTCCTGCTGGAGCTTTTGATGCTTCTCCATTTGCTCGCCTATTTTGTCCACCAGCTCACCCGACTGGGCTTCCATTTCAGATTGAACGGTTTGCGTAAATTTTGTTCCTGCTGCGTTTAACTCATCAAGAAGAGTGTTAAAGGTTTGGGCTTTATGAGTCAGGTCCTGTTCCGGAATAAGCTGATGCAGGAAAGACAGCTGCGGCATTGATCATCCCTCTTTTCTCATATTAACGTGAACATCGCGGCTACTTTTTTATCTTCTTTAAAAAAATCTTCAACGGAGGATTTGATTTTATTTACTTGTTTGATACCTTCTGCCTGTTCGGTTTCATGGTAGTGGAATAAATCTTGGAAGGTTGCCGTATTGGCGGGAGGAATCGGATATATGGCTTCCTGGACATCGATGCCGGTCACTTTATAAACGGCCGAGCTGTATCCAAGTTTACCCAGAGCCCAGGAAAAATCGGATTCGGTTGCAGCAATTTCCTTCATGAGCGCTGCTTTTCTGGAGGTATAATCATCGGTATATTCTCTATGATAAGCTTCTTTCAGCTGATTCAGAAGCGTTTTCTTTTCTTCATAAATGCCCAGGCCTTCCTTATAAAGACGAAGGGCAGAAGATAGGTTGATGATAATGGGCTTGCCGTTAACGGATTTCGCCTTATACATATCATCTCCGTTATAAGAAAAACCGTCTAAGGAGAGTGCGCTGATGACCGCATCCATTAAATGGGCATCCGTGGCCATTCCGAACTTTTCCATCAGCTCTTCAAGGATCGTCTTGATGGATCCGAAGCCAGCCATAAATTCATTGAATTCGGTTTGAATGATATCAGATGTGTTCATCAGGACTTTGATCTGATCTAAGAACCCTTTAATATCCCCATTGCGGAGCTTCTCTAAGGAGGCAACATCGCCAATGTTTTCAATGGCCGCCTCCATCGTTTCCAGATTTTCCACCATGCCATCAATGACGGACTCAATCTGCTCCCGCTCTTCAGCGGATACCGTCCCCACAATCGATAGGAGGGCAGGCAGCTCATCCTTTAGACTTGTCACCCTTTTAATCATCAGCACAACATGATCCTTCATCGCACCAATCGTTTTAGCGGCCGTAATGGCATCCTCCGCCCGCTTAATCGGATTAAGGATAGTAAGGTCAAGATCTTTCAGCGTATCAAAAGAATCATCCCAGAACTTTTTATCGTAGCCTGTCACCCCGAAAATGACACCGTCAATCCCATCTTTCTCATAATAAGGAGCAATCTCCGCAAGCTTCTTCTGAATCACCGCCAAATCCTCATCCGAGACGTTATCCATCACACTCTTAATCCCCTCAAAATCCGGATTCGTATCAATCATCTTCCGGTCCCCGAAGAAAAGAAAGCCCCGGAAACCTGATATTGCATAAAGGATTTCCTCTTGAGATGTAGTGTGGTGGATGTTTTTGCCTCGTTCTTTGTAGTAGTCGGTCGCGAATTTTTCGAGTTCGGCGCTTGGGATGGAGTAGATTTCACTTGGATTAGATAGATTAAATTTATTATTAACACGCAATAAAAATTCCCTGTCTACATATGCAAGCTGATATGCACTGGGAGGTGCGTCGTTAAAAGTATAAACCTCTTTGAAATTACCTTTTTGAAGCTGGAGCATCTGAATTAAATTTCCTCCAAGAGAATGGCCTAAGCCATATCTTTCTAAAGGCGGAATTGACTCATCTCCTGTCTTTGATTGAATCTCTTTGTTTACCGTTTCTGCGAACCTGGTTGCTTGATCCAATTGTGTACGATCTCTGCCTGTGTAAATACCAAAAACATTATATAACCAGTCCAATGGTTTCCCTGAACCGTTATCCTCGCCCATTTCACTGCCTCTAGTGATTGTGTAGGATTGATTTATTTTCTTTTGTGGATCATAAAAATGGATAACTGTTCCGTCAAACCCTGAGTCTTTATCAGTCTGATACTTTTCTGAGCCTGAATGATAAATATTGATTTCGGCAGGAGGTGCTTCACCTGTCTCTTCAATATATATTTGACGGACCTTTTCCTGAAAAGCTTTTATTTCGCTATCTGAGGGGTCTTTTGGAATTTCGTATTCCAGTTTCGTAATCCGTGCACGCAACATGTCAGAGGATAATACTTCTTTATTTGATTTCATCCGTCTGCACCTGCTTAAATTTTACGGAATCCATGATTTTTTTTGCAATCTGTTTATGCTTTTCTTCGTTCGATGTACAGTCCTTATCGTCTTTCTTGCAGCTTGCACTATACATAAAACGGATGCCCTGATTACTTTCTTCCGTTTTGATAAAACTAAAAAAATTATAGCTGATGGCATCGTCTATATCCGATGTTTTCTCTCCGTAAAAAATTGTAGCATTCTCGTTTTTCATTTCCTCATACTTGCCGTCATAACTTACCGAAGTGGAAAGAAGATCCAGGTTAGCAGCAATATCCTTTGTGATTGGCAAGTTCTCATAAATAACCTGGGTGTTAACCTTGGCCTTCTCCATGCTTCCGGAAAACATGACGGCTTCCGAACTATTCCCGTTCCTTTCATTGCCAAAGTCTTTGGAAATGACAGCATCCTTAGGAAATAACATGGTGTAGCCTTTAGTTTTTGATTCAAACGTATAATATCCTTTTTCCGCTTCTTTCGATGAAGTCAGATAATCTCTTGTGAAATCATCTGCTATAGCCGGTGGTGCAGGAGATTTTTCTGGATCGGTTTCTCCTTGGACAGTTTTCTGGTCGGGATTTTTATCCATTCCGCAGCCTCCAATAGTTAATAAACTAAAAATCACGGCAAGGCTTATAAATATTTTCAAAGTAAAGCCTCCTTAAAGGTCACTTCTTTCCTATAACCTATTACTACCACATATTCCCACGACGATACAATATAAAACGGAACTCCCCTTGTTTTTGCAACTTTTTACATATGGATAGTACGGTGCATAAGTATGAATCGTTTTGCCGGTCAAGAACTTTTGGCATGGTTAGGACACAGTACTTAAATAACGGATTAAAGCGTCACGATTTACATTATTTTTTTGTGGTTAGGGAATTTTGGAGTTTAGCGACAGGGGGTTATTATCTGTTGTTTAGTTGCTATGAAGATGTATTCAACACCAATTTTTCAACCTGCTCGGATTACCCAGATACGTGCCTCAGCCTCCCATCGCAAAAAAATGAAACATGCAGCAAGTATTAGGAACCGTCACAATTTAATTCCTCCTGCCCTCCGTATTTTATTTGTGAATAAAATTTACCGATTTTATTATTTTCATAGCGGTTGTTTCAAAAGTATGGGTAGCAGATAAGCATTTCTTATCAGCCTTCTGACAGCTTACTCCATATATAAATTGGATGGCTTGGGTACTGTGCTGGGACTTTATATAAGCAAAATAGTTAAAGGAAATGGTGTCTTGAACATCAAATGAATTTTGAGCGAAATAGATGGCTAGTTTCGTGTCTTTCATTTCCTGGTAATTTCCCTCATATCCTATTGTTGAAGATAATAGGTCCAAATTTACTTCCGTATTTTTGGTTATGTTCTTATTTTCGTAGGTGGAGTCGACCATGATTGGGGCATCGTCACGCTCTGCACCATAGATAATTGCTTCATAGTAGTCACCATGAATTTCATTCCCAAACCCATCCGATATCACCGCATCAACGGGGAATAGCATCGTATACCCGCCTGTCTTTGATTTAAATCGATAAAATCCTTTTTCCACTTCTTTGGAAGAAGTCAGATAGCTTCTTGTGAATTCGTCTTTCATGGCCGCAGTGTCCGGCATTGTTTTTTTCTGTGTTTGAACAGAGCTGCAGCCGCCAAACAGGAGCGTCAGGCAAATGATTACAGGATAAAATAATTTAGTCATGGGCATTCTCCTCTCGGAATTGGACTTTTCTAAAAATTACCACAAACAGGGAGGAAAGGCTTTTAGAAAGCTTTGGTATAAGGTATGATTTAATGTGAAGCACTTACAATTTTCAGGGGGTGTCCTTATGGCTGTGAGCACTCTTTTGCCATACATGTCAGCTTCCCATGCAGAGCCTGAGTAAGCAGAAGGCGATCCTTTGCATGGGTGATGGTTAATAATCGCCTAAAAGTTAGGGTCACTTCTGCGGAACCGGCTTTGCCCTTCATTCTTACATTCAGAAGAAGGAGCTGGCAGAAGTGAAACATGTAAAAGCAGCCGCTGTGCTGCCTGAAAGTCTGCTGATTGAGATTCAGAAGTACGTGCAGGGAGAGACCATCTACATTCCTAAGCCTAATGAGGCTTATGGAAAATGGGGATCCCGCTCAGGCGGAAGAAGAGCAGTGGATGAGCGGAATGCAGAAATGAGAAAAGCTTTTAAAAGCGGAAAAACCATTTCACAGCTTGCATCTGACCACCACTTATCAGTGGAAACGGTAAAAAAAATTGTCTATAAAAAAGCCTCAAAGCACGGGTCGTCATGATCCGTGCTTTTTATGCCGAAAATAATTCATAATCATGTTTCCCCTTTCGAAAATACACAGCCTGTGTTTACAATAAAAGAGGACAGAAAGGGGCGGTGGAAATGGAACCATTTATTCGGACGGATCAGTATCAATTTATTAAGTCGCAGGCCTATTCCATTGTGAACGGACACGCGACAGCGAATCATCAAGGTGTATTGAAGGCCGTTAAAGAGATGGCAAGGGAACAGGTTTTGCGTTTAGCGAAGTGGACGGATGAGCAGAGAAGACTGCTTGAGCCGGTCTATGACATAAAGGACCGGGGAGATGCAGAGCTGTATGCAGCCGCCATTAAATCTTACGTGATTCCTTTCAGGGAAGTCGGGGAGCCTGAGATAAAAAAGCTTTTTCCTAAAGCGAAAAAGCTGAAGGCACCTGCCCTTGATGAAGTGGATTTAAAAGAAATCATCTATTTAAGCTGGAAAGACAAAGGCTCAGATAAAATGTTTCTGATTGCCCCTTATCAAGGGAAATTGAAAGGATTGCATGGCACGTTTAATCCCCTGCATAAAAAAAGCATCTGCACCATCTGCGGCGGACATCAAGAAGTGGGCCTGTTTATGACCCAGGTAAAAGGAACGGCGCAGGGAACCTTTGTAAAGCGCGGGAATTACATCTGCAGCGATTCCCTTCAATGCAGCCAGCATATAAAATCACTCGACCGGCTGGAAGACTTTTTCGGACTGATGAGCTGATGAAGGAGTGGGGTGGAGGTGACTGTCCGGCTATGTCCGGTACCAGTTCGGCTTTTGGGGGAGAGGGGCACGGTGCCGGTCTGGTTTGCTTTGCGAGCTATAGTGCCAGTCCGGCTTGATGTGCAAGCTACAGCAGGTGCCAGTCCCGTTCTGCTTCACCGCAGCGGGGGACAGAGGGAACGAATGATGGACCCTTATGGCTCAAGGGCTGGCGGGGAAGGTGCCGGAGCTTTAGTACGGTGAAATTTGTGGGGACTGGCACGGTGCCAGTCCCTTTTTGCTTCACCGTAGCGGGGGACAGAGAGAACGAATGATGGACCCTTATGGCTCAAGGGCTGGCGGGGAAGGTGCCGGAGCTTTAGTACGGTGAAATTTGCGGGGACTGGCACTTCAAGTTAGTCCCAAGCATTAAAAATAATCTCCCCGATTCTCTCCGGCTTCCAAAAAGCGATTTCTTTAAGCTCTGCTTCATCTAGTTCGTTTTCATTTTTAAGCTGATTTCCGCTTATCGTTACTCGCTCATTTAATTCTGTCTTACTTAAAATTGTGTAAAAAGGGCGGAAGGATTCGGCCCATTCAGGCGGGTCCACAAACGAAATCCGGCCATACTCCACTGAAGAAGCAAAGGAAAGATAAGGATAATGGTGATTAAGCAATAGATGGATTTGCACGGTTTGGCTGTACATTTTCACATGATAGAAATTCAGGGGATACTCGGAATCCAGAAACAGCTCCATTTGCAGGCGATGTTTTTGTGCTGCAGTAAAACATACTTGTTTAAACTGAGCTTTGCCGATTTCGGGAAGGGGCGCTGCCTGAGTAAAACCGGTAATGCCATTCGGCAAGTGCATAAAATTCCTTCTTTCTTATATGATAAAAAAATTATATCTCTCTTTGTGTAAGCTATCTATTATAATGAATAAAAAAACTGGAGAAGGATCACATGGCAAGAAAATTTACGATTACGGGGCTGGCTATTCTTTTCATAGCGTTCATTGGTTACCTAACCTACCAAACCTTTTTCAGGATGACATCATTACAAGGAACGTCTCAAAGTGGAAAATGGGCGGCTGAATACCATGAAAATGATGTTTACTGGGAAACAAAAATCATAAAGCTCAAAAACACGGACGATCAATTGACGAAAGTAAACTTCATTGATAATGGGGATGTCGATGAGTACTCAGGCTTCAGCCGCGAGGAGTGGATGAAGGACCGGAACGGAAGATCGTACATAACGATCAATGTATTGGCAGATGCACCTGAAGAGAATCATAGCTATCAAGTACAGATCCATTGGCTGGAAAATGAAAAAGAATACGAAGAAACGATTACCCTGAAGTGATTCAGGGTGTTTTTTCATTTCTTAGCATAGCCGGGAAACGGTAAGAAAGTGGAGGTGCCAGTCCCGTTCTGCTTCACCGCAGCGGGGGACAGAAGGAACGGACGCTGACTCCTTATGGCTCAAGGGCTGGGGGAGAAGGTGCCGGAGCTTTAGTACGGTGAAATTTGTGGGGACTGGCACGGTGCCAGTCCCGTTTTGCTTCACCGCAGCGGGGGACAGAGGGAACGAACGCTGATTCCTTATGGCTCAAGGGCTGGCGGAGAAGGTGCCGGAGCTTTAATACGGTAAAATTTGTGGGGACTGGCACCGCCGCCAAAAACCGGTCGATGCCCGGGAACAATGTCCGGGAAGAGCGCACACCCGGTCGATGCCCGGGAACAATGTCCGGGAAGAGCAGCCCACCCGCTGATGTCCGGGAACAATGTCCGGGAAGAGCGCCCCAACCGTCGATGTCCGGGAACAATGTCCGGGAAGAGCAGCCCACCCGCTGATGTCCGGGAACAATGTCCGGGAAGAGCAGCCTACCCGCTGATGTCCGGGAACAATGTCCGGGAAGAGCGCCCCAACCGGTCGATGTCCGGGAACAATGTCCGGGAAGAGCGCCCCAACCGGTCGATGTCCGGGAACAATGTCCGGGAAGAGCGCCCGACCGCTCGATGCCTGGGAACAATGTCCAGGAAGAGAAGCTCGACCACTCGATGCCCGGGAACAATGTCGGGGAAGAGCGCCCCAACCGCTCAATGTCCGGGAACAATGTCCGGGAAGAACAGCCCAACCGCTCAATGTCCGGGAAGAACAGCCCAACCGCTCAATGTCCGGGAACAATGTCCGGGAAGAACAGCCCAACCGCTCAATGTCCGGGAAGAACAGCCCAACCGCTCAATGCCCGGGAACAATGTCCGGGAAGAGCGCCCCAACCGCTCAATATCCGGGAACACGAAATCACCTTCTCCCAAAAAATCACCTCACCCCCAACCATCCCCCAAAAAGTGGTAGACTAAAATGGAAAGCTTACGTACATAAAGGGGAGAGACCAACATGCAAGCTGCTGAAAGAAGGCCGTCGGTTAATCCGACGGTGTATCCGATCCTTTTTGCGATTGGGTTTGTTCATTTGCTGAATGATTCGATGCAGTCGGTGGTTCCGGCTGTGTTTCCGATTTTGGAGAGGAGTATGAATTTATCGTATGGCCAGCTGGGGTGGATTGGGTTTGCGCTTAGTATGACATCATCCATTATGCAGCCCGTTGTGGGATGGCTGACGGATAAAAAGAGTGCGCCGTATGTGCTTCCGTTTGGTATGGGGCTGTCGATGATCGGGATGCTTGGGCTGGCTTTTGCACCGGGATTCGGATTTGTGCTTCTTTCCGTGATATTCATCGGGCTTGGCTCGGCGGCGTTCCATCCGGAAGGGTCACGGGTTGCGTATATGGCAGCGGGAGGCAGGCGCGGGCTTGCCCAGTCCATTTACCAGGTAGGCGGGAATTTTGGACAGTCGCTTGCCCCGCTTATGACGATCCTGATTTTTATTCCGCTGGGGCAGTTCGGTTCGATTTGGTTTACGCTTGTCGCGGCCTTAGCGGTTTTGGTGCTTCTGTTTGTCTCCAAATGGTACTCAAATCAGCTGATCCGGTTTCCGAAAACGACAAAGGCTGCGGTGAAAACAGCGACTCGCAAAAGAACGAAGCAGGTCGGCTTTGCGATTACGCTGCTCGTTTTTCTCGTGTTTGCCCGTTCCTGGTATTCTGCCGGAATCTCAAACTATTTTCAGTTTTACTTGATTGAGGATTATGGAATCTCCATTAAAGAAGCCCAGTATTTTATTTTTCTATTCCTTGCGTCCGGTGTCATTGGAACGTTTCTCGGCGGACCGCTTGCCGACCGGTTCGGCAAACGGAATGTCATTTTGTTTTCGATGGTCGGATCGGCTCCATTTGCGCTCATTCTCCCTCATGTCAGTCTGATATGGGTGTACCCGTTATTTTTTATAATCGGTGTCATTATTCTTTCGAGCTTTTCCGTTACGGTTGTATATGCGCAGGAGCTCATTCCCGGTAAAATCGGAACGGTTTCAGGGCTTATTGTGGGCTTAGCCTTCGGGATGGGGGCAATCGGGTCTGCGTTTCTCGGAATGCTTGCGGATGTATGGGGCTTGTATGCAACGATGATTTTGTGCAGTGTGCTCCCGGTGATCGGGATTTTGACGGTGTTTTTGCCATCGGATCAGAAGCTGAGAGAGTGGGAAGAAGAGTCTCAAACGCAATGAAAAAAGCAGGCTATCCGTTTTGGGATGTGCCTGCTTTTTTCGTTATTTCCCCATTACCCACTGGTCCTTCTTAAACAGAGAAACCGTAATGGCAAGTACGATGACCATGAACAAAGCGGTACTTCCGACAGTCAAAAGAATGTTCTGGACATTAATAATGCCGTAGAGCATTTCTTTTATCAGAGCAAACATATTGATTGCGGGAATGATGAAATGGTGAAAGCCCGTTTCATTTACACCCGTGCTTGTTAAGGTAATGATCGGCAGGATAGGCAGCATCATAATCGGAGTTTGATAGCTTTGGGCCTCTTTTACCGATTTTGAGATTAGACTCGCGAGCATTTGCACGGATGACATAAAGAGGGCGAACATGACGGATGTCATCAGTGTGATTCCTATGAAAATCCAAACATGATCTCCAAATTGGAGAGCCTCTTTCAACTTTTCGGTCAAAAAGATAATTTCTAAGCTGACAACGACAACTGCTGCAAAGCCGGAAAAAACAGCAATGGTCGAGACAGTCAGCCATTTAGCCAAAAGCATTTTTGTCCGGCTTACCGGCGTAATCAGGAGGGCTTCCATCGTTTTACGGTCTTTTTCGCCTGCAAATAAATCGGTTGCAGCAGGGTAAGCGCCTGAGACGATGGCCATTGCGATAATCATTGGCAGGAAGTTTGAGATAATACTTAAGGCGGCAGCACTGTCATCCTCACTGTTCATTTCTTTCGTTTTGACTTCAAGAGGCTGAATGACCATTGGATCAATATTCGCTGCCTGAAGGCGGTTTTTGACTACCCCATCCTCAAATGCGGTTAGCTGTGCATCAATCATCTCCATCAATACAGACGAATTTTTGCTGAAGGAATCACCATATAGAGTGGCATTTGCCTGCTGCCCGCTGTTAATTTTTTGCACAAATTGGCTATCGAATGTAACGGCCGCCTGAGCATCCCCATCTCTTACGGCTTTTTCAGGATCCGTAAAGCTTTTTGTGTTCACATTTTTTAATCCGCTCACCAGCTGTTCTTCATCGTTAGCAATGCTTGAGGATACAGCTAGGGTAAAAGTTTGTTTTGAATCCGCCATGATGTTTTCGTAAAACAGGGTGATTCCTGTCAGAACCAGTATTGGAATAAATACTCCCATCAGCAGCGTTCTCCGGTCCCGGAGCGAATCCTTCATTTCCTTCAGATAAATGTTAAGAAACATGGCTTTTCCCCCTTACTAATTTTGACATGAATATATAGTTCAAATCCTTGCTCGCTTCCTCTTGGTAAAGGCGATCGAGGTTCCCCTTGTATACGACTTCCCCTTTATGAACCATGACAACGGAATCGCAAAGCATCTGGACCTCTTCCATAATGTGGCTTGAGAAGACAATGGTCTTTCCCTTTGACTTCAGCTGGTGAATCAGCTGGCGGAAAATGTTCGACGACGTGATATCAAGCCCGGTTGTCGGTTCATCAAACAGGATGATGTCCGGATCATGGATCAGTGTTCTAGCAATGGCAACCTTCTGGCGCATCCCCTTTGAAAAGCCGCCGACTTTGCGGTCCAGGTAATCTTTCATCCCGAACCTCACGGCGAGCTCATCAATCCGTACCTTTGTTTCATGCTTGCTCAACCCGTAAAGAGAAGCAAAATACTCAAGGTTTTCTTTAGCGGTCAGCCGGTCGTATAAACCGGTTTCCCCTCCGAAGAGAACGCCAATCCGTTTTTTGACATCGTAGGAATTCTGGACGGTATCAAACCCGGCTACGCTGATCGATCCGTGCGTCGGGGTAATCAGTGTAGCGATTGAGCGGAGAAGTGTGGTCTTGCCGGCACCGTTTTCACCGAGCAGACCGACCACTTCTCCCTTTTTTACATCGAATGAAATGTGCTTGAGTGCCGTTACGTAGGTTTTTCGATCTTTAAATTGCTTTGTCACTTCGTTTATCTGTATCATTCTCTCGTCTCCTTTTCTGCTGGTTTCTACCGTAATCATACAGGCGCATAAATGAGGTTACAGCGAAGTTGTCGCGAAAACGCCTTTTCCTGTCGCGAATGGGTCAAAAAGGGAATCTTAAATGTTACAATAATGGTGGAATTTGTTTACTAGGAGCAGAGCGATGATCAAAGTAGGATTAGTAGATGACCGGATGATTGATCTGGATAAACTGAAGGGCATTGTGTCAAATATGGATGAAATCAAGATTGTTTTTGCGACCCAATCTGCAGAAGAAGCGTATGAGTATGTAAAAAGGGAAGAAGTGGATCTGCTGATCGCCGACATTGAAATGCCGGAGCTCTCCGGCTATGAGCTTGCCGACATCATCCATACCCACGCCCTCAGTATCGCGGTTATTTTCGTAACAGCGACAAGCGGCTATGCCGTGCATGCGTTTGAATTGAATGTCCATGATTACATCATGAAGCCGTATACGAAAGACCGGCTGGAAAAATCGATTCAGCGCTACATTGAAAAAAGCCATTCCTCTGAAATTGCGGGAAGACTGTTTTTAAAGCAAAAATCAGAGATACATATTGTTCAAAAGAAAGAGATTATCTTTATTGAGCGGACAGGCCGGTCGACGACCATTTATACAAAGTCCGGCCAGGTCAAAACGTACCAGACGCTGAATGAACTGGAAGGGGAGCTCAGAGAACGGGATTTCATACGTTCTCACCGTTCCTTTATTATCAACATTCATTTCGTGAAGAACTTTTCGATTTATACAAAAACGACCTATACGGTTTCTTTTGAGGGAATTGATGAAAAAGCGATGATTACGAAAGAGCAGATTGATTTTCTTCAATCGCATTACTTTTAAGGCGGAGATGATGAATGAAAGGAATGACGTATGCAGCGATCCCTGTAATCGGAGTTTATTTTTTCATTTTAATGACTGATGCCCTGCCTGTATGGATGGCTGGCATTGCTGCGGCCGTTTTGATTTACTTATCGGTTAAGCAGTGGTTCGGGAAGATTGGATATGTACCGAATTCTATGAATGGAGCGCTGACTGGGCTTCAGCTTCTAATCGCGGTCAGCGCTTGGCCGGCTCCTCTTCCGGTTCGCTGTCTGCTTTTCCTGGTATTCGCCGGATTGGAATCTATCCGCTATTTAATGGGGAAACAGGCAAGGGAAGCGGACCGGAAAATGACTCAGCTTCTTGAAGCACAGAAGTCGGTGAACGAAACCTTTCGAGTGATCCGGAGCCAGCGGCATGACTATCTGAAGCATATTTCAGCTGTCCATTATCTCATGGAAAAGAATCAAGAAAGCGAAGCGAAGGCGTATATGAACGGCCTTGTCCGCACTTATGAAGAGACGAATTTCTCGATAAAAGGCGAGGACGGGGTGGCGGCGGGACTCCTGCATGATGCATATCAGCGTGCCGGCAGTCTTGGAATCAAGATCACCTATGAGTTTGATTTGCCGATCTCTGCATTGCCGATTTCCCCCTTTGACATGGTTGGTTTACTTGGCAACATGCTGTCCAACGCGATGGAGGCGTGCGAAGAATGGATTCACATGGGAAAGAAAGATCCAGCGCTGACGGTCCGTTTTGAAAAACGAAGCGGGGTTTATATTCTTATTTGCCGGAATTCGAGCGTCCAGCCGCCAAACGAAATACTGGATGTCCTCTTCCAAAAATCGGGCCGTTCCACGAAGGGACAGGAGGGCCTCGGGACAAAAGTAATCGCGGATATTGTAAAACAATATGGGGGCTTTCTCGATTTTACATACAAGGAGCATGAATTTACGCTGAAGCTGAAATTTCCTTCGATAGGGAGAGGGTAACATGCATGATCTTTATGGAAGGGAAAAAATGAAGGAGTACCATATCGCAGGTGCCGGCATGGCTCTTTTAGAGAATGGCCGGGTCAGCCGGAAGGCAGGATTTGGGGTGCTCGAAAGGGGGCAGGAGGAGACCGTTACGGCCGATACCGTATTCAGCGCCTGTTCCATCAGCAAATTTGCCGCGGCCATGCTTGCAATTAGACTCGTAAGTGAAGAGATTCTAGCGCTGGATGAAGAGGTGAACAGGAGACTGAAATCCTGGGAGATTCCTATGAATGGGTTTGAACAGCCAGTGACGCTCCGGCTGCTTTTAAGCCACCAATCCGGGATAAAAGATCCTGAAGGGAGTTTCATGGAATTGGATGATTCACAGCCAAGCCCCTCCATTCGTGAGATTCTGAACGGTATCACGCGCTATTGCCCGCAGCCCGTACAGATCCAGTATGAACCCGGGACGGAGTTTCATTATTCTGATGCGGGATTCTGCGTGCTTGAGCAGCTGATGGAGGACGTAACAGGTATAGCATACGAGGATTTGGTAAGATCAAAGGTGCTGAACCCGCTCGGAATGGACCGCAGTACATTCCATGCGCCAGATGCTAATGCGGCAGCGGGCCATGACCGAAAAAGCCGCGTTTTAGCGGACAAGTATCCGGTATATCCATACCCGGCGGCTGCAGGTTTATGGT
Organism: Bacillus sp. FJAT-42376; assembly: GCF_003816055.1. Lineage (NCBI taxonomy): Bacteria > Bacillati > Bacillota > Bacilli > Caryophanales > Bacillaceae > Bacillus > Bacillus sp. FJAT-42376. The sequence continues at coordinate 1,152,173 of NZ_CP033906.1, forward strand.
CGAGCGCGTCCGACCTCGGGAAGCTTGCAGCTGAATTGATCGATGCTTTGAATGGCAAAAGCACATTGGGGATCTCCCAAGAGCTTGCGGAAGAAATGATTCGTGCACAGGGATGTTCACCGTGGACGGGGCTGGGGGTTTTTGTAAACGGACAGGAAATTTCATCGTTTGGCTGGGGCAAAGGGTTTCAGTGCATGGCGGCTGTTTATCCCCGGCTTGGGACCGGAGCTATTGTCATGACGAACACGGATACAGGTGTTCATCAAAGAGAGGGATGGATCGGAGAGATGCTGGAATGCTTGCTGAAAAGAGAGAGTCAATGAACTTAGACACTGAGATCGCAAAAGGAAATACAGCATCGCTTTACTTGTGCAATAACAGCGTCATCAAACTGTTTCATGAAACTTACCAGGGGACGGAGTCTTTACATGAAGCTGACAAGCAAAGATTCGCCTATTCATGCGGCCTTCCTGTTCCTAAAGTAGAAGATGTGGTAAGGATAAACGGGAGACAGGCAATCATTATGGAGTTGGTTCAGGGCAGAACAATCGGTGATCTTTTATCAGGAAATATGGACAAAGCTGAAGAGTATCTGTCGATTTCCGTTGATAGTCAACAGGAGATACACAGGATTGAAGCGCCTTCTATTGAACCGATGCGCGAAAAATTAAGCAGGCAAATTCAAGATGCCCCCTTGCCTGGTCATCTAAGAGAAGCCCTGATCAGAAAAATGAATGCCATTCGATTTGAAAAAAAGCTGTGCCACGGAGACTTTTACTTGTTTAACTTGATAATGGGAGACAGCAAAGTGACCATTCTTGACTGGGTCGATTCAAGTGCAGGGGATCCGCGTGCCGATGTGTACCGAACGTATCTTTTGTATTTGCAGTATTCAACCGAACTGGCCGAAAGGTATGTACAGCTTTATTGTGAAAAAAGCGCTCTGTCAAAAGAGGAAATTTTACAATGGGCGCCTATTATCGCAGGTGCAAGATTGTCGGAGAACGTCTCTTCTGATAACCGCGAACTCCTCTGTGAAATCGTCTGTTCAGAAACAAAATAAAAGGCTTGGATGCCCGATCATCCAAGCCTTTCTGTCTTTAGGCAGTCACCGATTTTCTCACACAGTCCGCCCGCTTTAAAAGCTTCCTTTCCATTTCTCCGTCTCCGTATAGAGCATACATGCTTGATGAGCAGGCGATGGCTTTTTTTAGGGCTGCTTCGGCTTTCAGGTGATCTCCGGTCAATGCCGCGGCTGCGAACTGCGCTTTTTCATAGGCAAGAGGGTCGCGTTTTTGCACATTATCTGCGATTGCTGATAATTCTACACCTGTTTCGCCTGCCATGTAACAGGCGAGAAGGTAGTTCGCATAGGTTTGTTCCCAAAAGATGCTTCTTTTCTTCTTATCAGGGGTACGCATGACAAAGATGCGAAGGAGTTTAACCGCTTCCCCCGGCGCTCCGCGGCTCATATCATATTGGCTGAGTGCGGACGCAATGGAAAGAGACATCATGTTTTCAGGGAAACCGGTAATCGCTTTTCTTGCCCTTTCGGCAATGTCGGCCGGGAGCTCAGACCAGTCTTCCCGTACATTTCCGGCGATTAGATAAGCGGCGATAAACACCTCTTTTGTCAGCGGATTTCGCAGGTTTTTTAAAGCCGCTCCATCAGGTATGGCATCTTTTGCCTCGGTTATGAGGAGGTTCGTCACACCTGCAAGCAGGCTGATCACAGCAAATACGAAAAGCCATACCTCGTGCAAAACAAGGGACACGATTAATGCGGCAGCACCGGTAATGAGGCTTGCAAGCGGACCGCCTAAAATGTGCCAGTAAAGCTGCTTTTCAATAGAGGCCTTTCTCTCAGTGAGATCAGGATACATGGCAGCTCTCCCGCCAATGCTCAAGCCATGCTTTTCCCATTTGACCCGAGTCTTGCTCCGTTCTTTCGTTATGAGCACCGGTCCGACAAGGATGCTGTAAAAAGTCATCCCTCTCGCAGCACCTCCGGCTAAATGGCCAAGTTCATGGAAAAAAACAGAAAGATAGTGGCCGAACCAAAAATAAACGCACAGCCAGAACAAAGTATTCAAGGAAAGATCGACTTGGAAATAATCGAGTAAAAAATAGGTGCCAAAACCTCCTGCGGCTGCACCGATCAGGTTCATGACAATCAGTTTTTTCATGCTGCCTCCTTATAGCAGGAACGTATTAGTTTCATTATAATACGATTTCGAACGGATAGGATGGAAAAATGAGAATAAATGGATTTTGGATGTTGCCTTCACTTTGTTCCCCTATTTATTTCTGGCTTGTTTTAAGTGTTTTAACAATTGTATCCTGCCTTTTTTTGAATTTCCCTCCATGTACTCAAATGTACAGCTCCCAATTCGGGTATAGGTTCACCTTCAAGTGCTGATATGTATTCTAATGAATTTCCGTCAGGATCCTCAAAGTAGTAGCTTGCAGATGGCATCCATGAGTGGACAATTGGTTCACTAGTGTCAAGACCGAAATCAGGTGACAACTCTATTCCTTGTTTGCTTAGAAAAGTGGGGGCGTTTAGCAGTTCTTCTAAATTAACATGAAAAGCAAAGTGAGATTTTCTAAACTTTACTTTAGGTACCTCCCATACTCCTAACATCTGCTTTTTTTTCGCAGGGTCACCTATCCAAAAGAAAGCAACTCCGCGCTCTTTAATGATATATGCTACTTCCAATTCTAATTTTCGATAAAACTCTATTGAATTCATTAAATGAAGGGTATAAACGTGGGTCTCAAATAGTTCAAGGTTCTTCATCAGTTATCTAACTCCTTTGGTTAATTAGGACTTATCCTAATTGTAAATAATAACCTTTGAATATAAATCCAGAAATAGATGGAATGTACTTGCAACTTTAGTCTTACATACCAAAATGAATAGAACTGTATTCAATGCTATTATTATGTAAGAGATGATCCAATCGGTCAGCTGGTTTATATGGAAAATAGTTCTTAACATTCTATTAATATATTGGTATTCTTAATTTTGTATAAATATTGAAAGCGCTTTTATGAAAGGGGATGCCTATGGATAGTGGAGTCGTTTTATCAATCGGGATTTATATGGCGGGCATGCTGCTGATCGGTTATTTGGCTTACCGGCGCACAGCAAATTTAAATGACTACATGCTTGGCGGAAGAAATCTGGGGCCGGCTGTAACGGCACTCAGTGCAGGTGCATCGGACATGAGCGGCTGGCTTTTAATGGGGCTGCCCGGAGCTATGTTTGTATCCGGATTAAGTGCCGGATGGATTGTTGTGGGATTAACGGCAGGAGCCTGGCTGAACTGGCTGTTTGTCGCGCCGAGATTGCGTACATATACGGAAGTGGCCAACAATTCGATTACGATTCCGGATTATTTTGATAACCGGTTTAAAGATCACTCCCGGATTTTGAGAGTGACCTCAGCGCTTGTCATCTTAATCTTTTTTACCTTCTATACATCCTCGGGAATGGTGGCAGGAGGAGAACTGTTTAAATCGGCCTTTCATCTTGATTACCGGTGGGGAATCTGGCTGACGGCAAGTGTTGTGATCCTGTATACACTTTTTGGCGGGTTTCTTGCGGTCAGCTGGACAGATTTTGTGCAGGGTACCATTATGTTTATTGCTCTTATTCTCGTTCCAATTGTAACCATTGCCAATATTGGAGGCTGGACGGAAACCTTCAGTGAAATCCGCTCCATCGACCCAACGCTTTTGGAAGCATTCAAAGGCACTTCCTTCATCGGGATCATTTCTTTGCTTGCCTGGGGTCTCGGCTATTTCGGCCAGCCTCATATTATCGTCCGTTTTATGGCGATTACCTCGGTGAAAGAAATGAAGAGTGCGAGAAGAATCGGGATGGGGTGGATGATCTTCTCGATTGTCGGTGCGATGTTTACAGGACTTGTCGGAATTGCTTATTTCAGCATCGAAAATATGAAACTTCCGAATGAAGAGACGGTCTTTATCGTCCTGTCCGACGTATTATTTCCGTCTCTGATTACCGGCTTCCTTCTGGCCGCGATTCTGGCGGCGGTTATGAGTACGATTGCGTCCCAGCTTCTCGTCACCTCCAGTGCCATTACGGAGGATTTCTATAAAGCGTTTTTCCGGAAAAACGCTTCGGATAAAGAGCTCGTACTTGTCGGCAGGCTCGCTGTTCTAGGCATAGCCTTAATCGCGCTCGTCATGGCCTTAAATCCGAGTAAAACAATCCTGAATTTGGTCGGGTACGCATGGGCCGGATTCGGAGCGGCGTTCGGACCAGTTGTCCTGCTGAGCCTGTACTGGAAACGCATGACGAAATGGGGAGCCCTTGCCGGAATGATTGGCGGAACCCTTACGGTAATTATATGGGAACAAATCCCGCTCCCATTCTTTAAGGAAGTTTACGAAATTATACCGGGCTTCATTGTGTGCGCCGCTGCTATTGCGGTCACGAGCCTGCTCACAGCCAAGCCTTCCCAGGACATGGAAAACGAATTCGACGAAGCAGTCCGGATGCTGACTGGAGAAAAAAGCAACGACAAGGCTCTTCCTTTATAGGGAGAGCTTTTTTCAAAAAAGACAATAGAGGAGAAGAAGCGATGAAACCATTTCAAAATGTAATTAAATCAGCAGATCAGCTGGAAGAGATTTGGGGGAAACCGGGTAAGCTTGCTGCAAACAAAGTCATTCCCTATCTGGACGCTCACTGTATAAACTTTCTATCACTTTCTCCATTTGTAGTAATCGGTACGTCTAATGCCGATGGAGAATGTGATGTTTCACCAAGAGGCGACCATCCAGGTTTTATTCTCGTATTGAACGAAAAGCAGCTGGTCATACCGGAGCGGCCGGGAAACAAGCGCCTGGACTCCATTCGCAATCTATTGGAAAATCATCATGCAAGCCTGTTATGTATCATACCCGGTTTGGATGAAACGCTGAGAATTACCGGGAAAGCTTCTATTATAAAGGACCCGGATATTCTGGAGCAAATGAAGGCCAAAGGAAAAACACCGATTGCAGGGATCGCGGTTGAAGTCGGGGAGTGCTTCATCCATTGCGGAAAAGCAATGAAGCGGTCACACCTCTGGAACCATACGGAATGGCATGCTGCAGAAGAACTGCCTAAAGCAAACGAAATATTGGCAGAGCATGCAAAAAGCGCAGGACTTGATGCTGTAGGCGTGGCGGCTGCTTTGGAAGAAAGCTACAGAAAAAGAATGTATTAAAAACGGAGTGAATAGCCCGCAATCCGCTGACAGCGGATAAAACGACCGGCTTACTGGCAAATAGAGAAGGATGGGTGCGTGTTTTTTGAAGTTGGAGAGGTTTTTATGGATAGAGGGGAGCTGTCCAAACTAGTTAGGTTAGGCGGCCTGAGAGATATCGGCGATTTTTTCGATATATCGGCGATTTTTCCAATATATCGACTAATTTTTCAATATATCGGCGATTTTTTCAATATATCGATTTTTCGACATGATACGCTAAGCTTCGCTGGCCGCTCTCCCAGTCTGGCCGCCGACAAAGTCCGTAATATACCTAGGTCCCCGCCGCCCCTCTAAATCCCGTGCCCCCACCCGGTTCCAAGTGCGCCCCCCCCCTAAATCCCGCCATCCAGCCTTCCGTTTTCAAATGAAAAGGATGCCCCAAAAAAAGGCATCCTCTTCCTATTTCAATGCATTCAGCATGTAAGTTCGTGTAGTTGGTCCATATACTCCATCATCAGCAAGGGCCGAATAACGGGCTTGGAAGCGGCGGACGGCAGCGGTTGTCTGCGGTCCGTATTGTCCGTCAATGGAACCGGTGTAAACTCCAAGCTTTTGCAGGGCCCGCTGAATTTGCTTAACAGGCTCTCCGGTTGAACCTTCTCTGTAGACTCCGGCTGGCAGGGGATAGCTGGCGGATGGCGGCTTGACCCGGTTTAGTGCAGCATAGGTCTGACTGCCGACAATGCCATCAGCGGTGAGTTTGTTTTTCTTTTGAAAAGCAATGACCGCTGCTTCCGTATCTGCTCCGAAAATTCCGTCTGCTGAGAGGCGGTATCCGGAAGCCATCAATTTTCTTTGAACGTCTTTCACCAAATCTCCTGTATCGCCTTTTCTCACCGGCAGGCTTTCTGCAGGGGGTGAAGAAGCGGGGGGCTTGCCAAAGTCATTGGCCAGTGACCGTTTGACGCTGCTTATAAACTGCGCCCATGATACACCGTAGCGCTGGAAAGCATTCAGCGGATCGGTCCGTCTTGATGGATCAAGCGTGTAGTGGCCGATGATGTGTTTATCCGGATTCAATCCGAACCGGTCGCACAGGTACGCGTGATACCAAACATAACGGTCGAATGCCTTCTGGAAATTAATGCTGCCGCCAAAGCAAAATTCAACTCCGATGGCTGCATCGTTGGCATCTTCCCCAAAGCGGCGGTTGTCTTCCGTAATGCCGTATTGGACATGGTAGGCTTTTTCATCAAGCGGAATGATTTCTAAAATGGTCTTATCGTCGATAAACGTGTGGGCGGAAGCGGATGGCTGCTGATTGTTAAAATATTCGCGGTTCTGAGCCGCACTTGTCCCAGGATTCCCAGTGTCATGGCTGACAATGAACAGAACGGTCCCTATTTTAGCTCCGGAGCGGGAATTCCCGGTCCGAATGTAGGAACGCTGTATAGGATATTTCACTCTCTCACTCTCCATCTCTCTATATAGCTAGTTTATGTTTCTGGAAAAACAACGTTCCGAAGATTCGACAAAATGGTTATCCACACAAAATTCGCACAATATAGAATAATTCAAGAGTTATCAACGTTATCCACACAATTGGTAGGTCATTACATGCAATATTGTGGATAGGTGGGCTTTATCCTCCTAGTCACCCACACGTTTTTCCACAATATCAACAGGGGTGTGTATAACTTATTCACAGATTTGCGGAATTTGTAGAATGGTGCGGAACATCATTGCTACATAAGAAAAACGTTCAAAAAATAGATACAGCCCTGAATGGATAGAGTAGCGAGGAAGAGAAAAGAATGATGACAAAAATAGACATATTACTGGTATAGACAACTAGCCTTATAGATGGTAAAGTTTGTTTAGAATCAGAAAAAAGGAGTGCCTGTAAACATGATTGCGATTACTCAAGCAGCCGTTTATGCAGAAACGGGAACTTTTATACCTGGCTACGTCCTTATACAAGATGGAAAAGTGAAAGAGACGGGAATGATGGAAGCGTTAACTATTCCTGAGGGATGTCAAGAGATCAGGCTGACAGAAAACATCGAGCTGATCCCCGGAATGATCGACATGCACATCCATGGAGCAGGCGGTGCGGATGTGATGGATGCACAAGAAGAGGCACTTAAAACGATGGCCCGGCAGCTTGTTCAGGAAGGGACGACAAGTTTTCTTCCAACTACTATGACGTCGGATGTTTCTTCAATTGAAAAAGCCCTTTCGAATCTGGATGTCTTTATGTCTAGACCGGCTTCAGGAGCGGAAGTGCTCGGTATTCATGTAGAAGGGCCCTTTCTTTCTCCGAAGCGGGCCGGTGCGCAGCTTCCGGGTCATTTCCTGAAGCCGGATATCGAGCTTTTTCAGGAATGGCAGGAAAAAGCAGGGAACGGAATTAAAATGATGACGATGGCTCCTGAGCTGGAAGGCGGCCTTAAGCTTGCGCAGCACTTAGCGGAGACAGGCGTCATTCCTTCCATCGGGCATTCGGATGCTCTTTTCCATGAAGGGGAAAAAGCGGCGGAACACGGAGTCATTCAGGCCACCCATCTTTTCAATGGAATGAGAGGGCTCCATCACCGGGAAGCGGGAACGGCAGGATTCGCCTTGCTTGATCCCCGTATAAAATGCGAAATCATTGCAGATGGAGTACATGTTGCTCCTGAAATGATCAGACTGGCTTATCAGATCAAAGGTGCAGACGGGATGATTCTCATTACAGACTCTATGAGGGCTAAAGGACTTGAAAATGGTGTCTATGATCTTGGAGGACAAGATGTGCATGTGAAGGACGGCAGAGCGGAGCTTTCTAACGGGTCCCTTGCAGGCAGCGTCCTGAAGATGAACGAGGCGGTCCGCAATATGAAGCGTTTTACAGGCTGTTCCACAAAAGACATCATCCAGATGGCTTCTGCCAATCCGGCAAAACAGCTTAATGTGTATGACCGGAAAGGAAGCATCAGAGCAGGGAAGGATGCCGATCTCACAGCCCTGTCAAAGGATGGGGAAGTTGTTCTTACGATTAGTGCCGGAGAAGTTGCTTATCAAAAGGAGGATTCCAATGAAACTGATTAAAACGGAAAATTACCGGGATATGAGCCAGAAAGCTTCGCATATTTTTTTGGATCAAATGGATGCAAAACGGGACCCTGTTCTTGGACTTGCTACCGGCGGAACCGTTAAAGGGGTTTACTATGAACTGATCCAGCTTTATAAAGAAGGACGCATTTCATTTTCAGAGGCCGTCTCGTTCAATTTGGATGAGTATTTCGGAATGAAAAAAGAGGACCCTAACAGTTATTTCAGCTATATGCAGAAGCAGCTGTTCCATTATACGGACTTTGCACCGAATCATAACCACATTCCCGACGGAACAGCCGAAGATCCAGTCAGAGAATGCGGACGGTATGAGCGGATGATTGAAGAAGCGGGCGGAGTGGATCTGCAGCTGCTCGGCATTGGAGAAAACGGCCACATTGGATTTAATGAGCCCGGCACATCTTTTGATATCCCCACTCATCTTGTCCAGCTGACGGACTCAACGCGAAAAGCGAATGCCCGGTATTTTGAAACGATGAACGATGTTCCAGAAAAAGCGGTTACCATGGGAATCAACACAATTATGAAAAGCCGCAAAATTGTTCTTCTTGCTTCCGGTGTCAAAAAGGCGGCAGCGATCGAAAGGCTTTGGTACGGAGAGGTCACGGAAGAATTTCCTGCATCCGTATTAAAAAATCATCCCGATGTCACCATTATTGCAGATGCGGAAGCGCTCTCCGGAATCCGGGAAGGAGATTCAGCTTCATGATCAAAAAAGATTCCCCGGTCCCAATTTACTATCAGGTGGAAGAAAACATTAAAGAAAAAATCCATTCGGGCGAGTGGAAAAGCGGGGATGCCATCCCATCTGAGCGCCAGTTCTGCGAGCAATACTCCATTAGCCGAATGACGGTACGCCAGGCAATCAGCAATCTGGTCAATGAAGGAATTTTGGAACGGAAGAGAGGCCGGGGGACATTTGTCTCCGCTGCCAAGCTGAATCAGGAGCTCACAGGAATTACGAGCTTTACCGAGCAAATGGCGGAACAGGGAAAGAAGCCGGAAACGAAAGTGCTGAGCTTCGAGCAGACTTCCTCTTCCAAGCAGGCGGCGAAGGAACTTGGGCTCGATCAAGATGAAGAGATATACAAAGTGAAACGGATCCGTCTCGCGGACGGAGAGGCAATCGCCTATGAGACCCTTTATATGCCCGTCCGTCTTTTTCCGGACATGACAAAAAAGCATGCAGAGGGATCTATCTATGATTACATTGAAAATCAGTGCGGACTTCCGATCCAGTATGGAAAGCAAGAACTGGAAGCAGCCGAGGCAGGGAAAAAAGCGGCCGACGCGCTAAAGCTTGATGAAGGGGCACCGGTTCTCAAGATTCAGAGGACCAGCTTTACTCCGGACCACACAGCGGTTGAGTATACGAAAACGATTTATAGAGGCGACCGGTATAAATACGTGATGGAACTGGAACGCAAACACGGAGGAATATAGGGTGGAGCCGGCGAAAATTGCAGAAAACATGGCCCGTGTATACCGGCAGAATCCGAAGGTCGAGTCTGTCTGGATTGGCGGTTCTGTATCACGCGGATGGAATGACGGTTTTTCGGACATTGAGCTGTTTCTCGTTTGGAAGTCAGAACCGGCTGATGCAGACCGCATGGAGCCAATTCAGGCCGTTCAGGGGGAAATCCTCGATTATCATGCATATGAAGACGAAGAGTGGTCCGAATCCTATATGGCATTCGGAGTGAAGATGGAGCTCAGCCATTTCTTAACTGCCACGGTGGAAAAGGTCATTAGGGAAGTCACGGTAAATCATTCGGCCAATCTTGACCATCAGTGCCTTGCTTCTTCCATCAGCAGCGGGATATGCCTTGAAGGAGAGGAAGTTTTTTCAAAACTGAAGAACGGGCTTACCCCCTATCCGGCGGGTTTGAAAAAGGCAATGATGGAAGAAAATCTGGATTTTGGAAACCGGTGGCGGAATCGTCAAGCGCTGGCAGACAGACAGGATTGGCTCATGCTCCATGAAGTGTTTGTTACCGTTCAGAAAAAGGTGATGGCGATTCTCTTCGCGTTAAATGAAAGCTATGTCCATCATCCCGCTTTTAAATGGCAAAGAAAATCACTGGATGAGATGGCTGTAAAGCCGGCAGATGCGGCAGAGCGGCTCGAGCAGGTTTTTCTGGAACATCCTTCATACGGTTTAGCCATCCTTGAAGAGTTTCTTGACGAATTTTTCGGAATTGTCAGGATGCATCATCCGGTTCTTTCATTCGATCAAAAGCTGGAAAGCAGCATGGCTGTACGACCGCAGAAAAAAACAGGTGAGTGAGTCACCTGTTTTTCCGGTTTCATATTTCTTTTGCTTCGTTCCATTCGGTCTGGACCGGTTCATTCGGTAAGTTCCGTGTCACATATGTTCCGGCAATCAGATCGTGAATGGATCGTTTGTCTTCCCTTACGCCCATCATGATGGCGCTCGCTGCAAGCACGATCAAGGATAGCAGCATGCCCCCGAATAGAACGGCAAATGCTGCGATGAGGGAGTTGCTTGGTTCAGGGGCTGTTTCCAGCGGATTGCTCATGATTTCGATAAATTCAGACCATGAAAGAGATAGAGCAATGACAGCTCCGATAATGGCCGGAAGACCGTAAAGAATGCCGCTGATCACCGTCCGTTTGATCATCGTCCAGAACGTGACACCCTGCCCGTTCACTTTGACAATCCGAACCTTCACAGCCCTTTTGCCGACCGTATAGCCATACCAGAAAATCGGCAGCAGAAGCCCGTAAAAGAATTGAATCCCGCTTGTCGTATTCTGTCCAATTGTTTCGCCAACCAGGAGAGTAAGTAAATATCCTATAATTGCAAATAGCACTCCGTCAATAAGATTCGCCCCAAGGCGTATCCAAAAGCCTGCCGGATTTTTTTCCATAAAAAATCGCCTCCTTTAATCATCATTTTCCATCATACCCTAAAATACCAAGTAAACCAATGTGTGCCCCATTCATAAGAAAAATATTCTGTGATAAGATAAGGACAAGATTGCTGATCAGACAAACTGAAGGCCCATCTCTAGTTTATTAGGGATGGGCTTTTTTTATCCCATATCCAGCGGGGATTGTATGCAGGATTTGGGCATCAGCGGAAAACCATCATTCACAGGGAGGAATTTTTCATGCTTTACAGTTATATGACACAGCTTGTATGCCCGAAATGCGGCAGCAGCTATGATCCGGATCAAGTCCAGCAGCTGTGCACATGCGGTTCGCCGCTGCTTGTTGAATACGATTACGAGGAACTGAAAAAGGTTTGGACAAAAGAAAGCCTGGCATCCCGCGCAAGCAGTCTTTGGAGATATCACGAGCTTTTGCCGGTTCGTGAAGAAAGCAATGCCGTAACGATGGGGGAAGGGGGCACTCCGATTCTGCCGGTTCCTGAAATAGGCGCGCAGTATGGCATTAAACAGCTATTTATGAAGGATGAAGGCTTGATTCCAACCGGTTCATTTAAAGCGAGGGGAGCAGCTGTCGGTCTATCAAAAGCCAAAGAGCTCGGAGTGAAAAAATTCGCCATGCCGACGAACGGGAACGCCGGGGCTGCATGGTCCCTCTATGCTGCACGAGCCGGACTGGAAGCCAATGTCGTGATGCCGGTGGATGCCCCGATCACGACACGCAAAGAATGCGCTGCATCCGGAGCCAACCTGTGGCTTGTGAATGGACTGATCAGCGATGCAGGGAAAATGGTGGCGGAGCTCGTTGAAAAGAAAGGATATTACGATGCATCCACGCTGAAAGAGCCATATCGGATTGAAGGCAAAAAAACAATGGGTCTAGAAATTGCCGAGCAGTTCGGATGGGAGGTGCCGGACGTCATTCTCTATCCGACAGGCGGAGGGGTCGGGTTGATTGGAATTTATAAAGCACTTATGGAACTCCAGAAGCTTGGCTGGATCGCTCCTGATAAACTGCCGAGACTCGTAGCGGTTCAGGCGGAAGGCTGCGCGCCGATTGTGAAGGCCTGGGAAGAGGGGAAAACCGAATCCGAATTTTGGAAGGATTCTAAAACCGGGGCCTTTGGAATCAATGTTCCGAAAGCCATCGGTGATTTCCTTGTCCTCGATGCGATCTATAAGACAAAAGGCTGTGCCGTTTCCATTTCGGAGGAAGCCATTCAAACCGCCCAGCTTGATATTGCGTCAAAAGAAGGATTGTTCATCTGTCCTGAGGGAGCAGCTGTATTCGCAGCCGCCAAAAAGCTTCGGGAGGAACAATGGATCAAGGAAACGGACAAGGTGGTCCTTCTGAATACAGGGCAGGGAATCAAGTATGCAGATGACCTGAAAGCAGAGGCTCCGGTGCTTGAACCGGGGGATTCCCTTCTATCCGCATTTCAGTAAAAATAAAGAAAATGACCAGCCAATTTAAGCACCGGGAGTTAGGGAAATGGCGCTATTGGCATGATATGACCTTGCCGGGAAAAGGCCAGGTCATCCTCACTTCAAACGAAGGGGTCAAAGTCATTCATTATCAATTGAGTATGTACTGGCCCGATAAATTCCTAAAAGCGAAGCGAATATAAAAAAGCCCCTGCTGACTCCTGGCAGGGGCTTTTGCATTTATCTTTTTCTTTTTTGCTGACGCTGGTTGGCTGCATCGGCTCTGGATTGAGCCTGCGTATCAGCCTGGTCGGCTAATTCACGGGAGAACTCCTCATATGTTCCATCTGTCTCTTTCTTCAGCTGTTTCGGAACTTGAGCAAGACCATTCTTGTTTTTATCACGAGTATGCTGCTTGTGTCCTCTTCCCAAAGTGAACGCCCCCTGTGAGTTGAACTTGTGGTTCAATGTTAGGATAGCCTTACAGCGGGACCTGTATGCTGGTAACTAGTTCTTTTTCTTCGTAAATCCGCCAGCCCGGTCCGCCGCTTTAAATTCCCTGCCATAAAGAACTTCCTGCATCGCGGTCAAGGTTTTCTTCGAATTTTCATGTCGTTTCTTTTCCATCCTTCAATCAGCTCCATTCTTAAGACTAGAACTATTTTGGACAATCGGCATGGGATTCATACTCCATATAAAAACACGGCAGGATTGGCGGACAAAGAGCGGCGGCAGGGAAGCGATTCAGTTCAATAAGTCCGCCTGCCGCAAACAAAAGACCCGCCTTTTTCAGGCGGGCCGTTCTGATTAAGCTTCTTTCAAATGCTGTTCTTCCGCAATGGAAGGGGTTCTCATGGTGTAGAGTGTATATAGATCCTTTTTAATTTCATAAAGGCTGTAGATGTCTTCCCCGTTATTAATTTGATCCAGCAGCGCTTTTCGGGTTTCGTTCGCACATACGACATAAGGAAGCTTTTCTGCCGCTTTCGTTGACCGGACGTTCACCTTCCGGATGCGGAGAAAAATGGTTTCAATGCCTAGTTCGTAGAACAGTTCATTGAAAAAAGCGTCTTTTGCTGTTTGATTGTAGCCTTTGCCGTGGTATGGCTTTCCAAGCCAGGTTCCGAGGAACCCGGCATTTTCCTGGAGGTCAAAAAGACTGATGGTCCCGATTGGAGAGCCCCATTCATCGAGAATGGTCCGTGAAATCAATTCACTGCGCTCTTCGGCTTCAATTGTTTGCTTGGTTAAAAACAAATATTCCTCGATTGAATCAGCTTTATGACGTACGTAAGGGAAGACATCGGGGTGTACCATAAGTTCGTACAGCGCATGACTATCGTGAATGTCACGTTTTTTAAGCATCTTTCTCGCTCCCTCCAACATGAGGGCAGACGCGTAGCCTTAAGCCCCACCCTCGAAATTTTTTAAATTAGCCAAAAAATTTCGGGGTGGGAATCGAACCCACTAGAACCAGTAAAACTGGTGGCGCACCATTTGCCTTCCCATAGATCCCAGGTCATTAAATTGTCATACACAGCAAGGCTTTGTGAGCAAGCCATGCACTGATATCATACTCGAATTTTTATGAAAAAGATACTGTTTTTTTTGTGTTTTTTACTGTTTTTTTTGGCCGGTTTTTATCCCTTTTCCGGAGGCCCATTTTGCGTCTTCAAACACAAGTTTTCCATCAATCATCGTGCACTTCGGTTTCGCTAAATAATGGAAGGGATGGTGGCTCCAGAGAACAAGATCGGCGTCTTTTCCCTCTTCCAGGCTTCCGATGCGGTCATCGACCTGCAGATTGCGTGCTGCGGTGATGGTGATGCCTTCAATCGCTTTTTGTTCATCGAATCCTTCACGGACAGCGAGGGAGGCTACGACATTTAAATATTGAATCGGTGTATATGGGTGGTCGGTTGTAATCGAAACTTCCACACCCTGATCCGAAAGAGCCTGATACGTCTGCCAGCTTTTGTTTTTCAATTCGACTTTCGACCGGCGTGTGAATGTAGGTCCGACGCTTACCTTTGCGTTTTTCCCGGCGAACTCCTCTGCTATCAGATGGCCCTCTGTACAATGCTCGATTCGGTAATCAAGGTTGAACTCCTCGGCAAAACGGACCGCGGATAAAATATCATCCGACCTGTGGGCGTGAATGCGTACGGGAATTTCCCTTCTTAACGCACGGCGTATGGAAATGGAGCGGAAATCTTCTTCATCATCGCAGTATTTGGCAGCGTAAAAGGCTTCGCGAAGCATTCCCATTATTCCCATTCTTGTGATGGAGTCTTTGTTCCCCTGACTATGAATCCGCTTAGGGTTTTCCCCTAATGCAATTTTCAAACCGGCGGTCTCCTTGATCAGCATATCACTGATGTTCACTCCGCTCGTTTTAATGACGGAAGTCGTGCCCCCGATTACGTTCGCGCTTCCCGGCATGATGTGAACCGTGGTAATCCCGTGGGAAATGGCATCATGAAAACCGGAATCAAGAGGATGAACACCGTCAAGGGCGCGGATATGAGGGGTCAGCGGTTCCACGGTTTCATTCGCATCATTCCCCGCCCAGCCGGTTCCTTCATCATAAAGTCCAAGATGGGTATGGACGTCTATGAGTCCGGGAAAAAGGAATTGATCATGACAGTCAATGACCGTACAGTTTTCGGGCGGTGAAATGTTTTTCCCGATCTTTGCGATTTTCCCGTTTTCAACGAGCAGGTCGGACGCATATAAAATGTCCGAGGTTACTGGAAAAATGGTGGCGCGCTTAAATAATGTGCAGGTCATTTTTTTGATCTCCTAGCGGAAATAGATTTTATACTATTTTATTATGTCAGAGAGAGCGCGTTCAAGCGACGGATAAATAAAAGTATATCCGCTCTCAATGGCTTTTTTCGGCAGCACCCGCTGTCCCTCTAAAAGCAGGATGCTCATTTCTCCAAGCGCGAGCTTAATCGCACTGCCTGGAGCAGGGAGCCAGTGAGGACGGTTCAAGACTTCGCCGAGTGTTTTCCCGAAGGTTTCCATCTGCACCGGATTGGGGGCTGTCATGTTAACGGGTCCGCTGATTTCATCGTGACGGATAATAAAATCCATTAAGCCCGCGATGTCGGTAACATGGATCCAGGACATCCATTGAGTTCCTGACCCAAGCGGACCTCCCCCATACAGTTTGTAGGGAAGAATCATCTTCTGCAGCACTCCGCCTTCGCCAAGTACAATGCCAAACCGGGCGTATACAGTTCGTATGCCAAGGTCACGGATCATGGATGCTTCCTGCTCCCATTTCTGTACGGTATCGGAAAGGAAATCCTCGTCAGTCGCAGCAGAGTCTTCGGTAAAGGTTTCTTTCTCAGACGTTCCGTAAACTCCCACGGCACTTGCACTGATAAACACAGATGGTTTTTGGTCAAGACTCTCTAAAATTTTATAAACTTCACGTGATGATTCGACACGGCTTTCTACAATCTCTTTTTTCGTTTCCTCTGTCCAGCGGGTGCTGATTGATTTTCCCGCAAGATTGATCATCACGTCCAGCCCTTCAAGATGCTTGGCAGGATCTGCCCCGTCCGTCATCCATTTTGCATATTCAATATTTCCATAACCTTCTTGCTCGCTTCTGGATAAAATAACGACTTTATGTCCTTCTCTGGCAAAGTATTGAGCGATATGTTTCCCGACAAAGCCGGATCCTCCGGCGATAGCAATTTTCATGGTTTCACCCCGCATAAGTTTTAAGTGCTTTTTCTAAGCTCTACCCTGCCTTCATGATGATAAACGTATGGTAAAATAAGAAGGAGGTGTTGAGGATGGCTTTTGTAACGAAAATTACGTCCCAGCAAAAAAATGCTGAGCGGTACAACATTTATCTGGACTACGGAAAAGGGGAGGAATTTGGTTTCGGTGTGGATGAACACACCTTGATTAAATTCGGCCTTGCAAAAGGAAAAGAGCTTTCAGACCTTGATATTGCCGAAATAACGACAGGCGATCAAATCAGAAAAGCGTACAACTCCGCTCTGGACTATCTCAGTTATAGAATGCGCTCAACAAAAGAAATCAAGCAGCAGCTGGAGAAAAAAGAATTTCAGCCTGAAACCATTCAAGAGGTCTTACATCAGCTTGATGAGTCGGGGTTAACCAATGATCAGCAGTTTGCTGATGCCTATACAAGAACACAGTGGCAGGCCGGAAAAGGCCCGGATGTAATCAAGCAGGAGCTGTTCCAAAAAGGGATTGCCCAGACTCAGATTGAGCAGGCCCTGTCTCTGTATGGTCATGAAGACCAGCTTGATGCTGCCATGGTGCACGCAGAGAAATTTTTAAGAAAAAATCATGCGATCTCGACCATTCAGGTCAAGCAAAAGCTCGAGCAGCTCCTTGTCCGGAAAGGCTACAGCTTCAACCTTGTTTCTGAAGTGCTGCGGTCGGTTGATTATGGAAACAATCAGAACGAGGAAAGAGAAGCGCTCGCAAAGCAGGCTGCAAAAGTGAGCTCCAAATACAACAATGGCCAGGACTATGCGAACAGGCAAAAGATGAAGCAGTACCTGTACCGCAAAGGGTTTCCAATCGAACTCATCGATGAGTATCTTGAAAATCCTGACCAATTTATTCAGAGTTAATATTCGCTTTTACCATGCCCGATTCCTGTTCGGGAGCACACATTAGGGGGAACAAAGGATATGCAGACACAAAGATACAGCGAAATGACGGAATATGAATTAAATACGGAAATTGGAACGTTAAAGGAAAAGGCGCGGAAGGCGGAACAGATGGGCATGGTTAATGAATTTGCCGTGCTTGACAGAAAAATATCCATGGCAAAGTCCTATCTGCTGAATCCCGCTGATTTTAAACCGGGAGAGGAATATGAGATTGAAGGAGCACCGGGAGATACGTTTAAAATTGTTTACATGAACGGCATTTTTGCATGGGGGCACCGGCTTGAAACACCAGATCATGAAGAGGCCCTGCCGATTTCTGTCCTGATTAAACGATAAAAGCCAGCCGGGTATGCCCCGGCTGGTTTGGTTAGGATTGTTTACGCGTCTGGTTTTTCAATATCACCAGATCCTGCGTCATTTGCGTTTCGCCGTTCACTTGTGAGTGAGCGTGCTTTGGGTTAGCCCAAGGCTGCGGATACGCTTGTGTCCGGGAAGAGTAAAAGTGATCATAGGATGGTTTGTGATTGCCCAAACGAATCAGCCTCCATGTCTTAGACTAGTTGGAATCTTCTCTTTGGCCAGAAGCCCTCATGCGCTCCTGGGGATGGTCATTGATCGTACCGTCGGCGCGCTTTGACGCATAAGCGCCTTTTGCGCGCGCTTCGCCTTCAGATCTTTCTGCTATAGGAAAATCCTTTGCCTTATTCCGCAATCTGACCGCCTCCGATGATTAGGGAAATCGCTTCTTTAGAAGCGTACCATTATTATGGCCAGCCCCGTTTGTTTTATAATTAGTACATACAGGCAGTATTGCCTGCAAAAAGGAGGTGCTCCGAAATGGAGAGCTATTTTGAGCGTCTGACGGATCTGCTGCTGCTCAAAAACGATTCGCTTGCCTACGCCCAGGCGAGAACGTGGGTAGAACTTTTATGGGAAGACTTTGAAGCAACCTATGCCAAAGCCGGTGAAAAATATAAAGGCAAAGAAATGACTGAAGCAATCGTCCGGAAATGGATTGAACAATACGGACCACGGCTGCACGAATTTGTTGCATCCAATCCGAAATACAAGCATCTGCTTAATCAGGATGACTATTTAAAACATTAAGGCTATGTTGAAGCATGTTGTTGATTTTAACCCCTGTTGATTGGAGCGGAAGGCGTGAGACTCCGAGCTGAGAGCAGCGGGACAGGTGAGACCCCGGGGTGGCGAAGCCAGGAGGAGGCTCACCGCCCGCCCAAGGATAAGCGAACGACTGCTAGCTGCAATCAACAGCCAAGTTTAACAGAGCTAACATTAAAAAGAGGCGTGTTCCGCTTGGGAACCGCCTCTTTATTCAGGGATAAGATGAAGTTTCTTCCTCAGCTTTTCCTCACTGAAAATCCAGCCGGTATAGGAGCTTACAATCCTAAGGTTCATATCAAGCTGAACAATCGCCACAAACGGGTAGTATCCTTTGCTCCGGTAGCGCAGATCAATGAACCGGACTTCATAATGATCCGAGAACTCTTCCACTTCCCACCGGTAAACGGGGGAGAAGGAAAGAAAGGCAGAGACATTATCATCCTTTTCTGCTGCTTTTATCATATCGGTCTGCGGAACAGGCACACGGTCAAATTCATCAAGAACCGTTAACACCCCTTTAACATGCCGGGCTACATAAAAGTGTGACTGAGTCGTAACGGCTAGATGCCAGCTTCTGAATTTCAGCGTAGGGGAAATGATAATTCCCGTCACATTATCAAATCGCTCATATATTTCGTGAACAATTTTTTTGTTCATAACATATCTGACAATATAATAAATCACAAGCACGGCGAACATTCCTGCAAATGTATATCCCTGCGGAGCGCCCAATACCCAGGCTGCGATTGCCAGCCCATGGATGGAAAAAATAATCGGATCAAACGTATTGATCAGGCCGAGTGCAATCCATTTTCTTGAAAACGGCCTTAATGCCTGTGTTCCATAAGCATTAAAAATGTCGACAAATACATGCAGGGCGACGGCAGCAAATGTCCAAATCCCTAAATGAAGCAAATCCGTTCCCGGAAAGAGAAAATAGATGAGCGCCGTAATCAGGACGGACCACAGCAGGACAGCCGGTATTGAATGCGTAATCCCCCGGTGATTTCGAATATAGACAGCATTATTGCGAAGTTTTAAAATAGTATCCAGGTCAGGAGCCTGTGAGCCAATAATCGCAGCAGCCATAACGGCATGGGATGCTGCGGGATCGCTCCCCATAACGGGATCAAGAGTTGCCACTCCGCCAAGTGCAATCCCCATTACTACATGGGTGGCAGTATCCATAAAATCCCTCCAAGCAAATCCTAATTTTTTATCATTGTATAGCTATGTTTCCCATTTTAGAATGAATCTTAACATCTGGAGGCCACCATGAAAACCATTCTGTCTGATTTTAATATAAATGCGTTCCAGCAGGACTTAATCGGCTGGTTCCAAAAAGAACAGCGAACCCTGCCATGGCGGGAAAATGCTGATCCCTACCGTGTATGGGTATCCGAAATCATGCTCCAGCAAACAAGAGTAGACACCGTAATTCCTTATTTTTTAAACTTCATGGACAAGTTTCCCACGATAGGCGACCTTGCTGAAGCAGATGAAGAACAAGTATTGAAGGCATGGGAAGGACTCGGCTACTATTCCAGAGTCCGCAACCTGCAATCAGCCGTAAAAGAAGTCCATGAAGTCTACGACGGAATCGTACCGGCCGATCCTGATAAATTCGGGGAATTAAAAGGAGTAGGTCCCTACACAAAAGGGGCAGTGATGAGCATCGCCTACAACATACCGGAGCCCGCTGTTGACGGCAATGTGATGCGCGTGATGTCAAGAATTCTGTTGATTGACGAAGACATCGCCAAACCAAAAACAAGAAAACTGTTTGACACCGCCATCCGAGAAGTCATTGCAAAGGACAACCCGTCCGACTTTAACCAGGCCCTCATGGAACTCGGCGCGCTCATCTGCACCCCGACCTCTCCATCCTGCCTGCTCTGTCCGGTACGCGATCATTGCCAGGCATCTGAAGAAGGAAAACAAACCGTTCTCCCCGTGAAAAGCAAAAAGAAAAAACAGAAATCCCTTCTGCTCGCAGCGGCCGTTCTGACAGACAGCCACGGCAATTTCTGGATTCACAAGCGGCCATCAGAAGGCTTGCTCGCCAACCTGTGGGAATTCCCGAACACCGAAACCGTATCAGAAACCATGCCCCAAAAAGATGAACTTGAGCTGTTTTTAAACAAACAATACGGCGCACTGACCGAATTACGGCCGGTCGAAGGAATCATCCAGCACGTCTTCAGCCACCTGATCTGGAACATCACCCTATTCGCCGGAAAAACGGAGCGGGTGGAAGAAGGAAGCGGACTTGTAAAAGTAACCGAAGAACAAATGAAAGAATACGCATTCCCTGTATCGCATCAGAAAATCTATCAGCTGTACCTGGACGGGGAGAATAAATAAAAGAAGGAACCTGGCTTGCAGCCGGGTTCTTTTTGTATATACGTATATCGGTGAACAGGTGGTGGAAAGGTGCGATGTCCGGGAACAATGTCCGGGAAGAGTGGGAATGGGTGCGATGCCCGGGAACAATGTCCGGGATGGCGGAAATGGGTACGATGTCCGGGAAGAATGTCCGGGAAGAGCGGGAAAGAGTGCGATGTCCGGGAAGAATGTCCGGGAAGAACAAGAAATGAGTGTGATGCCCGGGAACAATGTCCGGGATGGGCGGAAATGGGTACGATGTGCGGGAACAATGTCCGGGAAGAACATGAAATGAGTGTGATGCCGGGGAACAATGTCCGGGAAGGGCGGAAATGGGTGCGATGTGCGGGAACAATGTCCGGGAAGAGCGGAAATGGGTGCGATGTCCGGGAACAATGTCCGGGAAGAACAAGAAATGAGTGCGATGCCCGGGAACAATGTCCGGGAAGAACAAGAAATGAGTGTGATGCCCGGGAACAATGTCCGGGAAGAACAGGAAAAGAGTGTGATGTCCGGGAACAATGTCCGGGAAGAACAAGAAATGAGTGTGATGCCCGGGAACAATGTCCGGGATGGGCGGAAATGGGTGCGATGTGCGGGAATAATGTCCGGGAAAGCGGTAAATGAGTGCGATGCCCGGGAACAATGTCCGGGAAGGACTGGAAAAGAGTGCGATGCCCGGGAACAATGTCCGGGAAGGACTGGAAATGGGTGTGATGCCCGGGAACAATGTCCGGGAAGGACTGGAAATGAGTGCGATGCTCAGGAAGAATGTCCGGGAAGAACCGGAAAAGAGTGAGATACCCGGCAACAATGTCCGGGATCACAAAAAAAGGGTGCGATGCCAGGCATGAATACCCGGCATCATCCCCCAAAACAGCAAAGCCAGGCAGCAACTGCCTTTACCCAACTTCCTTCAGTCGTAGCTAACCCTCGTTCCGTGCGTATAATCCGCTTCGTTTCTTTTCATCCCGCCGCGCACTTCGATTTCTTTCATGATTTCTTTGTGGACGGTTAGGCCTTCCGAATTCATATAGGGAAGAACTTGCTGCAGCGCATGGTGGAAATAGGCGAGTTCTTCATTTTTCCATTCGTGTTTGGAGATCATCGTCAGTTCTGACATATCACGTCCAACGTACATAAGTTTATGCCTCCTTGCCGAATATGGCGTATGAACCTTATTGTTTGATACAATAAACGTATCTATTCGAAAGAAAAGAGGATTGGAAACATGACACAAAATCGAGTCGCTTTAGTAACAGGCAGCAGCAGAGGAATAGGAAAGGCGATTGCTTTAAGTTTGGCGAAGCAGGGCTATGATATTGTTATCAACTATGCGAGAAGCAAGCAGGCTGCGCTTGAAACGGCAGAAGAAATTGAGAAGCTGGGTGTGAAAACCCTTGTGGTAAAAGCAAATGTAGGGAAAGTGGAAAAAATCAAAGAGCTTTTTGAACAGATTGATTTAGCGTTTGGACGTTTGGATGTGTTTATCAATAATGCCGCTTCCGGTGTGCAGCGTCCGATTATGGAGCTGCAGGAGAATCATTGGGATTGGACAATGGATATCAATAGTAAAGCGCTGCTTTTTTGCGCTCAGGAAGCTGCGAAGCGTATGGGGGATAATGGAGGGAAAATTGTGAGCATCAGTTCGCTTGGTTCCATCCGTGTTCTTGACAACTATACTGTAGTGGGGGTTTCCAAGGCGGCACTTGAGGCGCTGACCCGTTATTTGGCGGTGGAGCTTGCATCAAAAGGAATCGTTGTGAATGCCGTTTCCGGCGGTGCGGTTGATACAGAGGCGCTTAAGCATTTTCCGAACAGGGAGGAACTTTTGCAGGATGCGATTTCCAAAACGCCTGCCGGCCGGATGGTGGAAATTGAGGATATCGTCAGCGCTGTTGATTTCCTTGTTTCCGATCAGTCTTGGATGATTCGCGGTCAGACGCTTATTGTAGACGGAGGCCGTTCTTTGCTCGTTTAAATTTCAAAAAAAAAATCGTATATTGATCATCTCCTCGGGACATTCTATTTTTTGTGGAGGTGATTACAATGGCAAACAACAACCAAAACCAAGCTGGTAAAACAACTTCTGGAACTAACGTTCAACACGTTAAGCAACAGAACCAACAAGCAGCACAAGGACAATACGGTACTGAGTACGCTTCTGAGACAGACGCTCAGCACGTGAAAAAGTACAACCAGCAAGCTGAAGCAAACAAATCTAAAAACAGCTAATTCACACCACTGAATGCAGAAATGCATGAGAGGTCGCCTGCAAGAATTGTGCTTATCTCCAATCTCTGTACAAGGATCGCTTAATCGTGAGCGGGTCCGGCTGCAGAGGGAGAGAAAGGACGGCTTGCGTGAGGGCGGCCTCTTTTCATTTTCTTATCCCTCTGATTCCCGACAAAATGTGCCATGCTTCTTCTTTTTCTTCTAAAGGAGGCCGACTCGATGGCAACGAATATATACATGAACGCCATTCAAAGCAGAAAGGGGCGCGTGCATGAGCAAATTCGATGTACTTGTAGGAGAGCAGCTCAGGACGATGGATAAGCTGCTGGAGCTTCAAAATGAAGTGGAGCGATGCCAGCGGATTGAAAGGGAGCTTGAACGTCTTCAAAATGAGGATAAACTTAAGATGGTTAAAGATGAGATTCATGAAATGAAGAGAGAACTGCATTCGATTCAGAAAACATTTGAAAAGCAGACGGAGGAAGTCATCCAATCGTATAAGAGCCATCCGGTCTGGGAACGGTAGGCGCTGTTTTAGGTCATCGATCTGCCCGCAGGGGGATTCTCTGTTTGAGCAGCAATGGCCTTTTGTTTTCTTTTTCATTCTACTAACTGTATAATAAAAAGAAATATGAATTCAGGCTTCTGGGAATGAACGGAAACCCTGGCGGAGGCTGCTTTAAAGGATGGCGAAATAGGATGGGCTTACCTGCGGAAGGAGAAACGATACAAATACATAGCTATAAACACAACGGCAAGCTGCATCGGATCTGGGAAGAGACAATGATTCTGAAAGGAACGGACAGCTTGATTATCGGCGGGAATGACCGTACGACAGTTGTGGAGTCAGATGGACGGACATGGATTACAAGAGAACCGGCAATCTGCTATTTTCACGCCAAATACTGGTTTAATATTATCGGCATGATTCGTGAAGACGGGGTGTATTATTACTGCAATATCAGCTCCCCGTTTGTATGGGATGATGAAGCGCTCAAGTACATCGATTATGATCTCGATGTGAAAGTGTTTCCGGATAAGTCCTATATTCTGCTTGATGAGGATGAATATGAGGCCCATAAAAAAGAAATGAATTATCCGGGTGTGATTGACCTCATTTTGAGAAAAAATGTAGATAGGCTGATTAACTGGATTCATGAAGGAGAAGGCCCTTTTTCCTCTGAATTTATTGATAAATGGTATGGGCAGTACTTGAAATTTTCGAAATAAGATGCCTGTTGGAGCGGTTCAGCAGGCTTTTTGCTTGTTTTTAGACACCATGGGGGTTAGGAAAATGGGTTCAATTAAGCGGTACATGGAATTTGTAAAGCCATATAAATGGCAAATTGCCGGAACGATTGCAATCGGAATTGTGAAATTTGCGATTCCGCTTTTAATTCCGCTGTTAATCAAATATGTAGTGGATGATATTATAGGCGGGCCCGGCACTGCCAATGCAAAAACGCAGCACCTTTTCACCATTCTTGGCATTATGTTTGCCGTGTTTGTTGTGATGCGGCCTCCGGTAGAGTATTACCGGCAGTATTTAGCCCAGCTCGCTTCAAACAAAATTCTGTATGATATTCGGGACCAGCTGTTTACCCATCTGCAAAAACTGAGTCTCCGCTATTATGCGAATACCCGCGGCGGCGAAATTATTTCTCGGGTAATTAACGATGTAGAGCAGACAAAGAACTTTGTTATGACAGGCCTGATGAACGTTTGGCTGGATGTCGTCACCATTCTGATCGCGATTGGAATTATGCTGACGATGGATATTCCGCTCACTCTCGTCTCGATTGTCCTTTTCCCTCTTTACGGATTTTCGGTTAAATTTTTCTACGGAAAGCTTCGCGAACTGACAAGGGTCCGCTCCCAGGCACTTGCGGAAGTGCAGGGGCATTTGCATGAGCGGGTTCAGGGGATGCCTGTAATCCGAAGCTTTGCCATTGAGGATCATGAGCAGAGGCAGTTTGCTTCGGAAAATCAAAACTTCCTGCAAAAAGCCATTGATCATACGAGCTGGAATGCAAAAACGTTTGCCGTTGTGAATACGATTACGGATGCGGCGCCGCTTCTCGTTATTGCCTATGCCGGATATCAGGTTATACATGGAGATTTAACAGTAGGAACGATGGTAGCATTTATTGCCTATATCGAGCGTCTATACGGTCCACTGAGGAGACTGATTAACTCTTCGACTCTGATTACCCAGGCTTTTGCTTCTATGGATCGGGTCTTTGAATTTATGGACGAGCCGTATGATATTCAGGATAAACCAAACGCAGTTAAAGCCGATCAGGTAAAAGGGAAGGTCGAGTTTGACCATGTTACCTTTCAGTATGATGACGACGATGCAAAAGTGCTTGATGACGTCACGCTTCAAGCCAATAAGGGGGATACGATTGCTCTCGTTGGGATGAGCGGCGGCGGAAAATCAACTCTTGTCAGCCTGATTCCGCGATTTTACGATGTAACGGGCGGCAGGATTACTCTCGACGGTACGGATATCCGCGATTATGAAGCGACCAGTCTCCGCCACCAAATCGGGATGGTGCTGCAGGATACCTTTTTATTCTCGCATTCGGTGAAAGAAAATATTTTGGTTGGAAAACCGGGTGCGACCGATGAAGAAGTCATTGAAGCGGCTAAAGCAGCCAATGCCCATGATTTCATTATGAAGCTTCCGGACGGATACGAAACGAAGGTCGGCGAAAGGGGCGTCAAACTTTCAGGAGGACAAAAACAGCGCGTGTCCATCGCGCGGGTATTCCTGAAAAATCCGCCGATCCTTGTCATGGATGAAGCGACCAGCGCGCTGGATTTAGAGAGCGAACACCTGATCCAGGAAGCCCTGGAAAAGCTGTCTAAGGACCGGACCACATTCATTGTAGCCCACCGTCTTTCAACCATTACCCATGCTGACCAAATTGTTCTGATGGAGCACGGGAAAATAGCCGAAAAAGGAACCCATCAGGAATTGATGGCGAAAAAAGGCTTGTATTTTAACCTCTTTCAAATTCAGCAGCTTAATATGTAAAGCCCTCCGTCCTGGAGGGCTTTTTGTCATACCGGGAACTTTGTCCACATAAAAATACAGTACGAAAGAAACAAATTCAGTCGGTTGAAGAAAATAATTAAATTTTACTGAAAAGTACAGAAACCCTAGAGTAGTCGCTGAAAAATTCATTCAGGTTATTTTTACTGAATATTTACACTAATGTGAAAGTTTGCTATATTATTGAAATATAAAACTTCTTTGTTCCCACTATAATCAATTCCTCACTATCTACATAAGCAGATCAGCTGTATTTTATTTAAAACAACGAGAGTTTAGGGTTGGGCAGGAAAGCACCGCGGTTCAGCAGGAAAAACCCCGTCGCGGCAGGAATCCGGACTGAATCGGCAGGAAACCAGTCATGTTCGGCGGGAAAATGCAGTTTGGCAGGAAAGCACCATGGTTCGGCAGGAAAAACCTCCATACCGGCAGGAATCCGGACTGAATCGGCAGGAAACCAGCCGAGTTCGGCGGGATAATCCAGTTTGGCAGGAAAGCACCATGGTTCGGCGAGAAAAACCTCCATACGCGCAGGAATCCGGACTGAATCGGCAGGAAAACAGCCGGGTTTGGCGGGATAATCGAGTTTGCAGGAAAGTACCCCGGTTCGGCGTGAAAAACCCCCGTCCCGGCAGGAATCCGGACTGAATCGGCAGGAAACCAGCCATGTTCGGCGGGATAATCCAGTTTGGCAGGAAAGTACCCCGGTTCGGCAGGAAAAACCTCCATACCGGCAGGAATCCGGACTGAATCGGCAGGAAAACAGCCGTGTTCGGCGGGATAATCCAGTTCGGCAGGAAAGCACCATGGTTCGGCAGGAAAACCCCCCGTCCCGGCAGGAATCCGGACTGAATCGGCAGGAAACCAGCCGTGTACGGCAGGATAATCCGGTTCGGCAGGAAAGCACCATGGTTCGGCGGGAAAAACCCCGTCCCGGCAGGAATCCGGACTGAATCGGCAGGAAACCAGCCGTGTTCGGCAGGATAATCCAGTTCGGCAGGAAAGTACCCCGGTTCGGCTTGAAAAACCTCCATACCGGCAGCAATCCGAACTGAATCGGCAGGAAACCAGCCGTGTTCAGCGGGATAATCTAGTTCGGCAGGAAAGCACCATGGTTCGGCAGGAAAAACCCCCGTCCCGGCAGGAATCCGGACTGAATCGGCAGGAAACCAGCCGTGTTCGGCGGGATAATCCGGTTCGGCAGGAAAGCACCATGGTTCGGCGTGAAAAACCCCGTCCCGGCAGGAAAGCACCTCGGTTCGGCGGAAAAAACCCCCGCCCGGCGGAAAGTAAGCGCATGCTAACTGCAATCAGCAGCCAATTTTAACAAAGCCTACAAAAAAATAGAGTGTACCGCATAGAGGGGGCAAGACGCTTGGCAAATGAAACAGTGTTGGAAGTCCGGAATCTGTCTGTCGGCTTCAAAAATGATGCATCGATTACAAATGTGGTGAAATCCGTTGATTTGACCTTGAAGGAAGGGGAAATTCTCGGGATTGTCGGAGAATCGGGCTGCGGGAAGAGTGTGACGTCGATGGCACTGATGGGGCTATTGCCGAAGACCTCTTCTATTCAGGGAGAAATCCGTTATAAAAATAAAAATTTGCTTAAAGAAAGTGAAGTGTCACTTAGGAAAATCAGGGGCAACGAGATTGCGATGATTTTTCAGGAGCCGATGACGTCACTGAACCCGCTCCTCAAAATCGGTGAACAGCTTATGGAAGCGTGCCGGGTCCATACAAAGTGCTCTAAGAAGGAAGCGAAGGAGCAGGCGGTTAAGATGCTCAGTCTTGTGGGAATGCCGAGGCCTGAATCCCTTCTCGGCGAATATCCGCACCAGCTGTCTGGCGGGATGCGCCAGCGGGTGATGATTGCGATGGCGATGATCTGCAATCCGGGTGTTCTAATTGCGGACGAGCCGACGACAGCGCTTGATGTTACGATTCAGTCGCAAATTCTTGCGCTGATGAAGGATTTAAATAAAAAGCTGAATACATCGATTTTGCTC
Source organism: Bacillus sp. FJAT-42376 (assembly GCF_003816055.1). Classification (NCBI taxonomy): domain Bacteria; kingdom Bacillati; phylum Bacillota; class Bacilli; order Caryophanales; family Bacillaceae; genus Bacillus; species Bacillus sp. FJAT-42376. The sequence goes on from NZ_CP033906.1 coordinate 1,180,330, forward strand.
ATTACCCATGATCTCGGTGTGGTCGCTCAAGTGTGCGACCGGGTTGCGGTGATGTATGCCGGACAGATTGTGGAAGAAGGAGACAGTGAAGCGATCTTTTCTTCACCGAAGCATCCGTATACGAGAGGGCTGCTTCAGTCTGTACCGGATATCCGCACGAAAAAAGACAAGCTTTTTTCCATTAAAGGCCAGGTTCCGAAACCGGGCAGCATCCAGAAAGGCTGTGCATACGCCAACCGGTGTGAATTTGTTCAGCCGCTGTGCCGGGAGGAAGGACCTGATTTAACAGCAAGCGGTGCGCAGCAGGTCCGCTGCTGGCTGTATAAAGAGGAGGGTGCCCTGATTGAGTCAGCCATTGCTAGAGATTGAAGACTTAAAAAAAGTATATACAACCCATAAAGGGCTCCTGGGCGTGAATAAAACGGAAGTCACGGCAGTGGATGGAGTAAAGCTTGAAGTGAAAGCGGGCGAAACGCTCGGAATTGTCGGCGAGTCGGGCTGCGGAAAATCGACCCTCGGAAGATTGATTGCAAGACTGACAGAGCCGACATCCGGATCGGTCACATTTAATGGACACTCCTTGTTTGATCTGAAAAAGCAGGAAATGAAGTCTGTCAGACGTGATATGCAGATGGTGTTTCAGGATCCGTATGCTTCCTTAAATCCGCGGCAGCAGGTTCGATCCATTTTGGAGGAGCCGCTCATTGTCCATAAGATGGGTTCAAAGAGCGAAAGAATGGACAGGGTTGCGGAAATTATGAGGATTGCCGGCTTTGATCCCGATCTTGGAACCCGGTATCCGCATCAGTTCAGCGGAGGACAGAGGCAGAGAATTGGAATCGCAAGAGCCTTGATGACGAATCCAAAGCTTATTATTGCCGATGAGCCGGTTTCTGCTCTTGATGTCTCCATACAAGCGCAAATTTTGAATCTGTTAAAGGATCTTCAAAGCACGTTTTCTCTTACGTATCTATTTATCTCACATGACCTTGGAGTTGTAAGGCATATCAGCGACCGGGTGGCGGTCATGTATCTTGGAAGATTGGCAGAGCTGTCGGATAGCGAATCTCTTTACCGCGATCCGCTTCATCCATATACCGAGGCACTGTTGTCCAGTGTGCCGATTGCGGAGCCTTCCGCCAGAAAAGCGCCGATTGTCATTAAAGGGGATATGCCGAATCCGGCTGATCCTCCGAAGGGCTGTGCGTTCCATACAAGATGTCCAAAGGTAAAGGCTGTTTGCAAAGAAGTGAAGCCGGATCTTTTCCCGGTTGGGGATGGTCGTTTCGCTGCCTGCCATTTATATGGATGAGCGGCGTGAATGATAGATAAAAGTGAATAATGGGGGGAACCAGAAAATGAGAAAAAAGTGGTCCATGCTTGGTTTAATTTTTGTCCTCATTTTGTCGCTCGCTTTGTCCGCATGCAGCAGCAACACGGCTGGCGGAAAAGACGGGGACGGGAAGTCCGGCGGCAGCAAGAACAAGAAAGATACGCTCATTTACGGAAGGGGCGGGGACTCTACCTCTCTTGATCCGATTACCACAACGGAAGGGGAAGCCTTTAAAGTTACGGAAAATATTTATGAAAGTCTTTTAAGCTATGGGGATAAGGATACAACGGTTCAGCCGGGACTGGCTGAAAAGTGGGAAGCGTCTGAAGATGGTCTCACTTACAAGTTCCATTTACGCAAAGGGGTTAAATTCCATGATGGAACAGACTTCAACGCAGAGGCAGTTGTTGTAAACTTTGACCGGTGGATGAACGGGGATGCAGAGAAATTCCCTTACTACACGATGTTCGGCGGCTTTAAAAAAGATGAGGGGCATGTGATTAAAGAAGTAAAAGCAACAGATGAAAACACTGTTGTCTTTACATTAAAGCGTCCGCAGGCTCCGTTCCTTAAGAATATCGCCATGTCCCCATTCGGCATTGCGAGTCCTGATGCCATTAAGAAATTCGGAGATGACTTACGCGCGAATCCGGTCGGAACAGGCCCGTTCAAGTTTGTGGAATGGAAACAGAATGACCGCATTGTACTTGAGAAAAATAAGGATTACTGGATGAAAGGGTATCCGAAGCTGCAGCAGGTTATCTTCAAAACGATTCCTGAAAACTCAGCACGCCTTAACGCTCTTCAAACGGGAGAAATTGATTTGATGGACGGACTGAATCCGTCTGACCTTTCTAAAGTCGAAGGCGACAAAAATCTTCAGCTGTTCAAGCGTCCATCCATGAACGTTGGATATGTTGGATTAACGGTAACGAGAAAGCCGCTTGATAACAAGCTTGTCAGACAGGCGCTTAACCATGCGGTGGATAAGAAAGCGATTATCGATTCTTTCTACGGCGGATTTGCAGAGCCTGCGAAAAACCCGATGCCTCCTTCCCTTGAAGGCTATGATGATTCCATCGAGGAATACCCGTATGATCTGGAAAAAGCGAAGGCTCTTTTAAAAGAAGCCGGTTTCCCGAATGGATTTGAAATGGAGCTATGGGCTATGCCGGTTGCGCGTCCTTATATGCCTGAGGGAATGAAGGTAGCGGAAGTGCTGCAGGCAAGCTTTGAAAAAATTGGGGTTAAAGCGAAAATCGTCACTTATGAGTGGGCTACGTACTTGGAGAAAGCGAGCAAGGGAGAAGCCGATTCCTTCCTTCTTGGCTGGACTGGTGACAATGGAGATCCTGACAACTTTATCTATACGCTATTGGATAAAGACAGCATTGGCGGAAACAACTATACCTACTTCAGCAATCCGGAAATGCATGACATTCTGATTGAAGCCCAGACGGTAACCGATCAGGCAAAACGAAACGAGCTTTACAAAAAAGCTCAGAAGATTGTACACGATGAAGCACCTTGGATTCCGCTCGTTCACTCAACTCCGATGATGGCGGGAATGTCCGACATTGCAAATTTCATTCCGCATCCAACCGGAACGGATTTGTTCACAAAAGTAGAATTTAAGTAAAGAGAAAAGGGAGGGGGTCTATGCTCCTCCCTTTTTCCAATTTGAAAGGGGATACGGTGATGCTTTCTTATTCTCTGAAGCGCATCGGCATGCTAGTTCCGGTTCTGCTCGGAATGACGATTGTCGTTTTTGCGATTATCCGCGCGATTCCGGGTGATCCTGCCCAAGTCATTTTAGGCCAGCGGGCGACACCGGAAGCGATCCAGCAGCTCACTGTGAAGCTCGGACTGGATCAGCCGGTTTATGTGCAGTACGGCTCTTATTTAAAGGATTTGTTAACTGGAAATCTCGGAGAATCCATCCGCACCGGAGCCCAGATCAGCAAGGAAATGCTTCCCTACCTTGCCGCTACGGCAGAACTGACGATTTTTGCCATGGTGATTGCAACGGTGGTGGGAGTCAATGCCGGGATCATCAGCGCCTGGTTCCAGCGGTCATGGTTTGATTATCTCGCTATGATTATTGCGCTTATTGGAATCTCGATGCCGATTTTCTGGCTTGGCCTTATGGGACAATGGTTCTTCTCCATTCAGTTGGACTGGCTCCCGACAACAGGACGCGAGGAGATCCGGAATCCTGTTGATGCGGTAACCAATCTGTACCTGATCGATACGCTTCTTAATGGCCGGTTCGACCAGTTCGGCGAGGTGTTAAAGCATCTCATTCTTCCCGGGACGGCGCTTGCGACCATTCCGATGGCGATTATTGCGAGAATTACCCGTTCGAGCATGATTGAAGTGCTGAACGCTGATTACATAAGGACAGCCAGGGCGAAAGGGCTTCGGATGAGCTGGGTTGTCTACCGCCACGCACTGAAAAATGCGGTGATTCCGATTTTGACAGTCATCGGTCTGCAAACAGGCTTGCTGCTTGGAGGCGCCATTTTGACAGAGACGATTTTCGGCTGGCCTGGACTTGGACGGTATATTGTAGAGGCAATCAGCTACAGGGATTATCCGGTCATCCAATCCGGAATCCTGATCATCGCCCTTCTTTTCGTCCTCGTCAATCTCGTCGTGGATCTGCTCTATGCAGCGATTGATCCGCGCATCAAATACTAAGGGGGAATCGTTTTGGGAGAACCGCAGCTGTCTGAATCTGTCCAGTATACGGAAGAAAAACCGCTGACTCCTTTTCAGGAAGGACTCCGTTCTTTTTTGAAAAACAAAATAGCGGTGGCTGGTACGGTCATCGTGCTATTCTTTATCGCTGTTGCCATTTTATCTCCGCTCATCGCTCATACGGGGATCAATGAACAGGATTTAACGAAGCGCCTGCTTCCGCCATCCGCTGAGCACTGGCTTGGAACCGATGATTTCGGCCGGGATATTTTTTCAAGGGTCGTTTACGGAGCTAAGATCTCCCTGTTCGTCGGCTTCTTTTCCGTGCTGGGATCTGTTGTTGTCGGTTCCCTGCTCGGAATCATTGCAGGCTATTATGGAAAATGGGCTGATACCATCATCTCAAGACTGTTTGATATCATGCTTGCTTTTCCAAGCATTCTTCTGGCCATTGCTATCATTTCGATTCTCGGGCCGTCTCTGCAAAATGCGCTCATTGCGATTGCGGTCATTAATATTCCAAACTTCGGCCGCCTGCTTCGCGCAAAAGTGCTCAGTGTAAAAGAAGAAGATTACATTTTGGCTGCAAAATCCATTGGGATGAAGGATTCCAGGATTCTTTTCAAGCATGTGCTGCCGAACAGTGTATCTCCTATTATCGTGCAGGCAAGCCTTGCGATTGCGACGGCGATCATTGAAGCGGCTGCTCTCGGGTTTCTCGGACTTGGCGCCCAGGCACCGAGCCCTGAGTGGGGGAAAATGCTTTCGGATTCCAAGCAGTATTTAATTCAGGCGCCGTGGACGATGATTTTTCCGGGGATTGCGATTATGCTGACGGTGCTCGGCTTTAACTTGATGGGGGACGGACTGAGAGACGCGCTTGATCCGAAGTCCAAGAATTAAAAAGGGATGACCAATTGCGGTCATCCCTTTCTTTATTCTTTCGTTTCGCTTATTTCAATTTCATTTTCATCCTTGTGGTAGCTCTGGAAGCTGTTGATCAGCGTATCCAGATGCTCGAGCTGTTCGCTGTAATCGAGTATGCTCGCCACAAGCGGCAGCATGTGGTAAAAGCAGGCGGGATCATGACACTGATTCTGGTACTTCATGAATTCGTCCACCAGTTCCCGTTTATTAAAGAAACCTTCCTGTATCAATTCATTCGGTGTTTCCGTTTTGATTTTGCCGATAAATTTTAAAAGAATGCGCTCATGATAGCTTAGCAGATAATCGAGTTCAGCTGTAATAATCTGCTGCAGCTCCGGCGTCGTCAAATGAAGCTCGTTTTCAAGGCGGTGCAGTTTTTTTAATGTATCAAGCGACTTGTTCGTCGTCAGAAGCATTTGTCTGAACAATACGAGCTTGCGGGATTTCGTTAAGGTATTCCGGCGAAGATAATTCCGCTCTTCTTTATATAGAAGGTAAAGCTGGTCAAGCTGCATCATATTTTCTTTCAGCCGCTCGATATCCTCCTTCAGGACGTTATGTTCAGAAGCCTGGCGGATATTAATGCGAATCCACTTCAGGATTTCCTCTGTACTGTCCGAAATGCGGTAGTACAGCTTCGTTTCATATTTCGGAGGCAGGAACAGCAGATTCACGATAAAGGCGGAGAATACTCCGAGCATAACGGTTCCGAAGCGGAGCAGGGCGAATTGAATAAAATGCTCTCCCGGCGTTTCCATGATTGCAATAACCGTTACAATGGCAACCGGAATGGTATTCTGAATCTTAAGCTTCAGGTTGATGGAAATGACAATAACCGCGGTTAAACCGACAACAAATGGATGAGGGCCAAAAACAAGACCAAAAATAATCGCAAACGCAGCACCGATAAAATTCGCTTGAACTTGCTCGATAACAGATAAATAAGACCGGTAAATCGTTGGCTGAATGGCAAAAATCGCTGCAATCCCTGCGAAAACAGGAGACTGCAGGTTCAACAGAGAGGCAATCCATAAAGCAATGGTGATCGCAATCCCTGTCTTTAAAATTCGGGCACCGAGTTTCATAAAAGTTAAGGTTACATTCCTTTCAAAGGGTTTAAGTAAACAACTACGTAATATACAATGTTTAAAAGGATTATTCAAGATACTATTTCCCATTTTCGGATAAATCATAACGCGCACTTATTAAACATAATTTCAGACCCCTGTATTGGCAAAGATGGAAGCCTTTACAAACCGGAAATGAAACTTGAATTATTTTTTAGTAAAATAGTCCATTCACTTATTTTACAGATAATGTTATATTTTAATGGTATTTTTTTCTAGGAGTTGATGCGAATGTGGGAAATTCCTTTTTATGCGTTTATTGTTCCGGTTGCCGTGCTGCTTCTTTCAATGGTATGTACTCTTAAATATAGAAATCTTTTTTTAGCGCCCGTCCTCACTTTTATCGGGCTCAATCTCATCACAATTGTCCTCCCCTTCATTCAAAATGCCGGTTGGGAAGCTCTTTTTGGGTGGTCTGTCTTTTATACAGGTGTCTCACTGCTGATCTCCCTCATCGGATGGGCTTTCAAAAACAGGGCCGGACGGTTAAAAGAAGCAAGATAACAAAGGCGTTTATTCTATGCAGAATACACGCTTTTTTTTGTCTTAAAATGTGCTAAAATTCAGAATAGAGTTTGATTTTAGGAGGAGCCAAAATGAATTTTGCCATTTGCGAAACATGCGGAGTGCAGTATGAAGATACTGGCATTCCGGCACAATGCATGATATGTTCCGAGGAAAGACAGTATATCAATCCATCAGGCCAGACATGGACGACCCTTGATGAAATGAAGAATTCCGGAATCTATAAAAATGAAATCCTTTCAGAAGAACAAGGATTGTCCAGTTTTACGACGAAACCGGAGTTTGGGATTGGCCAGACAGCTTATTTGATTCAAGAACAGGGATTTAACATCCTATGGGATTGCATCACCTATTTGGATGAGGAAACCATCCAGCGTATTCATGATTTGGGGGGACTTCAGGCCATCGCTCTTTCCCATCCCCACTATTATTCGACCCAAGTGGAATGGGCAGAAACGTTTCAAGCTCCCATCTATATACATGAGGATGACAGGGAGTGGGTAACGAGAAGCAGTGACCAAATCATTTTCTGGTCAGGAGAGTCCCTGGAACTCCACCCAGGAATCGTTCTTCACCGGCTTGGAGGGCACTTCAAGGGAGGAGCAGTGCTCGAGTGGAAAGGCGGGGACAGCGGCAGCGGAATTTTGCTGACGGGAGACGTGATCCAGGTCGTCGCTGACCGGAAATGGGTAAGCTTCATGTACAGCTATCCGAATCTGATTCCGCTGCCTCCCGGCAAGGTTGAGCAAATAGCGGAAAAAGTAAAACCGATCAAATTCAACCGGCTCTATAATGCCTTTCACCGTGTTGTTCTCGAGCAGGCAAACGAAGCCGTACAGCGCTCAGCTGAAAGATACGTAAAAGCGATTAATGGGACATTATTCGATACATAATACAGTAGAAGACTGGTATTTGTATTCCAATTTTATATTAATAAGGTAAACAATTTCATAAAATATAACACCATGAAAGAGAAAGAAAACAGGAACCGCTGCCGGTTCCTGATTCTTTAATCGGCTATCGCTTCCTTCACCTTAATCTCCTTAGGAAGCAGCTTAATCGAGTAGAAGGCTTCCGCAATTTCCTGCTGCTCTTTCTCGATTTCAGCATCGATTTTTACGACTCCGTAAGGTCTTCTTTTTACAGCTGTTTTCAGAATATCTTCATCGATTCCCACAAGCGGGGAAAGGTAGCCTGCGACTTCATCGGGATGCTCCTTCGCCCAGTCGGAAACCTTTTGGACTTCTTCCAGTACATCGTCAATCGTTTGCTTATTTGTTTTCAGATAGCTTTTTGAAGCAAGATAAAAGTCGCGGTCATTGGCGAGACCGTCACCCGATGTGAGGACTCTTGCTTTTGCTTCTTTTTCGGCGACAGCGAGGAATGGATCCCAGATAATCCAGGCGTCTACACTTTTGCGCTCAAAGGCAGCGCGGGCATCGGATGGGGTCAGGTTTACCGGCTGGATATCCTCATATTTTAGACCTGCTTTTTTCAAAGTGCTTAATAGAAGATAATGAGCACTTGACCCTTTCGTGAAGGCGATCTTCTTTCCTTTTAAGTCTTGCAGTTTTTGAATAGCTGAATCCTGTGGAACGAGAACGGCAGACGTTTTTCCTTTTTTATAGCCGGATGCAACATAGCTGAATTCAATGCCGGCAGCCTGGGCGAAGATGGGAGGGGTATCCCCGGTTCTTCCGAAATCAATGCTTCCGGCGTTCAAAGCCTCAAGGAGCTGAGGGCCTGCCGGAAATTCGACCCATTTAACGGAGATTCCTTCTTCTTTTAGCTTCTTCTCCAGTGTTCCTTGAGATTTTAAAATATTGAGAGGGCAATTTTTCTGGTATCCGATTCGAATCACTTTCTTCTCGGAGCTTTGCTTTTCTGCCGGTTTGGAAGATGCATTGGATGCATCAGAGCCGCATGCGCTTAATAGTCCTATAGTTAAAATGAACATCAAGAATAGAGATAAAGATTTTTTCATGTTAACGATCTCCCCCTGCTTTTATGGAATGGACGGATTCTTCCCCCATGACTTTTCTCAATATTTCTCCTGAAAGTGCGGCAAACTTGGCGTGATCTCTCTGCCTTGGACGCGGAAGCGGAATGACTTTATCCATGACGATTTTTCCTTTATCTATCAGGATGACACGGTCTGCGAGCGCAACAGCTTCATCCACATCATGGGTAACGAGCAGAGCGGTGAATTTTCTTTCCTTCCACAGGTTCTCGATAAGGCGCTGCATTTCAATCCGGGTTAACGCATCAAGAGCGCCGAGCGGTTCATCGAGCAGCAGGATATCGGGTTCATTCACGAGTGCCCTTGCAAGCGCGACTCTTTGCCGCTGGCCGCCTGAGAGAATGGAAGGCCATTCCTCTGACCGGTCTGCCAGTCCAACCTGCTTAAGTGTCTGACTCGCAAGCTCCCGCCAATTTCCTTTCAAGCCGATGCCTACGTTGTCAATTACCTTTTTCCATGGGAATAGGCGTCCGTCCTGAAACATGATGCGGGCCGAGCTATTCAGCCCTAACAGTCGCTTGCCGCCGACAAGAATTTCCCCGCCGTCCGGCTTCTCCAGTCCTCCGGCGAGTTTGAGCAGCGTACTCTTTCCGCAGCCGCTTTTTCCGACAATCGCAACAAACTCCCCTTTATCCAATTCGAGATGGATTCCTTCCAGCACATGCTTCTTTCCATAGCTCTTTTCTAAATGGCGGATAGTCAGCTTACCGGTTTGCGTCATTTTTCTCATCTCCTTTACTGGTAGGATGGATGCCATTTCAGGCATTTTTTTTCAAGGATTTTTGCCAGCACATCGGATAGTTTCCCAAGGAGAGCATAGAGGATGATGCTTAATACCACGACATCCATTTGCAGGAATTCCCTTGCATTCATCGCCATATAGCCGATGCCGGAATTAGCCGAGATGGTCTCAGCGACGATAAGTGTGATCCACATGACCCCAAGCGAGAAGCGAACGCCAACAAGGATGGAAGGCAGGGCAGCCGGCAAGATGACATGCCAGAATAGAGAGAAGCCTTTTAATCCATAAACCCGTGCTGCTTCAATCAGCCCTTTGTCAATGGATTTCAATCCATGATACGTGTTGAGGTATATCGGGAAAAGGACTCCGAGTGCCACAAGGAAAATTTTGGCCTCTTCCTCTATGCCGAACCATAAAATGACGAGCGGTATGAGCGCGAGATGCGGGATATTCCGAAGCATCTGAACCGATGTATCTAGGAGCGTCTCCGCTTTGGAGGACAATCCATTTAAGAGCCCGAGCGCGAAGCCGATTCCGCCTCCAATGATAAAACCGATTATGGCCCGCTGCGAACTGATGCCGATATAGTTGAATAGGTCTCCTGATTCCGTCAGAGCAACGGCAGCAGCAAATACAGCGGATGGAGCGGGAAGAATCTTTTCGGAAAGCAAACCGGTCATGGAAAGAACCTGCCACAGAACAATGAGAAGAACGGGAACGCCCCATGCTGCAAGGCTGTTCTTAAAGGATAAAACTTTGTCAGCCACTGGCTTTCGCCTCCTTTGAATCAGGATAGTGATTGTTTGCGACGACCTCTCCGTATGCCTGAATGGACCGCTGAACAGTGTTTTCGAGAGGGAGTTTTGGAAATAAAAGCTCAGCTACCCGGTACGCTTCCTCCAGATGAGGGTAACCGGAGAAGATGAAGTGATCGATTCCAAGATCGTGATACTCTTTCATCCGCTCTGCAACTGTGTCTGCATCGCCTACAAGTGCCGTACCTGCCCCTCCGCGGACAAGTCCGACACCGGCCCAAAGGTTCGGGCTGATCTCAAGAGAATCCTTTTGGCCGTTGTGAAGGGCGGTCATTCGTTTTTGCCCGACAGAGTCATAGCGGGCAAACACCTCCTGAGATTTTCGTATCGTTTCTTCATCCACGTACTGAATGAGAGAGTCCGCCGCATCCCAGGCTTCCTTAGCGGTTTCTCTTACGATCACATGGAGACGGATGCCGAAGCTGACCGTTCGGCCGGACTCAGCTGCGAGCTTTCGTACTTTAGCAATTTTTTCAGCGACGAGAGCGGGGGGCTCGCCCCATGTAAGATAAACGTCAATGTGCTTGGCGGCGACATGCATAGCCGGGTCTGATGAGCCTCCAAAATAAAGCGGCGGATACGGCTTTTGGAGTGAAGGAAGAAGGGATTTTCCGCCTTTAATTTTCAAATGCTTTCCTTCAAAATCAATCTCCTCCCCAGCCAGTTCACGGCGCCATACTTCAAGGAATTCATCCGTCAGTTCATACCGTTCCGTGTGATTCAAATGAAGACCGTCTCCGGCAAGCTCTACCGGATCTCCGCCTGTGACCACATTGATCAGCATCCGGCCACTGGAAAGTCTGTCGAAAGTCGCGGCCATTCTTGCCGCAACGGAAGGAGAGATAAGACCGGGCCGGATTGCTACAAGAAACTTCATTCGTTCCGTGACAGAGAGAAGAGAGGAGGCAGTAACCCAGGAATCCTCGCAGGATTTCCCCGTCGGCAGGAGAGCCCCTTCAAAGCCCAGCTCATCAACAGCCTGGGCGATTTGCCTGAGGTATGGAAAGGTGATCGCTCTGCCGCCTTTCGCTGTTCCTAAAAACTTGCTGTCACCATGTGTCGGAATAAACCAGTAAATTTTCATCTGTTCAGCTCCTTTTGAAATATAGGCTATGTTAAAGTATGTTGTAGATTTTTCACACCTGTTGATTGGAGCGGAAGGCGTGAGACTCCTGCGGGAGCAGCGGGACAGGTGAGACCCCGCAGTGGCGAAGCCGCGAGGAGGCTCACCGCCCGCCCCGCGGAAAGCGAACGACTGCAGTGGAAATCAACAGCCAAGTTTAACAGAGCCAAAATATAAAAAAAGAAGGCTCCCGGACGCACCTGAATGTGCACGCGGAAGCCTTCGGTTGACCGATAAGCCTTTATATATCATTCGTTAACGGAGGGGTTAACTTGAAATTCATAATAATATAACTATTCCGACCAGTCAACTGTGAATTTATGAAATGACAGAATTTTTATGAAATTAATCCATTTGGATTATTTTCTAATTCCGAGTTGACCGATAGGATAAAATTGTTTATTATACAAGTAATCAGACTATTTTGCCGATCGGTTAACCGAAGGCTCTTTATTTCCCCTCTTTGGCGAGGAATAAAGAGCCTTTTTTCATGATAAAAACAGAGGAGTGGACATGGATGAAAAAGCTGGATCAAACGAAAATAGAGTATTTAGTGTCCCTGCTGCAGCGCCTTGAATATGGTTCATTGCTTATAACCGTTCACGCAAATGAAATTACTCAGGTGGAAATTAAAGAAAAAACGAGAATAGCCAAAACAGGAACAGTGAAATAGGAGGGAGAAGGATGACTTCAACAGAAACTGTGAACAGTCCTGATCTTGTTTTTCAGCAGTATTGCAAAGAGGTCTTCGGGGTGAATAGAGGAATTTACAATACGATCGATGAGTGGTTTTTTCAAGCAGGAGCTGTATCTGTTTTAAAAAGAAGGCGGCTGATCCTTGATTTTCTGCAGGATTTGTCTGAACCGAACCCAGGGGAAAAGGCCGCTCTGTTAAAAGTAGGAAAAGGAGGATTGGCGCCTGCCCTTCTTGCCTTTTGGAAGAAGAGTGCGTAGGATTCCTTCGAGTGTTCAAGAACAGCGCTGAAAGCTCCGGCACCATCTCTCAGAGCCGCTGCGGCTCAAAGACTCGCATAACGCAGTCTCTGTCCCGCGCTGCGGTGAAGAATGACAGGAAGTCACCATTGATCCGGTGCAGTACAGTCTCCGAGCCCTGATGTATGAGAGCAAGCAGGATCAGGCACCGGTAAAAAAATACGCCAAAAGAAAAAACCGGCATAGCCGGTTTTTTTACCCTTTCACTGCACCGCTCAATGCCCCCGAAATAAAGAATCGCTGCAGGAACACATACAGAATGATCAGCGGAAGAGATGTGATGAGGACGCCTGCAAACAGGACAGGGTAATTGGTCAGATATTCGCCCTGAAATTGCAAAAGAGCGAGCGGCAGCGTCTTTTTCTCCTCGTTTGTAATAAAAAGAAGAGAGAACAGCAAATCGTTCCATACAATGACCATGGAAAAGATGGCGGTAATCGCAAGCGACGGGAAGGATAGCGGGAGCGTGATTCTCCAGTACATATTCCATTCTGACGCTCCGTCGACTCTGGCTGCTTCGAATAATTCACCTGGCAGGGTCTTCATAAATCCAGTTAAGATAAAAACGCAGATGGGCATGAGAACAGCGACATGGACAAGAATGAGACCGAGCAATGTATTCGTTAATTGAAGCTTCAGCATGAGAGAATATAGCGGAACCATAAGCGTTTGTGCGGGTACAATCATTCCGAGCATAAAGACTGCAAAAAGAAGGTTTCCCCATTTGCTTCTCAGTCTCGTAATGCCATAAGCGATCATACTGGCAAACCACAGGGCGAAAAATACCGCAGCAGCCGTCACGATGATGCTGTTTACAAGGTAATGAGCCAGGGATTTCTCAAACAGCAGAAGGCTGAAGTTGGAGAAATCAAGCACTTTTGGCAGAGCAAGGGGCCCGTCATACACATCGCGCAGCTGTTTAAAAGATGTCAGCAATGCGACAAAAAGCGGGACGATAATGAGTACTGAATAGCTTGACAGAAGGATCGGTTTAACAAGTCCTGTTTTTTTCATGGAGACCTCCTTTAATAGCTGATGCGGCTTGAACGGAGCAGTTTAAATTGAATGAATGTAAGGATGGCGATCAGGATCATAAAAAGCACGGAAGCAGCTGACGCATATCCAAACTGATAGTTTTCAAAAGCTGCATGATAAATATAGGTTGATAGAATCTCTGTTGAATAATTTGGACCGCCTCTCGTCATGGCAAATATCAGGTCAAAAGCTTTGAATGACTGAATCGTCGTATAGGCTACAACAATGGTTGTGGTCGGAGCGAGCAGGGGCCAGGTGATTTTCCGGAATATGTCCCATTTTGAACCGCCCTCGATGGCTGCGGATTCATATAGCTCTGCTGGTATCGCCTGCATCCCGGCTACGAAAAGGACAATCATCTGTCCGATATGGGCCCATACCTGCACGAAGGCAAGGGAGAAAATCGCCCGTTTCGGATCTCCAATCCAGTTTGCGGCAAGGAAATCGAGATGCACCGCCTTCAGAACCTGGTTTAAAAGACCAAGACCCGGATCGTAAATAAACGACCATAGAAACGCCACGGCAACCGAAGAGAGGATGGTCGGAAAAAAGAATAAGGCTCTGAAAAAAATACTGATCTTGTTATTCTTTAATAAATAAAGTGCCAGAATCAGAGAGAACAGTGTTTGAAGAATGACCACGGTCAGCATGAATTTTCCATTGTTGCCAAGCGACTGCAAAAAGATGGAATCGCCGGTGATGAGCTGCACATAGTTTTTTATCCCGACAAAAGGCGGATTCTCCGTATAGCCGTCCCAGGATGTAAAGGAATAATAAACGGTTTGGGTGAGCGGCAGCAGGAAGAAAACGGTGAATAAAAGCAAACCGGGCAGGAAAAACAAGTAGATGCTTTTGCTGTATTTCAAAGGTCGTCCTTCCTTTCTCAGATAAAAAGGAAGAGGGTGGTGACTACTCTCTTCCTTTTTACGCTTATTTGTTTATCGTCTGGTCAATAATTTTCTGTGCCTTTGCAGCGGCTTCTTCAGGACTCGTGCCGCTTAATGTATCCTGAATAGAGTTTACGACCGCTTTTTGTACATCAAGGTTTTCAATCAGGAAGCGCGGCTGAAATCTTGTTTTTTTGTCAGCCCATACTGCCGTTTCTTTTAAATCGTCAGATTCGTACGTAACATCCTTAATGGTTACATGCTGGGCTGTTTTATTGGCATAATCGGATGCATGGTCAGGCTCGCTCAAGAATTCGATGAATTTCTCTGCGGCTTCTTTATGCTTGGAGCGGCTGTTGATTCCGAGCATGAAGGTAGTGGTATGGATGCCTTCCCACTTTGCCTCGTTTTCCGGAACTGTAATAGGAGCAAGCAGCTGGACTTTTAGATCAGGGTTAAGAGATTTTACCGTTGCGATGGAGTAGGAACCAGTAGCAAGCATAGCTGCTTTTTCCTGTGCAAATAATGCAACGGCTGCGTCCTGCTTCGTGCCAAGCGCATCCTTCTGGAAGGCACCCTTATCCTGAAGTTCTTTTATTTGGGTTAATGTTTTAACCCACCATTCTTCCGTCAGCTTTGAATCACCTTTCTCAAGGCCCGTAATCGTTTTGTCATCAGGTGCGTTATTCATGACCATTGTATTCATGAACTGCCCGGGGCTGATGTCAGCACCTGCAAAAGCAATCGGAGTGATTCCATTATCCTGAAGCTTTTTTGAGACAGAAAGAAACTCTTCCCAGTTCTTTGGCGGGGTCAGCCCATATTTTTCAAAAAGCTTCGTGTTATAAAGCGGCATGTTGTAAACAAGCTGATATGGAACCGCCAGCTGCTTTCCATCCTTCTGTCCAGCCTTTATGTACTGTGGCTGATATTGCTTGACTGCCTTGCTGTCAGTGAGGTCTGCGTACAGATTCGCTTTTGCGATGGATTGAAATTGTGCTCCCGGGAAGGAAGCGAAGACATCTCCTACTGTCCCGTCCATTAATTTCGTTTGCGCAAGGGTTTGATATTGATCCGATGGAAAGACATTCATTTCCACATCGATATTCGGGTTCTTTTCTTCAAACTGGGAAATCAGTTCATTAAATACTTTCGAATCCTCTCCTCGCCAGTGGATAAAACTGATTTTTTCCTTTTCCCCGCCGTTTTCCGAAGTACCGGAAGTACCTGCTGAACATCCTGTTAGTGCTAAACTTGCAGCGAATATTAGCCCTGCCCATTTCTTCATATAGCTTCCTCCCTAATTGCTGCTGATTGATTTTTTATGATTGGAAAAACAAGTTCTGCAAAGCGATAAGCTTCTTCCAGATGCGGGTATCCGGAGAGAATAAAGGTATCAATACCAAGACCCTCGTATTCTCTCAATCTTTCAGCGACCGTATCAGGGTCACCGACAATGGCGGTCCCTGCGCCTTCTCTCGCAAGACCGACCCCTGCCCAAAGATTAGGAGAAATCTCTAAATCTTTTCTGGACCTCGAACCGCGATGCAGGGAAGACTGCGTTTTCTGCGCCGTTGAATCAAAGGCAGAAAAACGCTGCTGGAAGCTTTCAATCGTCTCATCTGTTACGTATTGAATGAGTTCTTCCGCTGCATCCCATGCAGCCTGTTCGGTTTCTCTTACGATGACATGCATACGCAAGCCAAATCTTATCGATTTCCCGGCTGCCTTTGCCTGTTTTTTCATCTCCTCTACTTTTTTTCTTATTTTTGCAGGGGGTTCTCCCCATAACAAATGGACATCAGCGTGCTTCAGCCCAACCCGTTTGCCGGCATCGGACGAGCCGCCAAAATAGATTGGAGGATAAGGCTTCTGGATGGGCTGTTCCGGTACATGGGCACCCTTAACAGAAAGATGTTTTCCTTCAAAATCAACCGTTTTCCCTTGAAGAACGTCTCTCCAGATGGTTAAAAATTCATCGGTAAGGTCGTACCTTTGGTCATGGTCCAGATAATTTCCGAAGCCAGCCTGTTCAGCCGGATTTCCCCCGGTCACAATATTAAGAAGGAGGCGGCCGTTTGACAGCTGATCGAAGCTTGCAGCCATACGGGCGGATAGGGTAGGGGACATTAGACCCGGCCGTAATGCCACCAAAAATTTTATACGCGCTGTCACGGATGCAAGCATTGAAGCGGTGATCCATGCATCCTCGCAGTTTGCTCCCGTTGGCAGCAAAGCACCGTCATAGCCGAGAGTGTCTAAGGCGCCTGCGATTTGCTTTAAATAGGAGAGATCGCTTTTTCTGGCTCCTTGAAGGGTTCCTAAATAACGTTCATCTCCTGCTGTCGGAAAAAACCAAAATAAGTTCAATTTTTTTCTCCCCTTATGGTTATGTGTAATGGAAAAATGGTTGTTAAAACAGAAAAAAGACGCCTGCTTACCTTGGGAGTAAGTAGACGCCTTCAGTTTTTCTGATCAGCTCATATTATTGTTTTATTTTAATGTATATAATTCCGATGAGTCAAGTGTGTATTTGATTTTTTTTTGGAGGGAAGCCGGTGGTGTCTGACCCGCACTTTATTAGAGAAGGAAAGCTCTGGCACCATTTCCGTCATCCGCTGCGGCGCAAGGCTTCACACAACGCAGTCTCTGTCCCCCGCTGCGGTGAAGGATGACGGGACTGGCACCGTGCCAGTCCCCGGCTTCTGCAAAGAACGAAAGCTCCGGTACCGCATGCCTCAAACCTTGGTATAAAAGGGTTTAAACGCCGCAGTCTCTGTCCCCTGATGCGTTAAAGCATGCCGGGACAGGCACGCCCCAATTAATACGAAAAGAACCGCCCCCAAAAAAGGCCGGTTCTTTTCGATTCTGGCGATATCACTCTGTAGAAACAGAAGGATCTGCCTGTTCCTTCGCCGGTACAAGCTGAAGGAAGTGCTGGGCCGGATTGTCGAGAAGAGACTTTAGCTCTTCCGCTTCTGCGTGCTGGCCATGCTCTTCAAGTGCGGCAATGTATACGCCAAGCAGCTCTTGAATATCAGTCAATCCTTTTTTATTCAGGTGACCAATTTCAACCTTCGCTCCTTTGGCGACGCGGCGTTCAAGGGCAGATGGAGTAAGGCCCATTTCAGGCTGATGGCGGACATAAACCACTCCGCCGGTCATCCCTGCGCAGATCCATGGACCCGGATCGCCAAGCACAAGGCCGCGGCCGTTTGTCATGTATTCGAAGGCAAAGCCTTTGATATTCGCGTTGACTCCGATGTTGCCATGTTCCGCTGCCGGGATCGGCTTTTCGATGCGGCCTCCGATAATCATATCGGCACCGGATAGCCGGATACCGGCTCTTGCATCTGCATCGCCCTGAACGAGAAGGGTTCCGCTTTGGGCACCGTAGCCGAAGCCTTTTCCGACCGAGCCGCTGTAGAATTCTCCGTCTCCGCCTTTTCCTTTCAGGACGCGGATCGCGCCGCCGAAGGACGTTTTTCCGGTTCCGTCCTGTGCACCGCCTTCAACGGAGATGGTAATTCCGCTTGAGTTATATGCACCAAGGCCATTCCCTGGCACCGAGCCGTTTTTGTACGTCAAGCGGATATCTTCCAGTTCCTTATAGGATCCGTCGAGACGCTCGCGCACCCGGTGGCCGGACACACGGCTTCCGAGAACACGCTGTTCGGAGGTGATGCTTGCAAATTCTCTCGACTGATGAAGGTCTTCATCCCTGTAATCCAGGTATTCAGCGCCTGCTGCAACGGCAAGACCGCGTTCCTGGCTGCTTGCGGCAACCTCTTTATGAGCGCTTGCCAGATTCTGAATTTCAAGAGGCTTCAGCAGCAGGGAAAGATCCATTGCATCAGTCTCTTTTGTTTGTTCAAGCAGGTCGGAGCGTCCGACAATGCTTTGAAGATTCGTAAAGCCGAGGGAAGCGGTCAAAGCTTTCAGTTCGGTTCCGAATGCCGTGAACAGGTTTTTCAGCCCTTGAACGGCAAGATCATACTGTCTCGGAACGAAGCGTCTCAGACCATGTTCTTTCGCCTGTGCCTCCGATTCAATTTGAGTGGCGATTCCGACATGGCACGTATCCAGGTGACAGCCGCGGCACGTGGTACAGCCGATGGCGATCATGGACAGGGTGCCGAAGCCGATGCGGTTCGCACCAAGCAGCATCAGCTTTACAACGTCCAGGGCGCTTTTTACGCCGCCGTCTGCCCATAGCTCGACCTTCTGGCGCAGTCCTGCTTCAAGCAGGGCATTGTGCGCGGCTTTCACACCGATTTCAACCGGAAGACCAACATATTGAAGGGCATGAATCCTTGCTGCACCGGTTCCGCCGTCAAATCCGCTTAGGGTGATGATATCAGCGCCTGCCTTGGCAATACCGACAGCGATGGTTCCGATGTTCGGAACAACCGGTACTTTAACCGCAACCTTTGCCTGGTCATTCGCTGTTTTCAGCTCAGTGATCATTTGAGCCAGATCTTCAATGGAATAAATATCATGGTTGTTTGACGGTGAAATCAAATCGGAACCGATGGTCGCATTACGGGCTTCCGCGATTTTTGCCGTTACTTTTGAACCTGGCAAGTGTCCGCCTTCTCCAGGCTTTGCTCCCTGACCGATCTTAATTTCAAGAAGATTGGAGGAGTTCAGGAGCTCTGCGTTGACTCCAAAACGGCCGGATGCCACCTGCTGTCCGCGCGTTTTCGGGTATTTGCCGAGCATATCCTTAATTTCTCCGCCTTCTCCGTTCAGACTGACCATATTCAGCTGATCGGCTGCCTCCGCATAGGCACGAAACGCAATCTCGTTTTGGGAACCGAAGGACATAGAAGCAATGACGAACGGAAGATCATGCTCTCCGACCCTCAAATCGACTTTTTCCGGATTCACGCTGGAATCGGTTTGTTTAAGGCTTGTGAGGTGGCGGATCGTAATTGGATTCGCTTCCTCCTGCTCGGAAATTTTCTCGCGGTATGCCTCATAGTCCCCGTTCGCCGCCACATCACCGATTGCTTTCCAAATCCTCGGGAAGAGATGGAAGGTTTTCGCCGGACGGGCTTTTTCATTTTCAAAATCTTCCGCACGCTCCATGGCATCGGATTTCATCTGATTGAAATTGTAGCGGAGCTCGTTTGAACCAAGGAAATTCGGAATATCAAGCAAGTCGCCGATTTCATGGTTAAGCCCAATGGCGGAGAAAAGACGTCCATACCCGCGCAGTTCGTGAATGCCGATCGTGGAAATGACTTTTTCCAGCCCTTTATTCAGTGCTTCAAAAAGATTAACAGAAGGCTGTGTCTGGCCGTCTTCCGCTACAGTCGCAAAAATCATGTAAGGATTCAGGATATTCGCTCCGAGTCCATATGCTGTGATGATGTCATGCAGGGAACGAATCGCTCCGGAACGGAGAAGAATCGAACAGTTTCGGCGAAGCTGCACAGCCACAAGATTCTGATCGATCACAGAAGTAATCAAGTGGGGGTCTATCCACAGATTACCGTCTTTATGGGCAAGATGATCGTCCAGTACAAGCAGTGCGGCACCATCCCGAACCGCTTGGATGGCTTCGGCAGATAGACGGTCAAGTGCCTCCTTCAGCGTTTCATTTTCAGAAAACACGGTATTTAAAACGTAAAGCTGTTTATTCCTTGAAAAATGCTCCGTCAGTTCTTCATATGGCAGCTGGCTGGACGCATCAGCTGCTTCATGGGCGAGAAGACCTTCCATGATAATCGGGGAAGGAAGCTCCAGAATATGCTCGCTGGATTCCGCCTCAAACAGGGACGGGCGTTTCCCGACGATTGTCCGGGTAGAGAAATGCTCGGATTCGCGGTCGCGGTCAATGGCCGGATTTGTGACAACCGCTACGCTCTCTTTAAAGAAGTCCGCCAGGTTTTTCCGGCCGGGATGAATGGCGGCAAGCGGCCCGTCATGTCCGAGAGAACGGATTGGTTCAACGCCTTTATCTGCCATCTGCTCTAGCAGCTGGATATGCTCCCTGTCCCAGCCGAATGCGGCATAGTGACCGTTATGAAGCTTCATCACCGGTGATGTGGAGCATTTGCCTTTTGAAACAGGATGGTTCAGATTAGCGCCAAAGCCATCGGTTTGAACGCGTTTTGTAAAGCGGCCGTGAACCTCCTCCTGGTACGCAGGATAGTCATACACCTTGATGGAATCCCCGTCCCATTTCAATCCTACTTTTTCACCCGGCGCCAGCGGCTTTGGATTCGCCATATATTCACTTGCTGGAATGATTCCAGGCTCTGACGCGAAAATATAGGAGGTTTTCGTTTCCACTTTCCAAAGCGGACGCAGACCAAGAGCGTCCACGCTGTAAACCGCTTCATCCCCAAAGCGGGAAATGATGCCTGCCGGACCCTGTGCAAAATGGCCCCAGGCCTCGCGGATATACGTATACAGATTTTTGAGGTGATCCGGATAGGCCTTGATTTCATTAATAATAGGAGGAAACAGAACGTCAAGTGCCTCAAACAAGCTGTATCCGTCACGGCATACAAGAGTCTCGATCGTCCGGTTCAAATCCTGTGAATCGCTTCCGCCGATTGTAAGCGGGGCACCAATCATGCGCGCCTCATCGCGAAGCTTCGAAATCGTATTGATTTCACCGTTATGGCCGAGCATGCTGAATGGCTGCACACGGAAAAAGTTGGACAGGGTATTCGTTGAATAGCGGTTGTGCCCGAGTGTCATGGAGGATGCCACTGAAGGATCCGCAAGATCATGGTAATACTGAGGCAGGATGTCGCCTGCGCCCATGACTTTATATACGGCGGCATGCTGGCTCAAGGAAGCCGCATGGATGTGCTCATCTTTCTCAAGTTCAATGGCCAAATCAAATAGGCGTTTAGTCAGTGATTCACTCGTTTCCTTTGCAGGGATCAGGGCAGTCTGCCAGAAAAGAGGCTCTTCCTGAACAGCAATCGGACCCAGTGCGTGAGAAGAGGTGACTTTGTCCGTTTCAAAAACAATCTCAAAACCGTGTGAAGCAATATGGTTTTCTGCGGCTTTTTTCGTTTCCTGCTGATTGCCGTGGCGGGATAAAAAGAAATGGCCGACAATGAAATCGTCTCTGTCGGTCAGGCTTGAATCCGCACCGGCCTTTTCAAGCTTTTGTTTCCAGAGTTTGCGGGGAATATCAATATGAATGCCTACGCCATCGCCTTCTTCATTTATGAAGCCTGCACGGTGGTTCATCGTGACAAGAGCTTTAATACAAGCATCGATATTCTCTTTCGTTGGTATGTTATGTTTCTCGACGATGGAAACAATTCCGCATGCATCGTGTTCTGCGTTTTCATAGTTTTTGAATAGACTGGGACTCCATTTTTGCTTCATATTAATCGGCTGCTATGAGGGAATGGTTTATTCCGCTCGCTGCGCCTTCACCTCCTGCTTATATAGGTTGAAAATTGATAATAAAATTGAAGAGTAATAGGGTGTAAAAATAAGGCGGAGAAAAGAAAAGAAAACAGTGCCGGACAGGAATTGAACGTACACTGAATTTATATAATTTTCAGAATTGTAGCTTTTATCATATCACCTTGAAATAACATTTTCAATTATTTATGCAAAAAGATGAGAGGGCTATTCATGTCAACCACTGTGTCACAAATGTTCCAAACGCTTATATGCATGATTAAGTAAGCGTTTTCATAGTTGAGGTTAAAAAGAATCAGAGAATGCAAGCTTAATCGGACTGAATAATTATGTATTTTTATGCACTGTGAAGAAAGCTGAGGAAGGCCTGTATTTGAAACGAGTTGGCCCTGAAGAGCGGCCGTATCTGGAGAATGGCCCGTAAACCTAAAGAAGTGGCCCGTATCCGGTGGAACTTGGCCCGGAAACCATCGGATAAGTTCGGCCTCACCTTGTGTGTAAGCACAAAAAAAGGACCGGCTCATAAGCATGCCGGTCCTGTACCCATTCTTATTTTTTCAAAGCTCTAAACGCTTTTTCAACTGCAGCGAGAGTCTCGTGAATATCTTCCTCAGTATGCTCAGTTGTCAGGAACCAGGCTTCGTATTTTGAAGGGGCAAGGTTGATTCCCTGGTGCAGCATTTCTTTAAAGAAGCGGGCGAACATTTCGCCGTCTGTGTTTTCTGCCTGCTCATAGTTTTCTACTTTTTCATCTGTAAAGTAGATGGTGAGCGCACCTTTCAGACGGTTCACTGTGATGGTGACATCATGTTCAGCCGCATGCTTTAGGATGCCTTCTTCAAGGATCGCGCCAAGCCGGTCCATTTCTTCGTAGACGCCTTCCTGCTCCAGTACTTCGAGGCAGGCGATTCCGGAAAGAATGGAAGCGGGGTTGCCGGCCATGGTTCCTGCCTGATAGGCAGGTCCGAGCGGTGCGACAGTTTCCATAATCTCTTTTTTACCGCCGTAAGCGCCAATTGGCAGACCGCCGCCGATAATTTTTCCTAGCGCAGTCAAATCAGGTGTCACGCCGAGCATATCCTGGGCGCCTCCATACATGAAGCGGAATGCCGTGATGACTTCATCATAAATGACAAGAGCACCGGCGTTGTGGGTGATTTCGTTTACCTGCTCGAGGAAGCCGGGTTTCGGTTCAACGATTCCAAAGTTGCCGACGATCGGCTCGACCAGCACAGCAGCGATTTCACTGCCCCATTTTTCCATGGCTTCACGGAAAGGTTCGATGTCATTAAACGGAACGGTGATGACTTCCTGGGCAATGCTTTTTGGAACCCCTGCAGAATCCGGTGTACCGAGTGTTGCAGGACCTGATCCTGCTGCCACAAGAACAAGATCGGAGTGGCCGTGATAGCAGCCCGCAAATTTAATGACTTTATCGCGTCCTGTATAGGCACGGGCTACACGGATCGTTGTCATAACCGCTTCGGTACCGGAGTTTACGAAACGGACCTTTTCCATGTTCGGCATGGCTTTTTTCAGCTTCTTCGCAAAATCGATTTCGAACGGTGTCGGTGTTCCATAAAGAACGCCGTTTTCCGCCGCTTTTGTAATAGCTTTTGTGATATGGGGGTGGGCATGTCCGGTAATGATCGGACCATATGCCGCCAGGTAATCTATGTATTTATTTCCGTCTACATCCCAGAAGTAAGCGCCCTGGCCTTTTTCCATGACGACCGGAGCTCCGCCGCCCACAGCTTTATACGATCGGGACGGGCTGTTTACACCGCCGACAATATGTTCAAGAGCTGACTTTTGAAGCTCTTCAGATTTGGTGAATTGCATAAATCATCCTCCTAAAAAAGTTTGCTCTCTCATTCTAGCACTTTTTCAGGAGGATTTCTGTTCAGCTACCTGGTAATGATTTCATCGACGATTCCGTAGGCGAGTGCTTCCTTCGCGGTCATATAGTAATCGCGGTCTGAATCCCGGGCAACCTTCTCAATTGGCTGTCCGGTCTGTTTGGCGATTTTTTCATTTAAAATCTGTTTGGTGTGAAGCAGGCGTTTCGCGGTTATTTCAATATCGGACGCCTGGCCCCGGGCACCTCCGAGCGGCTGGTGGATCATCACCTCGGCTGACGGGAGCGTATATCGTTTTCCCTTTTTCCCGGACAGGAGCAGCATCGCTCCCATGGAAGCGGCCATTCCGATGCAGATTGTTTTCACGTCAGGCTGAATGTAATCCATCGTATCGATAATCGCAAAACCTGCCGTGACTGAACCGCCCGGACTATTTATATAGAGGGAAATATCTTTTTCCGGATCCTCTGAAGCGAGGAAAAGCATCTGTGCGACCGCGCTGTTGGCTGTCTGGTCATTGATTTCGTCACTGATCATGATGATGCGGTCTTTTAAAAGCCTTGAGTATATATCATACGAACGCTCGCCGTGTTTCGTTTGTTCCACTACATAAGGAATCATGTTCATCTGCAAATCCTCCGTTTATGAAGCGGCCATGAGTGCTGTAGGTCCGCTGTTTGATTTCGGAACGAGGGTCAGCAGATTGAGCAGGGGATGCGGATCTTCTTCCGTCAGAGAACGGCTGATGGCTGCGGCCAGTTCTCCATCAATGTCCGATGTGCCATCCTGCATCGTGTGCTGCCTCGCCCTGAATAAAAGCGCTTTAACGGTTGCAACCGTAAAGCCAGTCAATTCAGCAATTTCTTCATTTTTGAAAAGCAGCGCTTCCTTCAGCACAAAGACGGCTGCCTGTTTCTTCGTCATGACAGAGGCGAGCCATTCGGCAAGCTCTGCTATTTTGTTTTCTGTTTTGGGTTCAGTTAAATCAGAAGGAACGAACCCGATCGTAATCCGGCTTTGTTTGCGGTAAAAGTCAATATGCAAATGATAGGCGGCTTTGTTATAGAGGGCCTGCGGCAGGTCCTCCGGGAGTTCCTGATACTTTTCCAAAAGCCTGCAAACGGCCGCCTGAGCAAGGTCCTCGGCATCCCATTTATTCCGGGTAAGCATGAGACAGTATTTAAATAGGGAAAGATACGTTTCATGAAGGTCTTTTTTTTCAAAACGGGCAGCGCTGCTCTTCATTTCATTCACTCCTTAAAGGTGCACCTTTGTATAATAAACGGCTGAGCCGGCCAAAAGGATATGGGTTTCTGCATTTTATTCTTTCCATGGAAGATGAATTCCTTCAATGTTGGGATGATATAGGCTAAACTAATCTTTGGCAGACATGAAGAAGGGAACGTGCAAAATGAAAAATGTCATTGAAACAGAAGGGCTTCGGAAGGAATTTAAAGCCTATTCGAGCCGGGAAGGCCTCGGTGGTGCTTTCCGGGATTTGTTTACACGCAATTATAAAGTGGTCCGCGCTGTCGATGATCTATCGTTTACCATCAAGCAGGGAGAGATGGTCGGCTATATCGGCGAAAACGGAGCGGGAAAATCCACTTCCATAAAAATGCTGACGGGAATTCTGAATCCGACGGCCGGGACGGTTCGTGTCAATGGAATGGACCCGCATAGGCAGCGGGAGAAATTCGTAAGCTCGATCGGTGTAGTATTCGGCCAGCGCTCTCAGCTCTGGTGGGATATCGCGGTTCAGGAATCATTCCGTCTACTGAAAAAAGTGTATAAGGTGTCTGATGAAGACTATAAAAATCACATGGAGCATGTGATTGAATCACTTGATATCGGTCCGCTCCTTGATAAGCCGGTCCGAAAGCTGTCGCTGGGCCAAAGGATGAGATGCGAGCTTGCGGCTGCATTGATCCATAATCCGCCGCTCTTGTTTCTGGACGAGCCGACGATTGGGCTGGATGTACTGGTGAAACTGAAGATCCGGCAGTTCTTGAAGGAAATGAATGAAAAGTACAAAACGACGATCCTGCTGACCACCCATGATTTATCCGATATTGAGGCGCTTTGCGAGCGGGTCATCATGCTCGATCAGGGGAAAATCATTTATGATGGGGCACTTGCTCATCTCCGCCAGGATTTCGGCGAAGGAAAGAAAATTGAATTTCAGTTTGGAGAGCCTGTTGATGAAGCTTCATTAAAGGAGCTTTCTGCTGAGCTTGAGGTTTTCTGGCAGCAAAACAATGAAAACAGCTGGACAGCCTTGCTTACCGCACAGGAAGCCGGCATGTCTGAGCTCATCGGCCGTGTAGTAGGGGCGAAAAAAGTGCTGGATATGAGCATCCACGAAGTGTCGACAGAAGAGATCATCCGCCAGATTTATGAAAAAGGATATCAGCCGGAACAGAGGGTCCTGACATGATGCGGGGGTCTCATAATGGATAAGTACATTGAAATGGTGCGCATCCGCTTTTTGATGATGCTTGCGTACCGGACGAACTACTACAGCGGGATTCTGATTTACAGTATTAACATCGGCGCCTACTTCTTTTTGTGGTCTGCGATCTATGGAGACAAAGGGAATATCCAGGGCTTGAGCGTACTGCAGATGTCGACGTATGTGGCGGTAGCCTGGATGGCGAGGGCCTTTTATTTCAACAACATCGACCGGGAGATTGCCCTGGAAATAAAGGAAGGGAAGGTAGCGGTTGAACTGCTGCGTCCCTATCATTACCTGGGCATGAAAACGATGCAGGCATTTGGAGAAGGGGTATTCCGTCTGATTTTCTTCTCGCTGCCCGGCATGATATTTATCGCCTTCGTTTTTCCGCTGGAATTTCCGGGCGGGGTGTCCACTTGGATCTTTTTTGCCCTGTCACTCGTTTTCAGTTTTATCATTAATACACAAATTAATTTGCTTACCGGAATTATGACGTTCTTTCTATTTAATAACGACGGACTTATCCGGGCGAAGCGCGTCGTCGTGGATCTGTTTTCCGGACTGCTCCTGCCGATCAGTTTTTACCCGGGCTGGGCACAGAATGTGATGCAATACTTCCCGTTCCAGGCGATCAGCTATGTGCCGAACATGATTTTCACCGAGGCCTATAAAGGAAACGAACTTATGCAGGCCCTGTTCTATCAAGGGGTTTGGGCTGTCCTCCTCCTCATTCCGATCCAGCTTCTATGGATGCTGGCAAAAAAGCAAATGGTCATCCAGGGAGGGTAACACATGTATTACCTATCGATGTTTATCCAATATGCAGGACAATATATGAAAACGAGGCTGCAGTACCGTGCAGACGTCCTGGTTGAAATTTTTTCAGATTTCTTATTTCAGGCTGTCAATCTGATCTTTATCCTCGTCGTATTCGGCCACACCCAGTCCTTAAGCGGGTGGAACCAAAACGAAATCATCTTTATTTACGGATTTTTCCTAATCCCATTCGCGATATTCGGAGCCTTCTTCAACATATGGGACTTTAATGAACGGTACATTGTAAAGGGGGAGATGGACCGGATCTTAACAAGGCCGATCCACAGCCTGTTCCAGATCACGCTTGAGAGGATGGAACTTGAATCGCTGTTCGGTGCGGTAACCGGTTTTGCGGTTATGATGTACGCAGGATTTCAGCTGGATCTCCCGTTTTACTGGCATGATCCGTTCGTATTCCTGCTGTTCACCGTCGGAGGAGTACTCGTTTACGCAGGAATCTTCATCATGATCGCAAGCATCAGTTTCTACTCCGACTCCCGGACATCCATTATGCCGATGATGTATAACATCGGGAACTACGGACGATATCCGGTCGACATTTATAACAAAGCCATCCGCTTCGTCTTAACATGGATCCTGCCATTCGCTTTCGTCGGCATGTATCCGGCGGCTTACTTTTTGAGAAAAGAAGAATGGTATACGTACGCGTTCTTAACACCGGTTGTCGGAATCGCCTTCTTCTTGATTGCCGTATTTGTATGGAATCAGGGCGTGAAGCAGTACCGGGGAGCGGGGAACTAAGCTTGCCTCGCTGTTTTGCACTGACCCTCGATGCGTTCATGCGGCGGGGGAACAAGGAGCTGTCCGGTAAACCCTGTCCCGACATGTAATTGGGAGGGAGGGGGACGGAGGTTTAGTGCTTTAGCAGAGCGGGGGTCAGAGCATTGCACTGACCCCCAATGCGTCAGTGCAGCAAGGGACAAAGCAATAATCCGCTCATCCCCTATCAATGAACCGTTCTGCGGGATAGGGGACGGAGGTTTAATCCTTTAGCAGAACGGTGGTCAGTGCAAACCCGCAGTCGAAAGGAGCCAATCCTGATGGCCAAGAAAAAAGATACAACGCCAAAAGAAGAACCAAAAAAAGCTCCCGAGTGGGAGAAGCTGTATCAGCTGATTAGTAAGAAAGTGAAGAAAAGATAAGATGGGAAGACCGGCTCGTGAATTGGGAGCCGGTCTTTTTGTTAAATAAAGCTAAGATTTTTCCGCCTGTAAATACTTAATGCAGCTCCTACCAATACAGCATTCATCACAAGAGGAGTAAAACCGTAGCTTATAAAGGGCAAAGATACAGATATGGATGGAAGCAATCCCAAGGACATAGCGATACTGTATAAAACTTGGACTGAATACAGGAAGCAGCCTCCTGTGATCAAAGTTCTGCCAAAAGGGTCTTTTACAGAAGAGATCAATTGAAATATCCTAATCAGCAGCAGAATAAGGGCTAAAGCTACAAGAAAGGCTGGTAAATACCCAAATGAGCGTATAATGCTTAAAAATGCATAGTCTGTGTGTGCTAGAGGAACTCTCTCCATATTTGACCCCAACCACTCGGCATTGCTCAAAACTTTTTTTATTTCTACATATATATAGCCGGAACTATGTTTGTAAATGTCGGGATTGATAAATCCGTTGAAACGATCCAATAGCTCCTGATTTTTCAGAAAAGTAATAGCTAAAGTTACTCCAGATATTATCAACATGCAGCTTGATATTACTATGATCTCTGCTCTTTTCTTTACCCTGCTCTGGAACAGCATGGAGAAGACCATTACCATATAAAGCATACAAGTAGGAATTCCAGTTTTATAAAAAATAAAGCCAGGAATTGTGAACAATAATAGGAATTCCCATAGTTTTAAGTCAGATTTTTGCAGGATGCCTGCCCAGCCTAAATAAAATAAAGAAAGTGTAAATAAATTACTGAAAATAAAAGTCCCACCTAAATATATATAGGTGACTCCCTTTACTTTAGGAAAGAATTCAGGGAACAGCGAATGATCAGGGAATAAATTACTCATCAGGCATAATAGAACCAGTCCAGCTATATAAAAATGCCATCTAAACTTAGCCCATTTCCTATAGTCTGCATACATAAGGACAATTGCGATACTCGCTCCAATCAGCACAGATATAGACTTGCTCATAATGTAATCTCTACTACTTAATGCACCAATTGAAATAAGCGGCAAAAACCCAAAGCCCAAAACCGCTGCAAGCAGCACAAGCGTTATCCAGTCCACCTGAGGCCTGTAAATCTTATTAAACTTCTCACCAATCGAATGAGGACTCCCCATCTCCCTAACCGCTTTTTCTTCTGCCTCTTCTTCCGTTAGCCCTTGCCGGATCCACTCCTGTTTCCCTGCCTCAATATGGCCCGCAAGCTCTGCTGTAACGAGTTTCTTCGCTTCTTTCATTTTGATGTGCTTTGTGACTTCACTTAAGAACGTCTTTTGATCCGCCATTTTTTATCCCTCCGGCTGTTCATTCCATTTTAATGAAGGAGCGGCTGATTTTTTTTCGAGCTTTTGGAGCTGTTTCCGTCCTTTAGCATTCAGCTGATAGTGTTTGCGGCTCTCATTGTCCCATCGGCTTTTGAGCCACCCTTTTGATTCAAGCTCATGCAGCATCGTATATAAATCCCCCTCATTTTCATGAAATTTCCGGATGCCTCGGGAACGGATAGAGCGGGACAGGTCAAAGCCTGTTTTCTCGGCTGCCAACAGCTGCATGACAGCCAGAAGCAGATCTTCGTCTGAAATGTCTTCTGTGATTTTTTTTCTGATTTCCCTGTGCATCTTTTCTGTAAAGTTCAGTTCGCTGAACACAGTCTTTTTCATTGATTGGCGAAGGGATCTTAATCGCTTGTCCATTGATGATTGTCCTCCAATCTTTCCTTCAAAAGTTCTTTAGCACGCTTCATTCTTGTTTTAACGGTGTTTTCATTAACGCTGGCTAAAGCAGAGATTTCTTTGATCGTTAATTCTTCAAAATAAAACAAGTAAATGACCTCTCTATATTGAATCGGCAGCTCCATGACTGCGGCTGCAAGCAGGTCATCGGTATCTTTTTGCAGAACTTCCTCTTCAACTAATTGTTCAGAATCCCAGCTATGCGTTAGTTCTTCGCTTGCAGCCATAACGTTTTTGCTGTACCAGCTCTTTACATGATCTTTGCATGTATTAATGGCAATTCTCCATAGCCAAGTCCTAATCTTGGATTTTCTATTATAGGTATGTAAGGATTTATAGCACTTCACGAATATATCCTGAGTCAAATCTTCCGCAATTGCTTTATTCTTTACGTAAGAATAAGCAAGCTGGAGGATATCCTGTCCATATAAATGAATGATTTCATCGAGAACGGCTTCCTTATCTTCGGTTTCCCATATTTCAGCGATTGATTCTTCCAACCTGTCTTCCCCCCTTTTCCACACTTAGACGACGCCCGGTGCCAAATAGTTTTTGGCTTTGTTAAAAATTTATCATATTTCCATAGGTGCGGTTTTTTTTTTTCACACCCCCTTTATACGGAGGTTCAGGGGGGCAGTGCAAAAGCTAGTTTCAGTGCAAAGCCGATCCAATCCAGCCAGACCCTACCCCAAATCCAAAAACATATTTAACTTTTGTTCCCGCATATACATACAAAAAGGACAAACACGGAGGCATTTATGGAACCGGTTATTGCCATCGCCACAATTTTTTGCCTGCTCATGTCCGTCCGGATCACAGCGAAGACGTTTAAAGAGCAGCAATTTCTGTCCCGCGAAACAATTCTTGTTATCGCTTTTTTATATATGTCCATCCTGAT
The DNA here is from genome assembly GCF_003816055.1 of Bacillus sp. FJAT-42376. Lineage (NCBI taxonomy): Bacteria > Bacillati > Bacillota > Bacilli > Caryophanales > Bacillaceae > Bacillus > Bacillus sp. FJAT-42376. The sequence continues at coordinate 1,210,918 of NZ_CP033906.1, forward strand.
CGGCTTTGCGATGATGTACCTTCTTTTCATCCAGACAGGACATGGGGTTTTGACGCAGGGAAATGAACCGATTAAAGGAAATTATCTGGAGCATCTGAACACCAGTCTGTATTTTAGCGCGGTTACACTGTTTTCTGTCGGTTACGGGGAGATTATTCCGGTCGGGGCGGGGAGGCTGCTTGCTGTAATTGAAGCGCTGATTGGCTATATGCTGCCGGTTATTTTAGTAGCCAGAACTGTATTTGAGATCGATAAAAACGCGAAATAGTTGTATGAATTCCCGCTTTTGGGTACGCTCTAGATAGATAACCTATCTGGAGGGGAAAACATGAGTATTGAAGTTGGAGTACAGGCTCCCGAATTTGAACTGATTGCAGCTGGCGGCGAAAAAGTGAAGCTGTCTGATTATAGAGGCAAGTATGTGGTTCTCTATTTTTATCCGAAGGACATGACGCCGGGGTGCACCACGCAGGCTTGTGATTTTCGTGACCGCCACAGTGAATTTTCGGATGTAAATGCGGTGATTCTTGGTGTGAGCCCGGATCCTGTAGACAAGCATGATAAATTCAGAGACAAATATGATCTTCCGTTTCACCTGCTTGCCGATGAGGATCATAAAGTGTCAGAAGCATACGGTGTCTGGAAGCTGAAAAAGAACTTCGGGAAAGAATACATGGGCATTGAACGCTCCACTTTTATTATCGATCCGGAAGGGAAGATTATAAAAGAATGGAAAAAAGTCAAAGTGAAGGATCATGTGGAGGAAGCACTGGCGTTTATTAAGCAAAGGAACTAAACCGCGAAAGCCTGGGAGATTGTTTCTCAGGCTTTTTTCTTATATTCAGGATGCTGACGGAGAAAGAGAAACCAGCCTGGACCTAATCAATCACAGCACTCAATGTTTCAGCGATGCTTGTGATATGCCTCGACATTAAAGAGAACCGGATGCATAGCGTCCGGCTCCTCCTTTTATTCTTCTTTTTTGCTTCGTCCGGCGCGTTTTACCGCTTCCTTCAAAATGATCTCAATCTGGGCATTGACGCTCCTAATTTCATCATCCGCCCACTTCTCCAGTGCTTTATAAAGCTCCGGATCAATTCTGAGAGGAAAGTTTTTTCGCTTCATTTCATCACAACCTAGTAGATGCTTCCTGAATTAATGATCGGCTGCATGCCTTTTTCGGACACGAGGGAAACCATTAAATTATTGACCATCTGTGCTTTTTTCTCTTCATCCAGCTCAACAACGCCTTCTTCCGCGAGCTGTTCAATTGCGGATTTCACCAAACCTACTGCCCCATCCACAATGACTTTCCGGGCAGCTAGAACTGCTGTTGCCTGCTGCCTCTGAAGCATCGCAGAAGCAATCTCAGAGGAATAGGCGAGATTCATAATCCGGGCTTCGATAACTTCCACTCCGGCAACTTCCAATCTTCTTTGAAGATCTTTTGCGAGCATATCGGCTATTTCATCACTATTCTTTCTTAAAGAGATTCCTTCTTCCCCGTAAAAATTATCATACGGATATTGAGTGGCAATATGGCGGATTCCTGTTTCACTCTGAATACGGACAAATTCCACATAGTCGTTAACATCATACATGGCTTTCGCTGAATCCAATACTCTGTAAACGATGACGGCTGCGATTTCAATCGGATTGCCTTCAAAATCATTCACTTTAAGTTTTTCACTGTTAAAGTTGACAGCTCTCAGGGAAATGCTGCTGCGAATCGTAAGCGGGATTGTCAGCCAGAAGCCCTGCTCCCGGATTACTCCCCGGTATGTTCCGAAGAATGTACACACATGGGCTTTATTCGGCTGGACAATGGTCATGCCGCTTAAAATGAGCATCCCGAGAAGGAGAGAGGCGACGGCAAGCCCAATGGCGGGAACTTCACCCATCTGCTGCTGCATGTTTAAGAAAAGAAGAGCGCCTCCGGCAAAAATAAGAAACAGTAAAACCCCTGCAAAACCATTCACTTTCCAAATCTTTTTTTCTATCATGATTTGACCCCCTGTATGTTTATATCAATATGATATCACTTTAATATCAAAATGACACTATATTTTTCCATTTAAAGAATAAATATGTAAAACAAGGCGGGTGTCCATTCCAAAAGGAAGACAAATGTATATAGTAAGAGGGAAGGCATAACCTCCTCAAAGTTAGTGCGACATGGGTGCAGAATCTGATTCTGCACATTTTTTTATGAGAAAATACCGGCTTAACTGCGCATTCCAATAGGCCGGAGCATTGACAAAACTCAATTCCCCGGAGTACACTATTTATAAATATTATAATGTGAGAATGTTTTTCGGAAGAGAGGTGCATGGCGGATGTCTGAACATCAGCTCAAGGAAGCGATTGATACGTTAAAGCAAACCGGAGTCCGGATTACCCCGCAGCGTCATGCCATTTTGGAATACCTTATTCAATCCATGAACCATCCTACAGCGGACGATATTTATAAATCATTGGAAGGTAAGTTTCCAAATATGAGTGTGGCAACAGTCTATAATAACCTTCGTGTTTTTAAAGAAGTCGGTCTTGTAAAAGAATTGACCTACGGTGATTCCTCCAGCCGGTTCGATTTCGTCACAACTGAGCACTACCACGTGATCTGCGAAACATGCGGCAAAATTGTAGACTTCCATTATCCGGGTCTGGATGAAGTGGAACATCTTGCAGCCCATGTCACGGGATTCAAAGTAAGCCATCACAGGATGGAAATCTACGGGGAATGCAGCAGCTGCAGCCAGAAAAAAATCCATTAAAAAAGCTGATAGGATTCAGAGCCTATCAGCTTTTTTTTGCCGTTTTCCGGTTATAATCTTCATTGAATTCTTTTCCTTCAAGCTGCTTGTCCAGTGTCAGAGGCTCCCGGCAGTGCATGCACATATCCACCCTTCCGAGAATTTTCGTCGGCTTTTGGCAGGAAGGACAGATTACTTGTACAGCTCTTGTCGACAGCATGCCAATCCAGAAGTAAACAGCTGTGCTGGCTAAAATCGAAAGCAATCCCAGAAGCATAAAAATTGTCATTGCAATGATTGACTGTCTGAAAAAAATCCCTAAATACATAATAATGAACCCAATAAAAACTAAACTGAGCGCGAACGTTCTTATTTTGTTAATTTTATTTGAGTATGCGCGAGCCATCTCATCATCCCCTTATACTAAATATATCACAGGAAAGGGGAAAGAAATTGAAAAATTACCCATAAATATCCGGAAAAATTCCTTGCCGGAAAAACGGATTTTAATCCTTTAGTGGGATAAATGTTTGTCGAAAAAGGGTATTACGAAAAAATGTAGAAGTAAGAGACGAATCAATCTTGTGCTTGGAGGAATTATTAAGATGGAAAACATTCTCCGTCCTATTTATCAGGAACGGGCAAGTCATCCTGACACGCTTGCAGTAATCATGGTAGAAAAAAAAGATCAGACTTCGGCTGCGACAGACATGTTTGATGCAGCTCTGCTCATCATTGTCAGGACAGCTGAAACACCTGTACATATCAAACACTACGAATTTAATAATCAGAAGGCTTCGATGCATATCGTCACAGAAAAACAAATTAGCGAATGGCTTGTTCTTGGAACAAACAGAAGAATCATTGACTGGATTTTGAACGGGAAAGTTTTATTCGACCGGAATGAATACTTGTCTTCAATGGTAGAAACACTGAATACATTTCCTTTTTCAGAAAGAAAATTAAAAATTGTAATGGAGTACGGGAAACTCATCAGGCGTTATTTTGAGGGGAAGGCTTTTTTTGAGGCAAAACAATATCTGGACGCATATAATCATATCGTTCATGCCCTTCATCATCTTGCAAGGCTGGAAGTGATTGACCAGGGCTTCTATCCGGAAATTACGGTATGGAATCAAGTAAGACAAATTGAGCCTCAGGTTTATAAACTTTACCAAGAGCTGATCGATAGCGGAGAACCTTTGAATAAAAGACTGGAACTTTTATTTTTAGCGAGTGATTTCCTCATCCATTCGAAGGCGGATGTGGGAGCCGCGCATTTGCTTTCTATATTAGAAGAAAAAGATTACTGGCATTTTTCAGAGCTCCTGGCTCATCCGGAAATCGCCTATTATGGAGTGGACCTCAGTATTTTACTGGAGTTTTTAGTGGAGAAGCAGTTCGTGGGAATCCATCTCATTGAGACGAAGGGCAAAGGAATTTATCACCGGGCTTATTCTTTTAAAAAAAGTTATTGACCTGAGTTTAACCAGGTGGTATATTAATAAGCGTCGCTGCTGAACGAAGCCGATAACGCCGAAAT